>JAKQDP010000057.1 GCA_029558735.1 bacterium | reverse complement strand
CTGTCGGAAACCGAATTAACCTTAAAATAAATAAAACGATAAATACGCTTAACGTATAAATCGTAAAATTGGCCATAGGCTTCCGGGTCCTGGTTTTTGACTTTCAAAAAAAGAATCTGCTGACTCAAAGGATTCTTCATTAGATGAGACGAAATAATTGAATGTTTGTTACACCAACTTATCTTAGACAAAAGTAATTATAATACAAAAATTATTTTCTGGCAATGGTTTTACTGCTTTTTAATCAGCTTGCGAACTTGACTAAAAAGATTAAAAATTGTAAGATTTGTCTAGACATGTCTAGACAAATCTCAGTAAAAATAGGATTTTGGAGTTATTGTTTTAAGGGCTTATTACTGGTGTGGATAATACAATAATTTCTAATTTAAAATTTTAAATTTCTAAATTTATCAATCCAAAAAATTCAATACCGCAAAAATGCCCTCTGAACAAAAACAACCGATTCGCGTGACGATTTCCCAAGCAGCCAACCTGTTCGGCATCAGCGAGAAAACCATTCGCCGAGCCATCAAGGACCAGGAGGTGCTTTATATTGTCGTCCGCGGGGTCTATAAAATCAATTTTGAAAGTTTGCTCAAATGGTCACAATCGCGAGTTAAAACGCTCAACAAATTCAACCGCGACGGTATTGGCCAATATGTGGACAAATGGAAAATCAAAAACAAGCTCTACTCCCCCAACCCGAAAACCATCAGCTCCCAAGAAAAAAATGACCACGCCAATAAACCCTCAAACAATAAACCACCTCGTCCAACCTCCTCTCCAACCGCGCCTCAATAATTAATTGGCGCGGTTTTTTGTGCTATAATTAATCCAAACTGAAAAACTTTTTTAATTACGGTTAATAAAATTGATTATGCTGATTCTAATTAATTCCGTATTGCTACTGATACTATTTGTCGCTTTGGGTTGGCTGGCCGAACTGACAGTCAATCACATCAAGCGCTTAGGCGCCATTTTAAAAATCCGGCTGTTTGTTTTTGGCCTGTTATTGGGCATCATCACCAGCCTGCCGGAATTATCACTAGGCATCAACGCCACTATTAATCAAGTTGCCCCCTTGTCGGTCGGCAATATTATTGGCGGCGTTATGGTGATGCTGGGACTGATTTTGGGTGTCAGTATTCTACTTAATCGCAAAATCAAAACCGACGGCCGCTTAGCCGGCGTCATTCCCGCCCTACTGGTAACAATGACGCCGATTTTTTTCGGCCTCAACGGCTATTATGGCGCTACCGACGGCCTGATTATGATCGGACTTTACCTTGGCTTAGTCGCTTATTTGTATCGCCTCAACCGGTTGGACCACCAAACCAGCCTTCATACCGCCATCAGCGACCGGCCGGGGCAATCAATTATTCTGGCGATTAGCGGCACTATCGGTATCCTAATTGTTTCCCATTATATTGTGGTAATTACCGTCCAATTATTGGAATACATCACCATTAGCAAACTGACGATGGGTCTGATTGTTTTTTCTCTTGGCACCAACCTGCCGGAAATCAGCATTGCCCTGACCTCTTGGCGCAAAAAATCTTCAGAATTGTCGCTTAGCCACTTATTAAGCTCGTCCTTCACTAATACTTTAATTTTAGGCGTCCTGGCTTTCCTAAGGCCAATCAATTTTAATATTGACGCTACTTACTGGCTGACGGCGATATTTATGGCCCTAGTCTTGATTTGCTTTGCCTGGTTTTATAAAAGCCACAAAAAAATGGACCGCCGCGAAGGTCTTGTCCTATTAGCTTTATATATTTTATTTGTGGTGATTAATTTTTTATTTGAATAATCTGCTTTGGGGGACTATTACCCCCCCCTTTTTTTACCGCTGAACATACCACTGAACATACCAAGGTATGTTCATTAAAGCCGGCGCCCAAGGCTGGCATTAGACCTAAAAAAGCCCCGGCGGCATCAAGCGACCAGGGCCTAATTTAATAGCGGGCGCGGCTTGAACTCAAGCCGGTTCCAACTCATCAGACAAATAAACAGCGGTTTTTTCACCCTCCTGCTCCACCCACCAGGCCCGGCGATTCTCGCCGGGAAGCGACCCGAAAATGGAGACGGGAAGCGACCCGACAATGACGCCGCTCACCCCCAGACGCCGATTAACCAGATAGCGAGGATTGACTTTGGCCAGCCAAACCTCGTCGCTCAGACGGGTTATTTTGACCCGCAAGCCGACTTTGATCGCCTTAAAATCCATTCTTAGTCCCTCCTTGTAATCAAGCTAGAATTTTTTTAGCTCTGACAATCAAGATCGCCACCAAAACAACCAAGGGGGAACTAAAACACCCCCCTGCTAATCAGCCCTTCTTTAATTAATTTTCCAATGATGGGTTTTCAAAACCGTTTATGCTTTAATCACAGATTAACATTTTTAGCGCCAAAAAACAAATTTTTCTAAAGATATAACCATCACAAATATTTTTCTTTCTATCAGGTAGCGCTTTTTTATAACCATTTTTACCAATGTTTGATAACCGGCTATTGAGCCAGTTTTTTGTTACTTTTTCCCGCTTTTAAGCGTTATATATAACAAAGTAAACAAAATAAAGCCAATATGCTATATTTAAAGAAAATAAATCGGCAATTAAACATAAGCGTCGACCAGTTGGACCAAGCCAGCGAGCGGGCCTATTATTTAATTTTAACCGACGGGCAAACATGGAAATCAGCGAATCCCAAATCATTGAAAAATGCCAAAAAGGAGATTTAGCCGACTTTGGCCTGCTTTATGACCGCTACATCAAAAAAATCTACAATTATATTTATTGGCGAATAAGCGACAAAGACACGGCCGAAGACCTGACCAGCCAGACATTTTTCAAAGCGCTCGAAAAAATCAACACTTATCACTTTAATAAAGGCTCGTTTTCCTCCTGGCTGTACCGGATCGCCCGCAACAATGTTATCGACCATTACCGACAGCAGCGGCCGACCAGCGATATTGAGCGAGCCTGGGGCATTAGCGCCAACGACAACCTTGAACAAGAGTTAAGCGACCGGCAGGAATTGACGCGAGTGGAACAATACTTGGAGCGGCTTAGTCCTGAACAAAAGGATGTTGTCATGATGCGGCTGTGGGATGAACTGTCCTACCAGGAAATCGCCGAAATCATGGGCAAAAGCGAAGCCAGTTGCAAAATGATGTTCTCCCGAGTGGCCGGCAGGCTGCGCCAAGATTTGGCTGTAATTATGATGTTGGCTTTACTGGCCGGCAACTTTCCCAATTAATTGATAACTTTCAAAAATATGGACCAACGCATCCAAACTATTCTCAATGACTTATATCAAATCGACCAAGATTTCAAACAATATGAAAAACAGCTGGTCAAAATCATCGACCGGCTGATTAAAGTCCGGCCGGACACGGAATTTGACGAAGAGTTCAAAAACCGCCTGCGCCAAGAATTATTGGCGAAAATTGAAGAGTTGAGCGCCAATAAAAAAATTAAAAAGACCGCGTCTTGGCTGGCACTGTCTTTTAATAAACTGGCTTATGCCGGCTTGGGCGCAATAATTGTAATAATTATCGCTCTTCCGACATTTTTCTGGAGCCAGAGCCAAATGAGCGGCAGCAATGGACTGTCCTTGGAGTTTGACGCCAAAGTGGGCATCAATAGCCTCGCCAATCAGGCTTTCGGCAGCTTGGTCGCAACACCGAGCCAAGAAATTCTGGCCGACGGACGCGGCGCCGGCGACGGGAGCGGCCTAGCCACCAATTATATCGGCATACCGGAAATAGTCGGCTACAAATTCGTTTATACCGGAGACAATTTCACAATCGACGATGCGGAAATGAATGTGTTTAAGCGCATCAAAACCAGCGCCAACGCTTCAATGATTGCCAATTTGATCAGTCGGCTGAAATTCGACCTGATTGATTTGTCCAAATTATCCAACCCTAAAATGCAGAGCCTTGGCCTAATGGAGGATCGCGACTACGGCTATCTTGTCACCATTGATTTTCAAGAAAATAATGTCTCTGTCAGCCAAAATTACACCCAGGGGGAAACGGCAGTTTCTCGTTGTGCTGCCGGCGAAAGATGCATTGACCAGCCACTCTCTATAGACGATGTGTCAAATGATAGTGACTTAATCAGCCAAGCTAATGACTTTGTCAATAAATACGCCATTGACCTCTCGCCGTATGGCCAACCCCAAGTGGAAGACAGCTGGCGGCAATTCTACGAAACAGATAGCAGCAATGTGCCGGATATAATCAATGTGATTTATCCGCTACTAATTGACAACAAAACCGTCCTGGATGAATCCGGTAATCTATTCGGCATGCGAGTGGGCATTAATATCCGCGAAAACAAAGTCATTGGTTTGTGGAACCACAGCACCAATAATTATCAGGCTTCTCGCTACCCGGTGGAACAAAATGTCAGCCGCCTGCTGGAAATAGCAACAACTGGCAACGCCGGCAATCACGCCTTGCCCGGCGGAACATCGGAAAAAGTCTTGGAAGCGGAAATCGGAACTCCGGAAATCGGTCTGGTCAAAATCTACCGCTTTAATGACAACACCAAAGAAAACGAAGAATTAATCATCCCGGCCTTGGTATTTCCAGTGACCAAAATACCGGAAAACACCTCTTATTTCCAAAAAAATCTTGTCGTGCCCTTAATTAAAGAAATTTTGGACCGCTACGAGCAGACGACCAGCTCTTTGCCAAAGGATCTACCCCAAGTTAAACCGATTCCCGCCACTCCGGCGATGATGACCAACTAAATCTATAATTTTATCTAAATTTAGACAATAAAATAGCAGGAAAACCATATTAAACCAAGAGCGCCAGCTACTTTTCAATAAAGACAGGACCGACCCCGTCTGTTAAAAAACCAGCCAATAAAATAAACTTGATTTTTTTCTTAAAATAATTTATAATAATCATAGTTTAATTTAATCCCCGGGCGGGGATTTTAAAATACAAAAATATGGCAAAAATCAATGCTTTGGCCCAATATGTCAAAGACTCCAAAAACGAATTGAAAAAAGTTACCTGGCCAACCAAAAAAGAGGTCAAACAACACACCATTTTGGTTATTGGCATTTCTCTGGGAGTGGCCGCCTTTTTGGGAATTGTTGATTATCTTTTGACCGTGGCCTTGGGACGAATCATTTAATAACAAACCTAATCCGCTAATAAGCTAAAAAGCTAACCAGCTAATTCTATGGCTAAACAAACACTCAACTTGGGCAAAAGATGGTATGTCCTGCATACCTATTCCGGATTGGAGGAGGCGGTTGAGCACAACCTCAAACAGCGTATCGAATCAATGGACATGGAAGACAAAATCTTCGGTGTCCTTATTCCCAAGGAAAAAAAGATTCGTATCAAGAACGGCAAACGAAAAATCGTTGAGGAAAAAATCTATCCCGGCTATGTTTTAGTGGAAATGATGGTGACTGACGATTCCTGGTATGTGGTCAGAAATACGCCCCATGTCACCGGTTTTGTTGGCTCGGGCAATACGCCGACACCGATATCAGAAGAAGAAATCAAATCTCTGCAAAAACGGATGGGAGTAGACGAGCCAGAATACCAAATTGATGTCGTCAAAAACGATCCGGTCAAAATTACTGACGGCCCCTTCAAGAATATGGAAGGCAAAGTGACTGAAATTGATGAAAGCCGGGGCAAGATTAAAGTATTGATATCAATGTTTGGCCGCGAGACGCCAGTAGAATTGGACTTTTTACAGATAAAGAAAATTTAATATATAAATCCAGGGCTTCTCGCGTTATAACGATAACGCGCTGGAAAATAAATAATAATTACAAATTGTCAAATTGTTATATTGTAATATTTATCATTAAGATGGCCTTGTGATATGGCACAAAAACAATATAACAATTTAATAATATAACAATAAATTCTATGGCAAAAAAAATAAAAACAATCATAAAATTGCAGATCCCCGGCGGCCAAGCCAACCCGGCGCCGCCCGTCGGTCCGGCTTTAGGCCAGCACGGTCTTAATATCGCCGAATTCTGCCAAAAATTCAATGACAAGACCAAAGATAAGCAGGGCGACATTATTCCGGCGGAAATCACCGTTTATGAGGACAGAAGCTATGATTTTATCTTGAAAACCCCGCCGGCCGCCGAACTGATTAAAAAAATCACCGGCGTTAAAAAAGGCTCGGGCAAACCGCTCAAAGAAAAAGTGGGCAAAATCACTCGCGCCCAACTGGAAGAAATCGCCAAAATCAAGATGCCTGACCTAAATACCACTGACCTGGATGCCGCTTGTAAGATTATTGCCGGCACCGCTCGCCAGATGGGTATTGAACTGGAAAAATAAGTCTTATAAAAACAATGTGGGAGGCGCCTTAGTCCGGCTGCCGCTAACACCACCAAATTAAAATAATTATGAAAAAAGTAGACCACCCGAAATCCAAACGATTTAAAGATTTGGAAAAAATGGTTGACCCGAAAAAGGCCTATCCAATTGAGGAAGCGATTGATTTGGCAAAAAAAACCGCTCAAGTCAAATTTGACGCCACCATTGAAGCCCATTTTAACCTCAGTATTGATCCGAAAAAAAGCGACCAGCAGGTCCGCCACTCGGTCATTTTGCCAAATGGCAGCGGCCAGAATATCAGAATTGCCGTTTTGACAGGTAATGGCGAGCAACAAAAAAACGCCAAAGCAGCCGGCGCTGATCTGGTTGGCGAAGCCGACTTATTGGAAGAAATCAAAAAGGGCAAAATTGATTTTGATGTACTGGTGGCCGCGCCAGACACAATGAAACTACTGGGACCAGTGGCCAAAGTGCTCGGCCCGCGCGGTTTAATGCCTAATCCCAAGGATGGCACGGTTACCAATAATATCGCCGAGGCGGTTAAAAATCTGAAAAAGGGCCAAATCAACTATAAAAATGACGACTCTGGCAATCTCCATGTGATTATCGGCAAAGCTTCATTTGACCAGACAAAATTGGTAGAAAATTTTCAGGCGCTCTTAGACAGCATTAGTAAGGCCAAGCCCACCGGCGCCAAAGGCACTTATATCAAAAATATCAGTCTTAATAGCACTATGGGTCCGGGCATTAAGGTAGCGCTCTAATCTTAAAATACCCATCCTTCTCGTTAAACCCCACCCTTTACCAAGGGCGGGGTTTTGTTTTACAATAATTGTTATGATAAAATAATCTTATGGAAAATACTAATCCCCAAACTGAAAAATATATTCGTCCCAGCTGGGACGAATATTTTATGAATATTGCCAGCCAAGTGGCCAGTCGAGCGACTTGCGACCGCGGCCGTAGCGGCTGTGTGATTGCTAAAAACAAGCAAATTTTGGCCACCGGCTATGTTGGCTCGCCGATTGGCCTGGCCCATTGCGACCAAATTGGCCACCAGCTGCACAGCGTCACTTATGAGGACGGCCATGTTTCCCAGCACTGTATCCGGACCACCCATGCCGAACAAAATGCCATTTGCCAGGCCGCCAAACTGGGTATTGCCTTAGATGGCGCCACTCTTTACTGCAAAATGACTCCCTGCTATGTTTGCGCTAAAATGATCATTAATGTCGGGATTAAACGAGTAGTTTGCGAAAAAGACTACCATGCCGGAGATTTGTCCAAGGAAATTTTCAAACAAGCGGGAGTGGAATTAATGATTATTAATCCCTTAATCGAGCAATATGACCACCAATAAGCGCCCCGTGACCCCCAAAATCATCCTCGGTCTAGTGGGAGAAATCGCCAGCGGCAAAGATACGGTCGCTGCTTATCTGGAAAAAAAATACCATTCCCGGACGATCAGTTTTTCTCAACCGCTGAGAGATATTCTCACTGTCATCAATTTGCCGCAAACTCGAAAAAATATGGCCTGGCTGGGCAATGATTTACGCCGGCGGTTCGGCCAGGATATCCTGGCAAAAGCCATCACTAATCAAGTCGAAAAAGCAACCGCGCCAATTGTCTGTCTGCCGAATATCCGCCTGCCCCAAGATATTACCCAGCTAAAAACCTTGCCCGGCTTTTGGCTGATTCATGTTGATACCGAACCGGAAATTCGCTATAGGCGGCTAATTAGGCGAACCCAAAATCCGGATGACCAAACAAAAACCTGGGCCCAATTTCTGCGCGATGCCCAGTTACCGACAGAAACAAAAATCAGAAAATTAGCCAAACAAGCCGGCTATCGGCTGGATAACAACGGCAAGGTGGAAAATTTGAAAAAGCAGATCGATGAGATGATGAAGGGAATAAAATCACAAATTCAAAATTATAAATAATAAATAAATTTCAAATCCAAAATTACAAAAAATTACTTTGGAACTTGAAATTTTGAATTTGGGATTTACTGAAAGATTTTATCGGTTTGATATCCGGTAATTTACTTTAATTCTTTATAAAAAAGCATGCTATGTTCAAAAACAAATACCCGGGCAAATTCATCGCCATTGAGGGCTTAGACGGCTCGGGCGCTTCCACTCAAACCGCCAGAATTGCCGACCACTTCAAAACCGGCAAAAAATCTTTTTGGACCACTCAAGAACCGACCAGCAGCGTTATTGGCGGCATCATTAAAAGCTCTCTAACCGGCGACTGGAAAATGGTCAATCCTTATTCCCTGCAACTATTGTTTGCTGCCGACCGCGCCAATCATCTGACTAAGGACATCATCCCCCGCCTGGCCAAAGGCCTGACGGTTATTACCGACCGTTATTTTTTGTCGTCACTGGCCTATGGCTCTTTGGATATTAACGATGATGACTGGCTTTATAATATTAATAGCCAATTTATCCTACCGGATTTGACTATCTTATTAAAAGTATCGCCTAAGGTCTGTCTAACTAGAATCAAGGATAATCGCCAAAGCCTGGAATTGTTTGAACAATCAGAAAAGCTGCAAAAAGTCTGGCGCGCTTATGAACTACTCTCCAAAAAATACCCGGGTATCAAAGTGATTGACGGCGAAAAGCCGGAAAAAGAAGTTTTTGAGGAAATTATAAAGGAGGTAAGCAACTTGTAAAATCAGCATAATAAAAGCCCCGCCTCAAATAAATCTTTAAAGCTCAAATGGGATCGATTTTTAAGATTGACTTCCGGCTATATTTTTGTTAATTTAAACCCAGTTTTTCGCACCTAAACAACTAAAGGAGGCTTGGTTGTGTTAATCACCTTTGAGGGAATCGAGTGTTCTGGCAAGGGCACCCAAGCCCAACTCTTGTTACAGGCGCTAATCAACAAACAATACCCGGCCATCCTAAGTCGCGAACCGGGCGGAGTGCCTTATGGCGAGGCCTTAAGGGCGCTCCTCAAGCATCCGGAATTAACCCTGCCGGCTATTTGGCGCGAACTCAGGGGCCATGAAGATTTTCCTGATTTAAAATTGCTCCCCTACGAGTTCAGCCGCAGCAGCGAATGCGAATTATTCATGTTTTTGGCGGCCCGAGCCGAATTTGTCAACAGTTTTGTCCGACCCAAGTTGGCCCAAGGCAAAATTGTCATTCTGGATCGGTTTCTTGATAGCACTCGCGCCTATCAGGGCGGCGGGCGTTTTTACAGCCATCCGGATAAAATATCTTTGATCAGCCAAATGAACCGCTTGGCCAGCCCCGGCCTAAATCCGGACATCACTTTTTTCTTGAATATCAGCGTGGCGGAAATGATTCAACGCCAACAAAGCAAGCGCGGCGGAGACGCTTTTTTTGAGCGCACTTGCAACAAAAGTTTTTTTGAGCGAGTCCGTCAAGAATATCTGACTATCGCCCAAGAAGCGCCGGAGCGGGTGGTTGTTATTGACGGCGCCAAAGACATCAATAAAATTAACGCCCAAATAGTCCACGCCACAGAAATCCGCTTGCTTTCCAGATACACTGAGGATTAACAGTAAAGGAGTCTAGCTATGACCAATAGCAACCTGCCGACTCGTCATATTGTGGCCGAAAACATTCCCCAAGCGCTCTGGCGCGCCATTAAAACGGTTTGGACCGATGGGCTGCCAATGCGCACTCAGTATGACCGCCAGAACGAGGCGGGTCAATATATTGACCCGCCCAGCCGCGATGCTCGGGTGCTGATTGAAGTCAAAGACCCGTTTAGCGACCCGCGTTATTCGCCAATTTCTTTTTGCGAACGCGGCGCTTATATTGCCGAGATTATGGGCGCCAAAGACCATTTAGTGGTGCCAACCAGCATTCTGCGCCAAGTGATTGATGGCAAAGAACTGGAAGCTAAGCAGTGGCCCTATACTTATCACCAGCGCTTAGTCGCCCATCCGGAAAGCAGCGGCGGCAGTTTTAACCAACTGGCCAGAGCGATTGAATTGGTCGCCCAAATCCCTTACACCCGGCGGGCCATCTGCACCACGGCTGTCCCCAATTTGGATCCCTTTTTGACCGAAGATATGCCCTGCCTCAGGGAATTGCAACTGCGTTGCGTTGAAAATGAAGACGGCTCGCTCAATTTGAACGCCACCACCATGTGGCGCTCCCGCGATCTGTATAAAGCTTGGAGCGATAATGTGATCGCAATCACCTTCTGGCTGCAAATAGTGGCTCAAGAAATTGCCGCCATTAGCGGCCGACCAGTCAAACTGGGCAGTTACGCTGATTTTTCCTGTTCGCTCCATATTTACGGCCAAGACTTCGGCCTAGTCGGCGGCGACCAAGCCAAAGGCTTGGCCAGTTTCTTTGACGCCTTTCCCACTGATGAGGCGTTTGTCAATCGTTCGCTGGCCAGCGAAGTGGCTCGCGATCTGGAAGTAATTCCCCAACTGGAAGAACTGCTCACCCCGGAAAAAATCACGGAGTGGCGATTTCCGCCTGAAAAACAAAGCACCATCAAAACAATCATTGACCGGTTAAAAACCGGCCAATTACGCGCTTGATTTAAGCATTTTAAACAAGCACTGGCCCGGCTTTTTTTAAAAAGACCGGGCTATTTTATTTGATTTTTTCTCATATTTCAGCTAAACTAAAAAAGTATTAAAAAGTATTAATCTGATTATTTTTTCAACCAATATGCCCAAATATGTGCCGGTTATCGGTCTGGAAATTCACGCCGAGTTAAAAACTAAAACTAAGATGTTCTGCTCTTGTGCCAATGGTTATGAGTTAAAGGATAAGCCCAATGAAAATATTTGCCCGATCTGCTCCGGCCAGCCCGGCGCCCTGCCAACTCTTAACCGCCAGGCAGTGGAATGGACGATTTTGGTCGGCTTGGCGCTGGAAGCCAAAATCAATCTTCAAACCAAATTTGACCGAAAAAATTATTTCTATCCTGACCTGCCCAAGGGTTATCAAATTTCCCAAGCTGATTTGCCGCTCGCTTACCAGGGCAAGCTCAGTATTGGCGACAAAGACATTAGTATCACCCGGGTCCATCTGGAAGAAGATACTGGCAAACTCTTGCACAGCCAGGCCGGCTCATTAATTGATTTAAGCCGCTCCAGCACCCCGCTAATCGAGTTGGTCACCGACCCCTGCATTGAATCAGCCCAGCAAGCCAAAGAATTTTGCCAAAGATACCAACAAATATTACGTTATCTGGAAATCTCCGATGCCGATATGGAAAGGGGCCAAATGCGCTGCGAAGCCAATGTTTCTTTGCAGGAAGAGGACAAATTTACCATTGCTGGCGCTGAAGTCAAACCAATCGCCGGCTACCACTTAAACCCAAAGGTGGAGCTGAAAAACATCAATTCTTTTCGAGCGG
Source organism: bacterium (assembly GCA_029558735.1). Taxonomy (GTDB): domain Bacteria; phylum Patescibacteriota; class Patescibacteriia; order 2-01-FULL-39-33; family 2-01-FULL-39-33; genus JAKQDP01. Next base: position 29,684 of record JAKQDP010000057.1, on the reverse strand, counting down.
TAGAAAAAGCGATTGAATACGAAATTAAACGGCAAGAAAAATTACTGAGCCAAGGCAGTTCAATCAGCCAGGAAACGCGCGGTTGGGATGAAAACAACCAAGTCACCTTTGCTCAACGAACCAAAGAAACGGCGGCTGATTACCGCTATTTTCCCGAGCCGGATTTGCCACCGTTGGCGATCTCAGAGCAGCTAATTGAACAATTGCAAGCGACCCTGCCGGAATTACCGCAAAAAAAACTTAACCGTTTCATTCGCCAATACGGCTTTAGCGAAGCAGACGCCAAAATTCTTGTCAGTGACAAAAATCTGGCTGCTTACACCGAACAAGTCATCTCCGAGCTGATCGGCTGGTTGGTGGCCCTGCCGGAAACTGAGGGCACCGCAGAAGAAATCTGGCAACAAGAGGGGGCCAAACTAATTAAACTGATCAGCAACTGGTTGATTAACCGACTCGCCAACCACCTAAATTTGGCCAAAATTAAAGTCAATGAATGTAAAATTACCCCGGAAAATTTTGCCGAATTTATTACCTTGGTTTATCACCATAAAGTTAATAATCTAGCGGCCCAAAAAATTTTGGCGGAAATGTTTAAAACCGGCGACGACCCCTCGGATATTATGACCGCAAAAGATTTGGGCCAACTGGAAGACGATAACACGATTGAAACAATTATTGATCAAATCATCGCCGCTAATCCCAAGGTGGTCGACGATTATCGAGCCGGCAAAGAAAATGCCTTAAAATTCCTAATCGGCCAAGCAATGAAAAACACTCAGGGCAAAGCCAACCCCCAAACCCTAAACGAAATTTTCAAGAAAAAATTAACTTAACCATATGGGCCTCTGGAATCAAAATCCACTCAATCAATTCCGGCCGAAAACAATTAAGTTCTCCGATGTTTACAAACACCGGACCAATTACGCCGGCCTAAGCGCCAGCAACCAGAAAAAAATTACCACCAGTCTCAAGCAGGCCGGCTATTCCGACAAACAAATCAATCAACTGGTTCGCCAAAACGCCGCCTTGCCGCCCAAACAAATTGAAAAAGCGATTGGCGCCTTAAAAAATAGCGGGGTCAGCGGTTTTGATTATGATGCCAAAAAAATTGTTAACAGTTATGTTCGTCACGAAATAATCAAGAAAAGAAATATCAACCGCGTGATGAGAGAACGGCGTCAAGAAGCCTGGTCGGAAGATTTGTTGGGCGGCAAAAATTCAGCGACCGGTTCGGCCAGTCAGTCGTCAACCAGGCAAAAACCAAAATTAAACTTTTAAATATGAGTCGAGAAAAAATCACCTTTGCCACCGGCTTAGATGCCAACGCTGAACCGGCGGCCGATGAATTAACAGACCAATGGCTGAAAAAAACTTTTGGCCACAGCCAACAAGAAATTAAAGAAAGTTATCGGGAAAACCGCAGTCGCGGAGAAAGCAACGAACGGGATTATAGCCAGGAAAAAGCCGAGCGATAAAATCAGAATAAAAAATAAGCCGGAACAATTGTTCCAGTTTATTTTTTATTCAAGAAAATTTGAGTTAATTTCTTCGCCTGCCTAAAATTGGTCACCCAATGGATATCGTCTCTTCTTTTGAACCAGGTCAGCTGGCGCTTGGCAAAATGACGAATGGCTTTTTCCAATTCAGCCAACATCGTCGGATAATCAATCAGCCCTCTCAAGTAGCGAGCAATCCAACGATATTCCAAACCAAAATCATCCAGCCGTTTCCAGCTGAGACCATTGGCCTTGAGCTGACTAACTTCTTCAATCATCCCCTGTTTTAAGCGGACTCGCAACCGCCTGGCAATGCGACGATAAATTTCTTCCAACGGGAATTTGATTCCAATAACCAGCCACTGGTAATCGGGCTTTACTTTATTGATCTGGCCGGACTTGGGTTGACCGGTTTGATAATATATTTCCAGGGCCCGCTGAACCCGGCGACGATTTTTTTTATCAATCTGACGATAGCTCGCCAAATCAACTTTTTTTAAGTCGGCAACTAATTGGGGTAATGACCTTTGATTAAGTGCCTCTCTGATCTTGGCGCTATTTTTAGCCAATTGAGGCAATTGATAACCGTCAATCACCGCGTCCAAATACAACCCGCTGCCCCCCACCAAAAACGGCGTCTTGCCTCGCGCCAAAACTTCCGCTATCTGACGATAAGCCAATTTTTGATATTTGGCGACATTAAAATCAGTTTGGGGACCAACTACATCAATTAAGTGATACGGGATAGTATGATCGCCGAGCTGATAATCGGCCAAATCTTTGCCCGTCCCAATATCCATACCGCGGTAAACCTGACGACTATCGGCGGAAATTATTTCACCATTAAACTGACTGGCCAACCTAACCGCCAATCTGGTCTTGCCGCAAGCGGTCGGCCCCAAAACCACCACCACCCGGGGGGCAACCACTGCGCCGCGAAGACCCCAACTGTCCGCCTCTTCGATTACCACCTCGACAAACTGACCGACCAAACGACGCGGTCCGGAAAAAACCACTGTTTTAAACTGTTCATTTTTACCCTGACAGCGGCCATTGACACAGCGCTCCACCAAGACCCTGGTGGTGGCACCGATTAATTTTCGGTTAGCGGTCTCGGCCGATTGTTTGAGAATATCGGTCAATTCTTTGGCGCGCCGTTTTTTTTCTTCCAGACTGACAGTGTCTTTCAATCGGGCAGCGGCAGTCCCGGGCCGGGCCGAATATTTGGCAATATAAGCCATATCAAAACCGATTTTCTTCATTAGTTTGGCAGTCTGGTTGAATTGACTTCTGGTTTCGCCGGGAAAACCGACAATGATATCAGTGGAGATCATCAATCGAGGAATGGCTTGTCGGGCCCGCTTGACCAATTCCCAATAGTGTGGGGCCGTATATTGGCGATTCATTGCTTTTAATATTGCATCATCACCCGATTGCAAAGCCAAATGCAAATAAGGCGTAAGGTGCCGGCTGTCAGCCATAACCGCAATCAGTTGATCCGATAGGTCCTTGGGATGACTGGTAATAAAACGAAGCCAATAATCGCCATTAATAGCGTCAATCGCTTTTAATAGCTCGGAAAAATCATATTGTTGCCCGGCGAACGATGAATGGTAAGAATTAACATTCTGCCCCAATAGAACTATTTCTTTAACGCCTCGCTTAATAAGCTGCCGACACTCGTCAATAACTTCTTGGGCCGGCCGCGAGATTTCGCGGCCGCGACTATAAGGCACCACGCAATAAGCACAGAAATTATTACAGCCAGTCATAATCGGCACCAGGGCCGAATAAGACCGACTGGCAGCCGGCTCAAGCTGAAAATAATCTTTCGTTGCTAGTGGCTTTAAATCGGCTAATAATTTTGGCAATTGAACAATATTTTTGATCGGCAACAGTAAATCAAATTTATGCTTTAATTTTTCCTGATCCGAGGCTAAAACACAACCGGTCAAAATAGTAACTAATCGGCCCTGCTGCCGTCTCGCCTGCCACTGGCGCGACCGACCATAAATCCGATCAATGGCGCTTTGCCGAACCGAACAAGCGACCACTACTATCAAATCAGCCGCCGCCTCAAAAGACGAAGACCGATAACCCAAATCATTTAAAATAGCGGCTATTCTTTCCGCGTCGGATTTGTTCATCTGGCAACCCAAAGTCCAGAGATAATATGTTTTATTCATAGGTTTTACTAATATAACAAAATCAGCCCCATTTTGCCAAGGGCTGACCGAGCAATCAATCTTAATTCTTGCCAAGCACAAAGATCAGCCACATTATCGTACCAACCAAAATACTGACGCCCAACAAGAGACTGGTGGCCTGAGACACTCCCTGCAGATTCAGGCCTGTCTTGGTTTTGGTGGCTAATTTTTTCTTATTCATATCTGATAATAATCTTTATTCTGTCTTCATTTTTGGGAATTTTTTTATTCCAACCCGGACTAATGATAACATCCACCTCTTTAATCAAATCATAATTCAAAAGATAGGTCTCAGCCTCGGTGGCTTCTTTGCCGACCAAATTGGCCGGGTCTAAAATTGGATTGTTTTTGTCAATTAAGGCTTCTAAGGCGTAATTAACCTTGGCTAAAACACTCCCCTTTAAGTCCTCATCAGTAATCGTATACTCCAAATCATTAAAATTAATATTATTGACCTGAACGCCAGCTAAATTCAAATTCTCGACTTTTCTAGCAATTAAGCTGGCCAATTGGTCATTGTTGACTGTCAAATATTTACCGATAACCTTCAATGTTAAGCTAAATTGCTCGGTTTCTTCACCAATGGTTTTGTCTGTTTTGGCTTCTACGACCTGGACAGTGACTTTTTGTTGTTCCGGCAGTTGCCACTCTTGGCGCAATTTTTTCTCGGCTTGCTCCAATAGTTGTTGCTTGGCCTGATTGATATCGGCCTCGGACAAAATTTTAATTTGCCGCGGCTTGGCGGTCAAAACCGTCTCGGCCACCCCATAAACTTTTGCTTGACTAGCCGGATTAAGCTTGATAACCGTCAAATCGCCCGGCTCAATATCAATAAATTCTTCCGGATCCTTAGGATAAACATCAACCATCACACTACCGCCGGCCGGCACCACCACATATTCATTGGTCCGAACAATTACACCATTAGCCGCCTGAAGCTGGGTGGTTTTTAAAAGCGGCTGATCTTTGGATAATCCATTAACCAGCTTAACTCGGCCAACCAAACCGGAGGAGACCGTCTTGGTGACGGTAACATCAAAAACTCCTTCCACATCCAACTCCTGATTAACCAAAGAGCCGGCAATAATATCCTTTTCCCTGAGCTCATCAGCCGTCGGTTCAGTTTTAATTTCCAAATTAAAACTCAAATTAATATCTCGTTTTTCCGAAGTAATAATAATGGTGGCCTGATTGTAAAAAAACAAAAATACTACCACCAATAAAATGACCGCCATGACAATAAAAAAAATGGAAATGTTGCGATATAAGCCGATTTTGGGTGTTGAGAGAGTTGAGAATTCTTCCGTCATGTTGAATTTAATATTTATTTTTTATGCTTAATACCATTGGCGAATAACCCCCCCCTAATGTCCTTGGCGGTCACCTTGGGTCGGCTCTGATTGGGCCCGGAAATATTCTTCAACTGAACACTACTGGCCGCCTCGTCCAAAGCATCAATCGACTTATCGGGATAAGCGCGGTTCTTGATTTTTTTGGTTAAAATAATTGAAACTTTAATGGCTTGCGGAAAAATCACCACCGGGCCAATCACCGAATCCAGTTTTTTGAGTCATACTAAAGCAGTCAAATCCCTCAAATATTTGGATAAAATACCAAAATAAGCCGTGGCGTTAGATTTACTGACAAAACGAAAATACCAAATCATCGCTGGCGCCATCAATAAAGCCAATGATAAAAATAAATAAATAAAAGAAAAATTTGAGAAAATATTGCCCATAATTAAACCCCCGTCAGCTTGATTTTATTATAGCATAAATTAATAGCCTTAAAAAGCAATAAAAAATACTCAAAATCGGCCACTGCAAATCAATAACCTAATAATTGCTTAATCTGCTTAATTAAGGCATCCCGTTGGCTAACCTTAAAACTGGTTTTAATTTTCTGTTTAACGCCAGAGCGACGATTAATCAATAATTGAATTCGGTGATTACCCGGATTTTGATAAAATAAATCCCTGAGCTGTTTTGATAATTGATAGTCAATCGGCTCATTAATGGTGATGGAGATTTCCGGTTCGGCGGATGGAAGCTGATTAGTTTCTGCCCCGTTTCTGGCCGCCGAGCCTTTTAAAATCCGGTCAAACACTTCCTCAATATTATCCAATTCCAACACTGAGACCCGATCACACAATATTTTAACTTCATCATCTTTGTCGGAAATCTTGCCGGCGCAAGCAATAATGGAATCCACTTGCCACAAATGGGGATTCTGTTCCAAAATTTTGGGAAAAACCAATAGCTCCACCTGACCACTCGAGTCTTCAATAGTGGCAAAAACCATTGGTTCACCTTTTTTGGTGTAAATCCTTTTGACACTGGTAATGATGCCAGCCAACCGCACTTCCGCCCCGGGAGCGCAGTTTTTTAGAGTAGAGCAACTGATAACAAAACGAGAAATTTTTTGACTAAATTCAAACATGGGATGCTCCGATACATATAAACCCAGATACTCCCTTTCCCAATTAAGCCGTTGTTTTTTATCCAATGGCTCCGCCTGAGCCAAGGTAAGATTGCTTAATTTTATCTGCGGGGCATCATCAAATAAGCTATTTTGACCATTATCGCCATTTTTATTAATCTCCTGAACAAACCTCAATATTTTCTCAAGGTTGGTCAATAATTGATTGCGATCGCCCAAACTGTCCAAACAGCCGGACTTTATCATTGATTCCAACGATCGTTTATTTAGGTCCTTACTTTTAACCCGGCTCAAAAAATCTTCCAAATTCTGAAACTTGCCGTTGGCTTTACGTTCCTTAATGATGGCCCTAACAATATTTTCGCCCAAGCCCTTAATAGCTAATAAGCCAAACCGAATCCGCGGGGTGTTGGTTTTTAAACTATCCGCCACGACCGTAAAAGTGGAAAAACTTTCATTAATATCCGGCGGTAAAACCTCAATGCCCATTTGTCGGCATTCATCCACTTCAATCGCCACTCGATCGGAATTGCCTTGATCAGAGGTTAGGAGCGCCGCCATAAATTCAGCCGGATAATTGGCTTTTAAATAAGCCGTCTGATAAGCAATCAAAGCATAACAAGCGGCGTGAGAACGATTAAAGCCGTAGGAAGCAAAGGGCAAAATAAATTCCCAGATTTTTCTGGCAATTTTAGTTTCAATGCCGTTTTTAACCATTCCGGCAATCATTTTTGTTTCTTGTTCATCCAGCAATTCCTTGATCTTCTTGCCAACCGCTTTCCGCAAAATATCAGCCTCGCCATAGCTAAAGCCGGCCAAATTTCTGGCAATTTGCAACAACTGCTCCTGATAAACCGCCACTCCATAAGTTTTTTTCAAAATCGGCTCCAGTTTGGGATGGAGGTAATTGGGTTTGCGCCGGCCATGTTTGCCGGCAATATAATCGGGAATATATTCCATCGGACCGGGGCGATACAGGGCCACCATTGCAATAATATCTTCCAAATCAGTCGGCATTAATTGACGAAGATAGCGCTTCATTCCGGCTGACTCCAATTGAAACACACCGGTCGTCCGCCCCTGCTGAAACAATTCAAAAGCTTTTTGATTGTCCAGAGGAATAGCCCCAATATCAATTTTATGGCCATGAATTTTATTAATAATTTCTAAGGCCTGCTCAATAATGGTCAAATTGGACAAACCCAAAAAATCCATCTTCAATAAGCCGAGACTTTCCACTGATTTGCCTTCATATTGCACTATAATTGAATTGTCTCCCTGGCTGCCATATTGACGCGGACAATAATTATCCAATGATTCGGGCGTAATCACCACCCCGCAAGCGTGAGTGGAAGCATGGCGCACTACCCCCTCCAAATGTTGAGCGGCCGCCAACAGTTTCCGCCCCTGTTCCTCAGCCATTACTTCCTTAAGCTCTGGCACCGTATCAATCGCCTCTTGGAGTTTGGTAAACATTGGCACCAGTTTGGCCACCCGATCGCAATAATTATAAGGCAAACTCATTACCCGGCCCACATCACGAATGGCCGCTCGAGCGGCCATCGTGCCGAAAGTAATAATCTGAGCCACTTTTTCCTGGCCATATTTTTCGGTGACATAACGCAACACATCATCACGCCGGCTATCGGCAAAATCGGTATCAATATCCGGCATAGAAATTCGCTCCGGATTCAAGAAACGCTCAAACACCAAATCATACTTAACCGGATCAATATTGGTAATGCCAATCAAATAAGAGACCAAGGATCCGGCGGCGCTACCCCGGCCGGGACCGACGATAATGCCGTTATCTCGGGCCCAATTGATAAAATCAGCCACAATCAAAAAATATCCGGCATAACCGGTCTTGCTGATTATTTCCAGTTCATAAGCCATCCGCTCATTAATAACCGCATCACAACCAATCGGATATTTTTTTTTAAGCCCCTGCCGGCACAAATCAGCCAAATAAGATTCAGCGGTCTGCTGGGCCGGCAAGGGAAAATTCGGCAATACTGCCCGACCTAAAGTCAGCTTAAAATCACACTGCTCGGCGATTTTCAGCGTATTGGCAAGCGCCTGAGGATGGTCTTTAAAATCTTCCGCCATTTGCTCGGCCGAACGAAAAGAAAAATCATCGCCCAGCATAGACAGTCTGTCCGTATCGGCTAAAGTTTTTTTTATCTGAATGCACAATAAAATATCCTGAAACTCAGCATCTTCCTTGTCTAAATAATGGACATCATTAGTGGCCACCACTGGAACCGCCAATTCTTCGCTGAATTTATAAATATGATCATTAACCAGCTGTTGATGCGCCAAATGAGGATGATGTTGAACTTCCAAATAAAAATTATCAGCGCCGAACAAATCCCGATAACGCCCAACCATCTCCCGCGCCGAATCCAGATCATTATTGATAATATTGGTCGCCAACTCTCCGGCCAAGCAAGCAGTCAGGCAAATCAACCCTTCATGATGTTGGGTCAACAGTTCCCAATCAATTCGCGGCCGATAATAAAAACCGGCCAAATGAGCAATGGTAGTCAATTTAACCAAATTCCGATAACCCTGTTCATTTTGAGCCAATAAAACGAGATGATATGGTTTTTCATCAATCTTGGCCCGTTTGTTCAAGTGGCCATTTCTGGCGACATAAGCTTCTAGGCCGATAATCGGCTTTATTCCCGCCTTAGTCGCCTTCTGAAAAAATTCTACCGCCCCATACATTACCCCGTGATCGGTCAAGGCTAACGCCGGCATGCCAAAATCAACCGCTTGCCGGACCAGCTCGTCTATTTTCCCCAAACCGTCCAAAAGCGAATAATGCGAGTGAGTGTGTAAGTGGACAAAAGACATAAAATTAACTTCAAAAATAGAAAAACTTCAATAAATTACCGCTCCCAATTTATTGAAGTCCCTTTTTATTATTATAAAATAATCAGCCCGCCAAAGCAAATTAAAAGCCCAGAAGCTACTCTGGGCCCAATCTTCAAAACAGCCAATACCACCACGACCTAAAGACCTTATCGACCACTCGTCGATAGACCAAGTCATCAGCGAAAACCCATTGGCCAAAAAAACATTTAAGGTGACCGCCAATTCTCACTCCTTGTTTGGGCGGTCCGTTTAACAGGGCAACCAAGTCTTGTTTCGTCATTTTAGTCAAAGGCACATTCTGCCAACCGGCGGGATTTTTCTTGCTGCTGGGACAGGGCCGGCCGCAATCCATTTTTTTCAATAGCTCCAAAGCCAAAGCGAAATTGCCTCCTTTCTGGAGCACTAAATCAACAAGCTGCCTAATGGTCAAATACAAATGTTCGTCTGCTTCCCGATTGAAGTTAAACATCTAACGCCCCTCCTCTCGCTTATAATGACTAACGCTAGATGTAAAAAATTATTTTAATTTAATAATTACTGTTTGTTCTTGATTGTTTCTGACGATTAATAAATCCACTTCCTCGCCCGGCTTGGCGCCAGCGATTATTTCCGCCAAACCCCGATAAACATTAAGCTCAATGTCATTTACTTTTTTTATAATATCCCCCTCCCGCAGCTGACCATAAGCCGGGCTGGTCCGATCGAGTGCGCCATACACCAAAGCGCCCTTAGTATCATAATCGCTCAACCCCTCAACTTGAGCCAAATCAATATATTTAATCCCCAAAATTGGCCGACTAATCTTGCCCGCACTTAGCACCTGATTGAAAATATTTTTAAAATAATCAACCGGAACAACCCGGCCGTCGACCACTAAACCGATTATCTCCGCTTTTAAATTGACTACCACCGCGCCATTAAGAGACTCGTCTAATTGATAATCCAAAAAAATCTCTTTAACCAATTTTTCCGAAGAAAGGACTGCGCCAGAGGGTACAGAAAAATCATAACCGATATCGCGAATATTAACCGGAATGACATTATTTCTATTAAACGCCAAGACCACTGTTTGGCCGACCGCCAAATCATTAGAGCTGCCAATTTTAGCCACCGCCAGACCATCGGCCGGCATCTTGGCCAAAACAATTTCCGTTGCTGAATCATAAATAAAATCACCTAATCCGTATTCCTTGAGCTGATGATCAACGGCCTGATACTTAATCTTGGCATTATTAAACCCACTAGCGGCAGTCACTATCCAACCGTCAGTAGTCAAAACAAAACCCTGTGCCAATAATTCCTCGGGCAGGTAAATTTGATTGAGCGGGGTGCCGCCAGTTTGGGCCGGATAAATATTCACCAATGACGGAAACAACTCGTGTTCAATTTGTTTCAGGCGCAAATCTTGGCTAACCACCACATTGCGCGGCTGATCAATCAATACCTGGCCCAAATTTTCACTGGAAAAATCTATGCTGTGCCAGAAAGGAATCGTAAAACCCTGGCTACTAGATAAAGAATAGCCCAAAATACCGGCTAAGAAGCCGAAAATAATCGAGCTCAAAATAATTAATACCAATTCTAATCTGATTTTTTTCATGATTAATAAGTGATTAGGGCAGTAAAAAAGACAACAAATAAAGCAACTAAGGTAAAGACACTATAACGTATCAAGGTCCTCCGAGTCAACTCGCCATTAAATTGAGCCAATAAGACCAAACTGATAAAATAATAGCCCAACGCCACCGCAGCGGCTAAACTATATAAGCTGGTTGGCAAAAAAATAATTCCGCCCAAAAATTCCAACAATAACAAAGTGCAAATCAATGATAAAATTAAATGCTCCTTGGAATTTAGCTCAAGGAACAGAAACCGACTGTAAAATAAAATTAAAAAAGCAGCAAAAGCAATGACCAACAGCCAGAGCCAATAAAAATTGATAAAGATATAGAAATTAATAAGAGCGGCAACCCCCAAAAATACCGTCAATAAATTGACATAATTAATAACGTTCTCCAAACTGAGCAAAGTCGCCTTGCCGGTTTGATAAAAATAATGAAAAACCGACTCAAGATAAAAAAAATAAATCAAACCATAAGTGATTGCCAATAATAAGACCGAGAGACGATCACTCACAAACAAAATAAACACGAAGCCGGCTACAATCATCACCAACGAATGCCACCAAATAATAAAAACTTTTTTCTTCCTTAACCTGGCATACAATAATAAAAAATAAAAAGTGTTTGCCGCCAATAATGTCAGCAACAGCCAGAGCCAATAATTAACCGCGTAAGACAAGGCAACCAAAATCAACAACTGAATTAATGGCAATAAAAGAGGAAATAGCCTAAGAAAAAGAAATATCATAATTAATTGGCGGAAAAATTATCCAACAATTGTTCCAGTTGCGAAACATCCGTTTGAATAACTTTATTGTCAGCCTGGCCAAAGGCCGCTTCCAAATTGTCTAATAACAGCACTGTCGCCAAATGAGTGTCTTTAAACGCCGCTGTCACCTTTAAATTCAACAGTGACTGCTTGGTTTGTCGGGTAGCCGACAATAATTCCTCGCCGCCCAGGTCCTGATCAAGCCGCCCCAAATAATCACCAATCAAACCGCGATACTGCGACTGATAAGTCGCGGTCAATTTATCCGCATCCACCGTCGAAGCAACCGGCTGCATACTTTGAACAATTTGGTGATCAACTTCCTCCACTGATTGATAATAACGACCCAATAATGTCACCAAGCCGGCCAAAAAAATAAAAATAACAATCACGGCCAGAACAATTTGTTGGGCAATTGAGTTATTAATGGTTTTATTGATTTCTTTCATCGTGGTTGTTTTTAATTTTATTCCAACCCTCAAAAGCCCGGAGCACCTCCAGGGGGAGGGCAAAAATAACCGTATTAGATTGGTCTGAAGACAAATCATTAATCGATTGCAGGGTGCGTAAATGGAGCGCGCCATTGGAACGACTCAAGGTCTCGGCCGCTTTGGCCATATTTTCAGCGGCGATCACCTCACCTTCCGCTTTAATAATCACAGCTCGCTTTTCTCGCTCGGCCTCGGCCTGTTTGGCAATGGTCCGTTTCATTTCTTCCGGCAATTGGATATCCTTTAGTTCAACATTGATGACTTTTATGCCCCAGGGATCAGAGGCTTGATCAACGATTTTTTGAATCCGGGAAGAAATCTCTTCGCGATTGCTCAATAATTCATCCAGACTGACTTCCCCGGTAGCGTTGCGCATCGTCGTTTGGGCCAATTGAGAAACGGCATAAGCGAAATTTTCCACCTCAATCACCGCCTTAGCGGCGTCACTGATTTTATAATAAATAACCGCATTAATTCGAACGGAAATATTATCCTTGGTAATCGCTTCCTGGTCGGGCACGTCCACTGCCCTGACCCGAACATCAATTTTTTGCATTGTCTGAATAACCGGCCAAACCAAGTGCCAACCGGGATTCATTATCAAGCAAAACCGGCCCAACTGAAACTTAACTCCCCGTTCATATTCGTTGATTTGACGCAAGCTGACCGCTATCAGCACAAAAATAATAATAATTAACAAAATAATAATATCCATAGCTGTTAAATAAATTAATCTTCAAATTATTGTTAAAAAATCAATATTTCCGCCAAAACAATCAACAGAAAAAAAGCCAACAGCGTCGCCAGGGTGCAACAAAAAACCAGCACCGCTTCATAATATTTTTTTTGCAATGCCAAATAAAGCGGCCAGCCAAAAACCAGTATGCCGGCAATAGCCGCGCCAATAACCAGTAACACCAAAACGGCGGCAATGCCCAAAACCAAACTGCCGGACTTGGCCGGCATTAAAGTCTCGGAAGCAATAAAGAAAAAAGCGATTAATATAATCACCGCTATCTCAACCAAGCCGGCTGAGATGCCTTTTTTGACCAGCGCTTGCCGGTCGGTTTTTTTCCTCCTCAACATAGCTGTTAATAATTTATTTTTTAAATAGAAAAAACGCCTGAACTTAATTCGGCCTCCACCCAATTGTCCTGGCTATCATCCCATTGATAAACTTTGAGGCTATGGCTAAATTGATCGGCAGAATAAATATATTCTACCGCGGTCTGAGAACCGATCCGGCGGGAACCATGGGTGCGCTTGTCCAAGACTATCGGCCGGGTATAATATTCCAATTTCATCCGGCCCAAAGGACCGTTAAAAATAATCGTTTCTTTTTCCCCTACTTCCGGCTCAGCCAGGACTTCTTGAGTTTGCTCAACGCCATCGCCAAAAACGTCTTGAATTTGCCCTTTGATTTGTTCCCATTTTTCTGGCGACATAAAATTAGTTTATAACTTTGTTTAAATTATACCATAGAACCAAATAAAAAATCAAACCAGAAAAAACCAACCGTCAACGATAACATATTCAACGCCAAAAACCGAGCTAAGCTTCGGTTCTCAAGGAAAATTCACAACCGCAATAATTTTGGCGATAAAAATCGCATTGCCGGCTTACCTCCATAGCTTTTTTAAATCCGTCATTCTTTTTCCAATCCCCCGCCAGAAAATTCAATCCGATTTCCTCAGCGATTTCCTCTCCTATATTATTGATATTTTGGGCGTCTTTGTGGGGACTTATTGACAAAGTGGAAGCAAAAAAATCAAAATCATTTTTCTTCGCATATAAAGCCGTATTCAGTAATCTTTTACGATAACAGACAAGACACCTCTTTCCTCTTTCCGGCTCGCTTTCCAATTCTGCAATCGCCATTAGCCAATCTTGGTGATCATAAGACGATTCCACAAACTCAATGCCCTGTTGTTCAAAATAATTTTTCGCCTCTTTCAGCCTCTTGTCATATTCAGACTTTGGATAAATATTTGAATTATCAAAGAAAACAGTCACCTGATAATCGGCTGACAATTTTTCCGCCAAAAAAACGCTACATGTAGCGCAACATGTATGGAGCAATAATTTTTGTTTCATAAAATCACTCTTCTATCTTGTAAACAATATCATGCCCTCTAACCGGCTGGTCGGCCTTAAAACCGACTGTTTGACCGGCCGTTGCTTCATTGACCTCTTCCCGGTCAATCTGCATTGACATTACCACCTGCTCAAAATCACTATCGTGTCCCTGAATTCTGATTTTATCCCCCTTAGTCAGACTACCGTCAGTCAATTCAATCACCCCCACGCCAATTTTATCAAAATAATGAGTGATTTTACCGATTTGTTTTTCGGCCATAATATTTTTTGTTCGCCGAGCCTGCTCGACCACGCCCGGCTCGATACTCTTTTATTTTATTATTGACATAAGAATCGGCCTCAACTAAAATTTCCTTCAAATTTTTAAATTTTAAATATTTGGCCGCTGTTTTAGAATCCAACCAAGCATAGCCATTATGTTCATTTGACAAATCAATTTTAGCGCCGGCTGGTAATTTAGCCAGAAACAAGACCATCTTTTTCTTAATTAATTCTGTTTGGTCGGCCCGCTTCTCTTTAAAAAAGAAATCGGTCTCCTGCCGCCAACCGTCAATCAATTCCACCTTTTTAATACCGGCCTCTTCCGCCAATTCCCGCTGGGCAGCCACCTCTTCGCTCTCGCCGGCATCAATTTTGCCCTTGGGAAAATTCCAGTAACTGCCACGATGATACAAGACTAAATATTGCAACCCGTCTCTCGGATTAAAGCGGAAAACAATCACTCCGGCTGATTTTTCTCTGATCATTATTTTTGCTTATTGGTTAAATAGTCAATTACTTGCGCCAGTTCATTGAGTTTGAAACTTTTTATTTCACCGGATAAAACCTGACTGCCGACAATTATTTTTTTCTTGATAAAATCAAGTTCCACCTTGCCGCCCAAGCCGCCCAAGCGCTTGAAAACAACACTATGGTCAGAGATTTTGTCCAATCGCGCCTGAGGAGTAATCAATTCCCAGCCAAAAATTTTGGCCATTAAGTCCTTAGCAACCAGTTGATTGGGTTCGGCTAAAAGCACTCCAAAAGCCGTTTCCTGGTCTTTATTCCAATCCAAATCTTTGACCAATCGTAACGACCGCTCTATTTGACCTGACTGAGCTGTATTAAATAGCCGGCTAAAAATCTCAAAATGACTCGGGTCAAATTGGTTATGACTATTCTTCAATAAAGCTAGCCGCGGCCCCCTAAAACTGTTAAGTAAATTTTCAAATTGGCTGCCGGGCTCAAAATTTTGATAATTAATGCCTTCAATTCCGGCTGCTTTGGCTTGGCTCAAAAAGTCCAGCGCTTCCCCTCGATTGAAATGGAGCAATTTTGCGGCAATATTCTCAATATTATTACCGGTCGCCGCCACTTCGCGGGCAACCGCCGAAGGATCAAAGTCTGCTATTTTCATCTCCAAACTATGCCCGCCAGCTTTAAGCAACCAAGCGTCAGGCCGGCCATCGCCATTAATATCCTTTAAAAAAACTTCAAATTCCCCAACTGAATGAACCAAAGAGTTGTTTAATTGGTCAAAATCAGGAGACAGTTCTCCGACTTGAGCAGTAAAATCAGCCAGCCGGACAGTTGAACTATTTTCTATTGGCTGCCAAGCAAATTTAAATTCAGCCGTTGGCGATACCGGAGTTGCTTCGACGACTTTTACCGCCCCCTCCGGCGCGACCGTGGCGCTGCTTGCCGCGCCAACTGGCGACTGCTTTGCCTGCCAGGCGGAAAAATCCACTTTAACCGAAGAATCAGCCGCTTGACGCTCATTGAACATCTCTTGCCAGCGGGCCAAAGAAGTGCGATTGACATATTCCATTACATTGTCCGGCGTTTGGATATTACTGTCGGCTCGACTAAACAACGGCTTTAAAATTTCTTCTTCAAACCGACCATAATTGCTAATTTCCAAATGATTGTCGCTAAAACTAACAATTCCCTCCAATTGCTCGGGTTCCAAACCGGCAATCTTGTTGCCGCCCAACAATACCCGCAGATTGGCCAAGACATTTTCCGCCCGGGCCGCTTCCACCGCGTCAAACTGATTGTCAATGCCGACATCAAATTCTTGAACCACTAGCCGCCTTAATGCCTGATCCAAAGCCGAAAAATCCTTGCCCCGACCAATTTCATAAACCACTTTAGCCGCGCCGTTTGGCGAAACATTTATTTCCGCGCCCGTCTGTTCCAATAACCGATGTTCGGCGACAAAGTCTTTTAATAATTCTTCCCTTTTGGCGGCCAGACCTTTTTCTATGGCTCTATTGAAGCTTTCTCCACTATCACCACCGCCAACACTTTCCGCTACTGATACTTCTGGCGCGGCTGACGGTGCCGCTTCCTCGGGGATTGGCTCTTCGGCTCTGCCAGACAACCAGCTATTTATGGCTTCACCCAATAAAACTCCGCCGACCGCGCCCAAAATCCGCGAAGCCATTAAAGCTTTTCGACTGAATTTAATATCTTTAAACAGTTGCTTATTATCCTTTGTTATTACTTTAGTAGCTTCTTCGGCTCTTTCGATTTCTGCTCCAACCCTCTCTTCAATCATTTTTTCCACTTGCTTTTTTAAAGCATAATACTGCTTTGATTTTTTCTTGAACTCCGCTGAAAGCAACTGACGTCGCGCCCGATAAAATAATTTATCAGGTTCTTTTTTAAGTTCGTCAGCAGTAATTTCTTTAAATCCCTTGACTTGCTTTAGATACATATTGCCCGCTAATTCACCGGCTCTGGCGCCGGCCAAAGCCAATAATGCCCGCCGAACCAACGGCACTTCCCGCGCGGCCGCACCAGCCACGCCAAATATAGCCGCGCTAAGCAATTTTTCCTTACTGCTCTCCTCTTTGCCGGTTAATAGAGCAGCAAAACCCTTGAAATATTTATGGTCTAAAATCGCCCTAAAACCCGACCTGGCAGATACTTGCTCGGCTAGTCCCTGGTTGTTATGATCAATTTCAGCCAAGGCTGACAAAGAAGACTTAATACAATCTTTTTGTTCCTGCTTAATATCAGCATTCAAAGCCAAATAATGGTCAATCGTCAAACCAGAAAGCTGCGAAAAACTCTCATTTTCCTCCTCGGCTGATACGAGTTGGGCAAAATCTTGGTCAATTTTCTCCTGTTTGGCCAAAGCTAATCTGGCTAAAAAATTATCTATAATCTCTTGCCTCTTTGGCTCATCCTCATTTTTAATAGACGTCTTAAGTTCATTCTCCTGCTTAGTAATTTTCTTGTGTAAAAGCTTTCCACTAGCATAGCGGTCAAAAAATCTAACCGATCCAATAATTAAGCCAGCGCCAAAACCGCCCAAACCACCAGTTGCAACACCACCAATTCCCAAAGCGCTATATAATCCCAATCGTGCCGCTGCATAACCTAATCGTTTTTTAATGCTTCTACTCTTCACTTCTTCCTGTTTAGCTCTTTCTTTAATAAAAATTTCTTGGCTCTTAAAAATTTCCTCAATTGTTTCACGATCGAGCCCTAAAAGCTCACTCAACTCTTCAAATACCGCTTCTTTTGATTGAGTTGAACTATCAGCTCCTTGTTCAGCTGCTACTGATTGCTCCTCAGCTCGGTCTGTTTCTCCTGTTTCACTTAAAAAATCAATTAATTGCTTAATTTTTTCTTCTACTGTTTCATTGCTCTTCAACTTGGCAATTTCCGCCCACCTTGCTTCGGCTACCGCCTTCTGCAGACGCTCTTGGTTATTTGGCTGACTTGAAACGTCCCCGCTTTCTAAAATTTTCAAACATTTTGCCTCATTAAGTAATTGAGTCAAAGTTTTAGGGATGCTATTAGCCGGACTCTCTGGAGACTCACTTTCTCTTCTATTAGGACTGAACCGGCTGTATCTAATAGTTGGAGGTTGACCGGAAGTAATTTTATTCCTCCAGTTGTTTTCATCTTCTTTAATTGACTCTGATAAATCCAGCCCCTCATCAGCTTCTTTATCCTCAGGATCCTCGAGCTCAATATCAAAAGTAGGCCCCTTTGATTCTTCTTCCTTTTCTTTTTCCTTTCCCCCTTCGGCAGTATTATTGCTTTGATTTGGATCGCTAACTGATGCTTCTACTGGTTCCACATATCCTCCTGCGACTTCAGATTCTTTGGCTTTTTTTATTTCATCTTGTCTCTCCTCCTGCCATTGCAAAAGCTTAACTCCGGAAAGATTTTTTTTCATTTCTTCTCCACTTGACCAATCATCCCAAACCATTTTAACAAATAAATTATTATAAACCTCATCAAGTCGTGCCTTTTGCCAACTGCCACTAGTCCTTCTTATCCACATTTGTCTGCCCGTCAACCCAATTAATTTATCTTTTAATTCTTTTAAAGTAAGCGATTCAATAGATTCATCTGAAATTTTTTTAGAACCTTTTCTCTCCCTAACTGACACTTCCTTGGGCTGGTTACTAGATCGACCTTGATCTGTTGATTCGCCTAATTTCAAAGGATGATCAAAAAGGCTAAGCGGTTCATCATCACCATCTTCAAATAAATCATCATCGTCATCTAATTCTGGGGAGGGTTCCCGTCGGTTCCGAAAAGAATCTTTAGGTTTCCAGCCATCAGGCACAATTTCAAATGGTTCAGATGATTCATCTACTGGTTGGTTATTAGGAATATTTTCACTAGCCATAACAAAAAAAATTATTTTTTAGCGGCGGCAATAAACTCTTGAGCGAATTCTGCCAATCCAATTCTGACCTTTTCCCCGAAATTGGGAATTTTTTTGGCAAAAAAATCTTTGAGCGCCTGGGAATCGGGCCGGCTGTCCGCCAACTTTTCAAAATCCTTCATTCCCTGTTCGTCCAAAGCGCCCATAGCAATCAGACCGATACGCTGATCAACCTGCTGGCGCAATTTATTCTCGTATTCCTGCCGATAGTCCTCGGGCAAGTTATCCAAGCCCGCTTCGGCCATTAATTTGTCGATAAAAAGTTTCATTGGGTCTTGAGGCATGTGTTTAAATTTTAAATATTTAAGTTTAAATTTCAAATTTATTTGAAATTTATGATTTGCTATTTGTGATTTGCAATTTTACTGCAAATATTTTCTGCCTTTAAGCTTCTCCGGCAGATAGTCCTGCTCTTCCTGATAATCATAATCTGGACTGTATTTATAATCCTTGCCATAACCCAAGTCCTTCATTAATTTGGTCGGGGCATTGCGCAGATGAAGCGGCACCGGCTGGTCCATAGTTTCTTTAACATCTTTTTGAACTTGGCCGTAAGCGCGATAAAGCTCGTTACTTTTGGGACCCTTGGCCAAATAAACCACCACTTGAGCCAATATCACATTACATTCGGGCAAACCAATAAAACTACAGGCCTGATAACCGGCCACCGCCTGCTCCAAAGCGCGAGAATTGGCCAAGCCGACATCTTCAGCGGCAAAGCGCACCAACCGTCGAGCGACATAAAGCGGGTCTTCACCGGCTTCCAGCATCCGTCCCAGCCAATACAGAGCAGCATCAGCATCACTGCCGCGCATTGACTTATGTAAAGCAGAAATAATATTGTAATGTTGCTCACCACCCTTATCATACAAATAATGCGATTTCTGCAACGACTCCTTGATGATATCCTGATTTAATTTTATTATACCATTTTTATCCGCTTGCGTCGCCTTAACGGCAAACTCTAAAGCGTTTAAAGCGGTCCGAGCGTCGCCACTGGCCAAATTGGCCAAATAATCAATCACTGCCTTATCCACTAGCACTGCCAATTGACCCAGTCCCCGCTCTTGGTCTTTGAGCGCCCGCCGCAGAATAGCAGCGATATCTTCAGCGGCCAACTGCTGCAAAACAAACACCCGCGAACGTGATAACAACGCCGAGTTAACTTCAAAACTGGGATTCTCAGTGGTAGCGCCAATTAGCGTGATGGTGCCATTTTCCACATGAGGCAGGAGCGCATCCTGCTGAGATTTGTTCCAGCGGTGAATTTCGTCAATAAACAAAATTGTCCGACGCGAATGAAACTTGCGTCTGTCTTTGGCCTGACTGATAATCACCTTCAAGTCTTTGACGCCGGAAGTCACCGCCGAAAAAGAAACGAATTCCGAATGGGTCAAATTGGCGATAATCCTGGCCAAAGTGGTTTTGCCCGAGCCAGGCGGCCCCCAAAAAATCATTGAGGGCACTTGGTCCTGCTCAATTAGTTGGCGCAAGAGTTTACCCGGGCCAATCACCTCATTTTGGCCGACAAAATCACTAAGCGCTGTTGGACGCATTCTATCGGCCAAAGGCGCCTCAGAAGCCAATTTCTGGCTTAATTTTTCATCAAATAAGTCCATATACGAACATTTTACTCTTATTTGCCGGCAACAACAAGCCAGATAAAATTACTATTGACAAGTATGTCAAAATATGATATAATGATAGGTATGGATTAAAAAGGGGCGTACTAGTTGTACTGTAAAAAAGAGGAGAAGAAGATGTTTGAAAAGGTAATGAACACGTTACTGTTTATTGAGATCCCGGCGGTGGGAATTATTTTTCTGGCCTGCCGTTGGCCTGAAATTTTCCCCTGGTTTATCCCAGTAATCGCCTTTGCGATTATTGTGATCTGGACCGTCGCCGTGCCAGCAGTCTACATCAGCCGCTGGCTGTGGCGCTCCCGCAAGCCGGCTCCGATTTATATCCATCGAGATTGGAGCCGGTACCAGAGCTGATTAACATTCCCCGGCAGGAAATCGTTCCTGCCGGTCTTTTTTTTATTAAAATAAAAACGGGTGATTAACCCGCTGTTTTATTTGGCTTATTAAAATTTATAATTTAAAACAATAATTGTTGAATTGTCCAGCGCTACAGATTGCTATTATAATAATTGTTAAATTGTTATATTGTTATATTGTCGTATTATTGAAGACTAGCACATTTCGAGTTCCGGATTACGAGTTACAAGTTCCGTTACCCCTTACCGGTTACTACTTTCCAGTTTCCAATTTCTATCCTGCCCCAAACCGCCGAGTGCGGCGATTAAACTCTAAAATCGCTTCATCCAAATCTCGTTCGGAAAAATCCGGCCAAAACTTTTTGGTAAAATACAATTCGCTATAAACCCCCTGCCAGGTCAAAAAGCCGGACAGCCGATATTCGCCGGAAGTCCTGATAATCAAATCCGGGTCCGGCTCGCCCGCCGTCCAGACATAATCGGAAATGGTCTGTTCGCTAATCTGATTGATTGGAATTTTTCGGCGAACAATTTTTTTGACCGCTTCCACTACTTCCAGCCGTCCGCCGTAATTAACAGCAATATTCAAAGTGCCGGCGGTATTATTTTTAGTTTTGTCTTCAGCCGTTTTAATCGCTCGCTTTAAACTGACTGACAATTTATCGCGACTGCCGATTATTTTCAACCGAATATTTTTTTTCATAAACTGCGGCAATTCCTTGGTTAGTCCCCGTTCCAACAGCTTCATCAAATAATCCACTTCTTTTTTGCTGCGCTGCCAATTCTCCGTAGAAAAAGCGTAAACCGTCAAAAAATCAATGCCCCGCGCCAAACACCAGTCGCCGACCTGTTTCATTTTATCATAACCTTTTTGATGTCCGGCCATGGGGGGAAGTCCCCGTTTCTTCGCCCAGCGGCGATTGCCGTCCATAATAATCCCCAAATGTTTGATTTTTGTCATAAAAAATTAAAACACGCTTTTAATTTGGTCGGGGTGACCCGACTTGAACGGGCGACCTCTACGTCCCGAACGTAGCGCTCTAGCCAACTGAGCTACACCCCGGAATTTAGTTTATAAAGTTAAAAGTCTGTAAAGTTCATAAAGTCAAACAATTATTGACTTTATAAACTTTGAACTTTATAAACTTTTCCACTAATTATCTCATACCCTGCGATACCGAACGCTACGGCCACATTGAGCGACTCCTTGATTCCTGCCATTGGGATATGGACGACACCATTTGTTCTTTTTAGCACACTTTCGGCCACTCCGTCAACTTCATTACCCAGTACCAAGGCCAAGGGGAATATCGGCTTAAACCGCTTGACATCAATACTACCCAAAGTCTGCTCCAGGGCCACTACTTGAACGCCTTGCCGCTTTAATTTTTCCACTACTCGCCAAGTTTGACCGACCTTTTCCCAACTGACGCTTTTTTCCGCCCCCAAGGCAACTTTGGCCAAACCTTTCTGGAGCGGGGTGCCGGTAATGCCGCAAAGATAAATCTTTTTTACTCCCAAAGCGTCAGCCGTCCGGAAAATAGAACCGACATTATACAGGCTTCTAATGTTGTCACAAATGACATAGAAATCTTTTGACATAGTGACTTTACAACCCCTCCCCTTCGCAGGGGAGTGAAAAAAATATACTTATTTATCTATTTTTTTAATTCAAAATACACTGCCAATCGCCCATCGCTTTGATGATTTGGTCAATAATAACTTCCTCAAGGTGGCCATTAATCCGATTACCAACTTCGCCGGGCTTGTCCGGCACCAGATAACTAATAGGGCTGACAGCAATTTTTGGCAATAATCCCATAAAATACAAATCCAAATCAGAGTACTGTTTTTTATCCGGATTGGCCAAAGTGGAAATTACATTGGTAAAACTGCCGTCGCCATTACTGGCCCAACCATTGCCACCCAAGGGCGAAACAGCATTGACATACATATGCCAATGCTGAAAATCCTTATCTACCAACAGATCGGTACGAATAATGCCGCTGTCATCAACAAATCGGGCCCGACCGCTGAAATGATGACCTAGCTCATGCAGAATATAATTGACCGCCAAATCCAAATTATTGCCGACATCAATATTGTATTTGTTGATATTGCCCATATTGGCAATGCCTTTCAATTTACCGCCGGAACCGAAATTGAAGGCGCTGCGCATTCGGGCATTGCCAGTGCCGGAAAAATCATTGGTAACCGTCAGATATTTGGCGATCACTGGCTCAGCAAGTACAAAATTATTATATAAAACAATAAAATCAAACACATCCGGATGAATATCGTAAAAAGTGTTAATCACTTCGTTATCCGGCTTATCTTGACCGTCAGTGTCTTTAAATAAAAGGTAATCATCATCACCCAAAACCACCACTGGAAAGCTGGCGTCAATTTCCGCCAAACCTTTGGTCGCCCAGCTAAAAGTCTGTTCCAATTTATCCTGAATGGCAGTAATTTTTTCCATCTGAGCCGGCTGGTAACCATCTTTAGTGACCAAAATAAAAGCGACCTTCAAATGCTTGTTTTCGCAATCATTGGTGGCTAAAGCCGGCTCAGCCGCCGGATTGAAAATCCGACTGTCAAAGCCATCAATTTGGCGCCGGCGCTCATTGAAAACAGTGGGATTTATAACAATATCGGAAGCTTTCAAGCCGTTAGCCAAAACCGCCTGAAAATCCTTAAACGGCCAAATTAAATCTTCAGCCGCTTTGTAATAATAAGTACCATTTTTGCCCTGTTGATAAATAATACCGCTAGGCAATTGGTGGCTGTATTTAATCGGTTCGCCCATCAGATAATCGCCAAAAAAAGCATCCGGCAAATCGACCACCCGCTTAATCCAATCAGCACCAAAAATTTCCGACAGTAGTCCGTTGTCGGTAATTAACCGCAATACCCCGCCCGGCTCAACCGCGTAATAATTCGAATCGGTGGCAAATTTAGCAATAAAATTCCCCGGTCGAATGGTGACATTAGCGCCCAGCGGATATTTGGCAATTTCTGCCGAAGTTAAAACAGCCACCTCGCTAAAACTGTCATACCAACTATAATAAGTGTCTTCCGTGGGAAACGGATGGCGAACATTATTGCCGGCCAAATAATAAACTGTCGAACTGTCAGTCGCTTTCAATAAACCACCTGCAGCTAAAACCGGCGAGGATGTTAAGACCCCGCCTAAAATTAAGAGAAAGAGAAGAAATTTTTTTGCCATATTAATACTGTAATACTGTCTTGATTTTCTTGGCCTCCTTAAATCGGTGAAAAGTGATTTTCTCCACATTAAAAGTACCATACTTGGGCGCTTCCAAAAATCCCTGCATCGCCGCCTCAGCCAGCCAGCCGGATTTAAGCCAATCAGACAACCACTCGCTTGTATAACGGGGGTCTTCCTGATTAATCCCGGCGCCAATGGATTGAAGCCATTTTTCATTGAAAATCTCCTGCGAACCAATGTGGGGCGCCATAATAATCGGTAGTCCCAAAGCGCAATAAAAAGACAACTCACTCGGCTTGGTCCACAACACATCGGTAGTTCTGAGTGTTTGATTAAATTTTTTAAAATATTCGTATTTATTGGCGTCAAAAATAATATTTACTCCCGAACCGATAGTTTTCTGTAAGCCCGCTTCCTTGATTGCTCGCCTGAAGTAACGATTGACCACATTATGGATACCAGCGACCAAATTAACTCTGATTTGCCCGCCACCAATCTGCTGACGCAAACTTTTAATAATCTCACCACCCAGTTCTCGCTGAGCGCCGGCGCCACCAACCGCAAAAGTAATCGTTAACGGCCGAGAAATAGTCTTCTTAAAATAATTACCCAGGTGATGACGCAAAGTCTTTTCATACTGATTGATATAAATTCTCTCCGGATCCAATTGAGCCAGCCGCCGACCCAAATCGTGCTTAATAATCTTCAGATTATTGCCGACATTCTCCAAGGGCAAAGGAAAACCGGTTAAAAAAATTTTATCCGGCCGAACACCATAAAGCTTGAGCCGTTCAGCCACTCGCCGATTGGGCGCCAGATAAACAATTTTGCTTTTAGCCGGTTCCGGCGGCACCCAAGCGCGACTGATATCCGTATCAGTTGCCAAACACAAAATATCTCCCGGATAACCATAAAAATCCGCCATCATCGCCGTCGTGAAAAAGGTGGTGACAATCGGCAAGGGCTGTTTGGCCAATTTATCAATCAAATGTTTGCCCCAATTGGACACCTCAAACAAATTATACATTTGTTTCAATTGGGTGTTCGCCTTGGACAAATCGCGCCGCGGATAAAAATCGGGAATGGATTGCAGTTTGTCATAAAGCTCAAACGCCTTAGTGCCAATGACCGGCACCTTTTTAAACCGAGAAATGAATTCATAAAACGACCTGGTTTGGTGCCAAATATTACGATCGCGTTTGGGAATGCTGGAATAATTATTGGCGCTGATAATTCCGCCTTCGGCAAAATAATTCAAAGGGTAAGCGGCGCGTTGATGGCCGTAACCCATATCAACAGTTACCACCCAGGCTTTCTTTTTTCTTTTAGGCATGAGAATTTTTTAATTCATTTTCTATTATACAAAAAATTCCGACCAGTGTAAACCTGATCGGAATTTTTGAACGGATTGCTAAAAATTTTCGTTTGAAATTAAAACCGCTTCAACCAACTATAACACTGCGTCTTTGGCGGCTTTAGCCACGCGGAATTTAACCACGGTTTTGGCGGGAATCTGAATCGTTTCACCAGTCGCCGGATTACGGCCCTGTCTGGCTTTGCGATGAACTTTAACCAACTTGCCAATACCGGGAACAGTGAATTCTCCGCTCTTTTTTACTTCTGAATAAGCCAATTCAGTCAGCTTATCCAGGACGCTGGTGACATCTTTTTTGCTTAATTCGGTGTCTTCCGCCAAAGTAGCCAGCATCTGAGATTTGGTCATTTTAGCCATAAATCTTTTTATTTAGTTATTTTTTTAACCTTTGAGTTTTCCACACCATTAATTATAACGGAAATTATCAATAAAAACAAGGCAAAATTAAAACTATCCCTTTAATTAGCATCGACAACTCCTAATTATCGCCAAGAGCAACAATAAAAATAAAGTCAGCAAAACGCTAACCGTCCAATAATTTTTGGTGGCAATACCTTGGTAATAAAAGCGTAAAATAACAAAATAAACAATCACCACCAATAACCACAACCACCAAGACCAGCCAGCGCAAAATATAGCCGCTAAAATCGGTCCGGCGGCCAAAAAAATAATAAACGGCCAAACTAAATTATCCTTGAGGCGATTGCTTTTTTTATCTTGGTCATTTTCTTCCTCTTTGATTGATTTACTAAAATAATTAAGTAGCAACAAACCGCCATAACCAATGACCAACACCATTACCAGCCAGTTGGGCCAAGAATTGCAAGTTTCACCGGCGCCGGCTACGGTGCCAGTGTCGGCTTCCTCGCCCCTCGCCGCCTCGGTCAATTCGTCATTAGCTGTTCCTACTGAGGCGCCGCTATTATCCCCACCAATCGACCAGTCGCCATCGCTGACCGACCCGCCAGCTAAGTCTGGGCCGGCTGACAATGCCGGCGTTGCAGTTGAATCGGTTTCCGGTAGAGCTGTTGGCAAAGAAGACGAGGTATTTTCCATTGACTCAGCCAAATCATTAATCGCAGCCAACTCAACACCCTTAGCCTCATTATCACCACTCGCCGATATCGGTCGAAAATAATAAAATACATTCGGATCCAAATTCTCCAACAAAACCGAATGGTAAGTGACTTTGGACGCGTCATCATAAGTGAGGCTAGACCAACGATAACCATAATTAGGCTGGTCAGCCAATAACGAATGGGCTAGCGTATCATAAACCACGCGACTATTGGCCGGCCGATTAGTAAACCACGTAATTCTTACGCCAGTCGGTTGTGATTGACTAGTCTCGGTATGAATATACAACCCGGGCAAACCGCCGGCGGCAACGCCAGTGGAGCAAATGCCGCCTTCGTCAATCTGGCCGTCACAATTATCATCCGCTTGATTGCAAACTTCCGGAGCGCCGGGATGAATGGCAGAATTGTCATCCGCGCAATCACTTGGCCCGCAAGCGCCGCCTTCCAAACTATAACCATCTTCATCTTGATCAGTACAAACTAAATAATTGCCAAAATCAGCCTGCTGACTGTCATTATTATCAATATCAAAATCATAAAACCACGGCGTACTATTAATCCAACCGCCCGGTAAATCTTCCATTACCTGATAATGACCGGTGGCCAAATGGTCAAAACAATAACTGCCGTCAGCGTCGGTTTGGGTATTGGCGATTGATTCAAAGCCAGCGGCACAATGGATTGCCCTAACGCCATCAACATCAAAGCCATCCGCCCCTTCGGCTAAAGCGGCTGGATCGCTTTGGTCAACTAATTTAAGATACTTGGCCCAATTCAAATCGCCTAAGTCAAAAGCGGAACTAAGACAGCCCGAACCCAAATATTGCCAACTGTCGGTGGCGCCGGTCGGCGACGCCCAAACCCCCACGGTTTCCAAACAATTATCGCCATTAAGATTCTTGGGGGAAGTTTCTATTATTTCCAGATCAGCGCCAAAACCATTATAAATAATATTATCAAACTCCAAAACCAAACTGCCGCCCAAACCCAGCGAGACAAAATTTAAACTATCGTCAAATTGCGCCTCCCCCAAAGCCCGGCTAGGATCAAGATTTTCCTGATCGAGGGGGGCGCCGGTATCTTTAAGGCCCGGCTGATAAGCAACAATCGCATCAGCCCACGGCTCGCCAGGGTCGCAAGAATTAAATTTGATTAGCTTGATCAGCCAGTCGGCTAAGCCGACCTCGGTTTCACCCCATTGACCATCCCGATCGCGGTCAAACCATTTATAGCCGCTGAGTTTGGCATCACGACAATCAGTAATGATTTCCCAATCAGCATAAAAACCATCATCAGCGACATCAGCCGTCAACCAAAAATTAACCGTGCTGCTGGACTCGCTCCAGACCTCGTCATTTTCCGAGTCATAACTGCCAATACCAATACCATCAAAACCTTCTTCCAGCCCATTGGGGCCGCCAGCACTAGCCGCCTCATCGCTAACTAACGCCAAGAGGCGGGCATTATAAAATTCCAGCCTGCCCTGACTATGTTCTTCCGATAAATCGTCTAATTGATGACTGGCGCCCATCACTAAACGCAAATGGCCGGCGGTTCGCTCAACCGCCAAACCGGGAACAGCTTCGTAAGCGCCAATATCAGTATCAGTAAAATATTGCCCCTGCCAATAGAGCGGAAACCAAGTGCCACTGGGAACAGCATTGAAAATCCCGCCCAGATAAACATCGTCGGTCATATTGCCATTGCCCCAGTTGGCAAAGTTGGTAATATCAATTTTAGCCAAAACCAAATCTTGGCAGCCGGTTTGGTCGGGCAACAAGCAATGCTCGGTGCAATCAGCGCCGCCGTCGCATTGCTCCCAGGCCTGATTGATTTGACCGTCGCCGCAATACGGATAAAGCGGGCAATCCGGAGCAACCGGCTTGACGATTATCTCCGGCGATTGCCAGTAAAACTGAAATGACGACTGGAGTGATTGCCGATTGGCAAAATAAATATCGATAATATGCCGGCCAGCCGACAAATAAACCGTGTCACTAACCAACTCTTTGGAAGAAATGCCTGATAAATCGGTAACCAACGCGCCGTCCAGATACAGCCAGCTATCATCATCAGAATCAAGATAATAACCATAATCGCCGGCCGTGGTAATTTCCACCAGCCCCCGCCAATGAACGCCAAAATAAAATTCATGACCATTATCAAACTCAGTAACAGCCGAATCAAACGGAAAAAAATCGTCACCAAAAGCAATAGTGTTATCAATTCGAGCAAAACTGAAATATTGAGCATCATACCAATCGGTCGTCCAAATGCCCAAAGGATGGCCAGATATCTGACTCGGCCACTGCTCTGGTGGTATGTCCATCTCCGGATGCTCCCTAGAATAATTAAAATAACGACCATACCAACCAGTGGTCTCGGCCAGCTGGCCACAAGGAATATCCGGCTCAAGTTGGCACAAATTACTGCAACCATCGCCAGTCACCGTGTTACCATCATCGCATTGTTCGCTTTCTTCTTGAGCGCCATTACCGCAAATCGGTCCAACTAGACAAACACCACCCTCATCAATTTCTCCATTGCAATTATCGTCTACTTCATTACAAACCTCTAAACCATCGGGGTTAATCAGAGCATCACTGTCAGCGCAATCACTTGGCCCGCAAGCGCCGCCTTCCTGGCTATAGCCGTCCAAATCATTATCGGTGCAAATCGGCTCCTGGGGAGCTTCACTGCCGCAACGATCATTAATAAATCCCGGCGTTCCCAAATCACCGGCGCCAAATTCGCTTGAAGACAAGCACCAGTTGGCCGGGTTATCGTTGTCCAACGCCGGATCAGCCAAAACAATTGACGCGCCGGCCGCGCCGGACCAGCCGGCAGAAAAATCATATTCCACCTGGTCGACAATGGTCTCGCCGCATTTAAGCACTACCGAATCAGCGCTGTTATTAAGCACAAATCCGCCATAATTTATTCCGTCAGTCACCCCGCCGTTTTGAGACGATTCAGTGTTTCTCGCCATTACGACATAACTAAAAGCACCCATCACCAAACCATCCAATTGGTGAGGGGTGCTGCTGGCATCCCCAAAAAAACAGGCACTTAAATCAATCTCTCGGTCGGTGGCATTATAAAATTCCAACCACTCGCCAACAGTATCAGAAACAACCTGCGGGTCAGCCATAATTTCGGTAATCACAATTTCACCCGAATTAATGGCTGGCTCAATTTCGCCGTTAGCCGACCAGGCCGGCTGAATAGTTGAAAACAACAGCGAAAATACCACTGCCGCGTTCAAAATCCGCCAATTTAATCTTAAGTGATGCTTTTTAACCATAGCGATTAAAACTTAAGAATAAAAA
>JAKQDP010000074.1 GCA_029558735.1 bacterium | reverse complement strand
TAATGTCTCTTTTTGGAATGGCGCGGCTTGGCTCTGTTTTTCAAAACTTCCTGCACTTTCTCAAAAGTCGCTCTGGAAACAATTGCCGGAAAACCGCCCTCGTAGGTTTCGTTGTTGTGAACAATCAAACCGAGATAAACTTTATTCGTCAGCATTCTTTGTAAGGTTGCCTTGCAGAGCGGTTTTCCGGTTCCGCTCACCACGCCCCAAAAACTCAGGCGTTGGCCCAAACTTTCCAAAGTATGGCGGCCTTGTGCGTATTCCTCAAATGCCTTTTTGATAACTCTTGCTTTCATTTGGTCAGGTTCAATCGTTCTTGTTTTGGGATTATTGACATAACCAAACGGCGCAAGGCCGGGCCACTCGCCCCGCCTGAGTTTTTGCCTAATCCCGCGCTTTACATTTTCCGACAAATTGTCGGAATAATATTTTGACTGGCCAAAGGCGACTTGAAGCATAAACAAACCTTGCGGAGTTGGCTCAAACCAAAAAGTGGGAAAGCGCAAAGAAGCGATCTTGCCGATGTCTATCAAATAAATCACTTGTCCGCCGTCAACGCTGTTTCTTGCTAATCTGTCGGGGTGCCACGCTAAAATTCCGACTGGCTCTTTGCTGGCGTAAATTTTCTGTATCATATCGTTAAAAATTTCTCGGCCCGGCTTCTTTGCGCTTTTGCTTTCAATAAACTGTTCGGCAATATCAATGTTTTCTCTTTTGGCAAAGTCCGCCAACTCCGCAAGTTGCGCTTCAATGGACATAACTTGCCTTTCTTCGTCTTCGGTTGATTTGCGAGCGTAGAGAAAAAATTTTGTCTTCATAGTGTTTACTCCTTAAATTTTAATAAGTCGCCTTTGGCCATTCCGCCTTCGGCGGAAAAAGCGCGGGATTAAAAAACTGGCTTCGTAGTGCCGCTTTGTGGCACGCGGAAAAAATTGGAAAGCAAAAACATTTCAATAATTCTTTTAATGGTATGTTTTTGCTCTGGCGGCTTCGCCGCCCCGAACCGCCGCCTGCTGGACAGAAAACTGATTTTTGATTTTCAAAAGCCCTTTGATTTTGTGCCGAAATATACGGAAAAATGCGAGCGAAGCCCCGCCGCAGGCGGGGCGAGCGAGCAAACAAACTGCCCACAAAATTCGCAATGTTTAGATTGGTCGCAATTACTGAACGAAGTGCGAACCTTTTTTGAGCAAGAATTTCTGCCGTGAACGGCAGAAACCCGCCCCAGCGGCTCGCCGCCTGACGGCGGACAAAGCCCGCAAAAATTTCTT
>JAKQDP010000033.1 GCA_029558735.1 bacterium | reverse complement strand
AGGAATGTTATTTGCGGAAATAAACCGACCTGGGTTATATTAATAACTTTATAGTTATTAAGTCGGTTTATTATTCTTTGAATAGGTTTAAAGGCTGAATAAGATTTGGACAGAAGTTTTAAAAGTTCGTCTTTAACTGTTCCGGTTAAAATCAGAAAATTTTTGTTGCTGTAGGTAAGTTTTCTTAAAGCACAAAAAACTTTAAACTCAGAATAAGAAAAATCGAAAAGATTTTCGATGTTTGGAACCGTAAAAAAAGAATGAACTTTGGAATCGTTAAAAGTACTCAATTTGATATCCCCCCAAAATTTTTTTGAGGGCCAACACTTTTTCGCTTGACATTTTTTATTTATTCATGTAAAATAAGTTAAAAATGAATAAACAAAGGCTATTATAAAAAATAATACCTGTGGTTGGTGTTTTATATTTTTGTGGTGGCCCAAACCATAAGATAACTCATGTTGTGATGGACATGGGTTATTTTGGTTTTTATATGGATATGATTTTATAACAAATTTTTTAAAAAAGCAAGCAAATTATTTTTGAGGTTAACTCCAGGCCGCCCGGTGCCGGCGAAACTTTGTCGCCGGCCGGAAGAGCGGCCGGCAGTCAAGATAATCGCGGGCAGCAGCCGGCTGCTGCCCGCAGAACCTTCGCCGCGGGGCGGCCGGGTTTGTTCAAGACAAAAATTCTAATCAAGACAGAACCTTTTTTCTATTTCCAAAAAAATAACAAATTTCGAGGCCGAGAGCGGAGCCACAACGAACGCAAAAAACTAAAAGGTAGTTTGGGTCGTCCGGCGATTCGGAGGCCCCTTAAAACGCGTTATACGAATTCGAAATTTCTAATTTTGAATTTCATGAATTTTAAAAGATATGGACCGGTCCTTTTGGGGCGGGCGGTGCGAGGTGCAACCGAGCGCGCCCGCGCATTTAGACAGAACGGCCGGCAGAAAGCCGCCGCCGTTAGCGTCCATGGATGGCGCGCGACGATAACCCGCCTTATGTAAAAGCGAGCCGCACGAAGCGGCGAGCGGCTGAGCCCGGCCGTAAGGACGGGCGAAAGTTTACATAAGGCCTGGGTTATCGGCGAGGCGGCGGCGGGCGTCCCTATCGACGAGACAGGAAAGAGCTGGTTACTGTATAAAATTAACTATTTTATTTATTAATTTTAAGGTTTGGATATCTTTATTTTGTTTTCGTTGATTTTTCGGAAAAGCTCACGGCTGAGATCTTGTCCATTTTTGATTTGTGCAGGAGCCATTTTATTTAGAAGTTGGTCTCTCTCTTTAACATAGTCAGCAGAGCCACTAGAAGCAGCAACATTTAAATAAGCATAAGCCATGACATTATCCTTAAGAACTCCATGTCCGTCAATGTACATGATACCCAAAGCATATTGAGCACCAGCATTACCTTGTAAAGCGGCTTTTTCAAACCAGTGTAAGGCTTTTTGATAATCTTGTAAAACGCCTTGCCCTTTATAATACATATGTCCTAAAGAAAATTGAGCGCCAGCATTACTTTGCAAAGCGGCTTTTTCAAGCCAGTGTAAGGCTTTTGGATTGTCTTGAATAACGCCTTGCCCTTTACAATACATATGCCCTAACAAAAATTGAGCACAATCATTGCCTTGCAAAGCGGCTTTTTCAAACCAGTGTAAGGCTTTTTGATAATCTTTTGTGGTGCTTTCACCCATATAATATATTTTACCTAACAACAGTTGTGCTTGGGAATGATTTTGTAAAGCAGCTTTTTCAAACCATTCAATTGCTTTTTGGTAATTTTGAAAAACTCCAGTTCCATTGTAATACATAACACCAAAATTAAATTGTGATTTTGAATGCCCTTGTAAAGCGGCTTTTTCAAACCAGTATAAAGCTTTTCTATCGTTTTTAGGTAATTCTTGACCTTTGGAACAAATCATGCCTAATCCATACTGTGCTTCGGCATTGCCTCTTTCTGCTTCAATTTCAATATATTTAACAGAAAGATTAGAATTGTTTGCTATAGATATAAGATCCAATAATTCTTTTGCTTTATCCATCCCTTGTTTAAAAGCTTTTTCGGCCAATTCAGCAGCTTTTTTAAGGTCTTTTGGAACACCTTGCCCGGAACAATACATTGACCCCAAAAAATATTGTGCTTCAGCACAGTTTTGTAAAGCAGCTTTTTCAAACCATTCATAAGCTTTCTGATAATCTTTGGCAATGCTTTCACCCATGTAATATATACCACCCAACAACAGTTGTGCTTGGGAATGATTTTGTAAAGCAGCTTTTTCAAACCATTCAATTGCTTTTTGACTATCTTGAATAACGCCTTGCCCTTTAAAATAAATGTTTCCTAAAAAAAATTGTGCTTCAGTACAGTTTTGTAAAGCAGCCATTTCAAACAAGCATAAGGCTTTTGGATAATCTTGCAAAACTCCATATCCGTTGTAATACATAATGCCCAAATTATATTGTGCAGTATCATCATTTTTCAAAGAAGCCTTTTCAAACCATTTAATTGCTTTTGAATAATCTTTACAAATTTCTGCTTGGCCTTGAAAATATATTTTACCTAAAGTGTTTTGTGCGCCAATATATCCTTTGTTTGCGGCTTTTTCAAACCACTCAATTGCTTTTTGGCTATTTTGAATAACGCCCTGCCCTTTAAGATACATGTTTCCTAATCTGAACTGTGCTAATATATCGCCTTTTAAAGCGGCCTTTTCAAACCATTCAAAAGCTTTGTTATAGTCTTGCGAAACACCTTTACCATGATAATAAATTAAACTTAATTTGTGTTGAGCCATTGCATGGCCTTGTTCGGCAGCTTTTTGATACCACTCAATGGCTTTTATATAATCTTGAGGAAGTCCCAAGCCATTCTCATAACTAATTCCTAATTCACATTGAGCTCTAGCATCTCCACATTCAGCGCGTTTTATTAAGGCTTCAATTAATTCTATATTTTCCATACTATACCCTATTTTTTATTTTAACTTATTATCTTTCATATGTGATTGCCAATGTTAGAACTGCACTTTCCTTTTGACAAGGAAGATAGGCTCGGAGTGCCAACAACCTTACCACCTCCAATAGAGCACTAACTTGTGCCATGTTTAATTTATAGTTAGTAAAAATAAACTTATTGTTTTCTACGTTTAAATTGTTTCCCAATTTTGTCTTGACCTTCTAAAATTTTCTAGTTCTTCAATCGAATCTTCGCAAAATTTAATTTCAAAAATATTTATTTCTTTTAATTGCTTAAAAAGTTTTATAGCTTTCAAACATTCTATCTCTGATTTGTCCCTCATTCCTATTTTTTTTAGAAATATTGCATAACTTTTTATTATAGTTTCATCATTAGGTTTATTTTTAAGCTTTTCTTCGTATAGATCTAGCCTTGCTATATCCTCCATTATTTTGTCCTCCACTTTAATATAAAACAAATTCCAATATTTTAAAAAATGAAAAACACATAATTAATCGATTGCCCAAACTTATAAAATCGACCGTTATGAATTAAATGCTGTTTACTAATATTGGTAAAAATGTTTGTTTACCAGAGCCCTTTATTTTTAATTTTCATTGATTTTTTTGAAAAGTTTACGGCTAAGATCTTGCCCCATTTCAATTTGTGCAGACGTCATTTGTTTCTGAAGTTGGTTTCTTTTTTCAATCACTCTAGCATCACCAGTAGAAGCCGCAATGTTTAAAAAAGCATAAGCCGTAACCCAATTTTGGGGGACACCATCACCATTCAAATACATAAGACCTAACATGAATTGAGCACCTGCATTTTTTCGTAAAGCAGCCTTATCAAACAATTCGGCGGCTTTTTTGGCATCTTTAGGAACATCATTGCCGTCCAAATATATAATGCCTAAACGGCATTGAGCATCTGTGTTTCCTTGCGTCGCGGCTTTTTGATACCATTCGATGGCTTTATTGGTATCTTTAGAAACACCATCGCCGTTTAAATACATAGTACCTAAATCACATTGAGCATATTTATCTCCTTGCATCGCTGCTTTTTCAAGCCATTCAGCTGCTTTCTTGAAATCTTGAAGAACACCATCGCCGTTTAAATACATAGTGCCTAAATCACATTGAGCATATTTATTTCCTTGCATCGCTGCTTTTTCAAGCCATTCGATGGCTTTCTTAGAATCTTGAGGAACGCCATCGCCGTTTAAATACATAGTGCCTAAAAAATTTTGAGCATTTGCATTCCCTTGCATCGCTGCTTTTTGATACCATTCGATGGCTTTATTGGCATCTTTAGGAACACCATCACCTTTACCATATATAAAACCTAACTCGCATTGGGCACTGGCATCTTCTTGCAAAGCTGCTTTTTCAAGCCATTCGATGGCTTTCTTAGAATCTTGAGGAACGCCATCGCCGTTTAAATACATAGTGCCTAAAAAATTTTGAGCATCTATATTTCCTTTTATTGCTGCTTTTTCAAACCATTCAGCTGCTTTCTTAGAATCTTGAGGAGCATCATTGCCGTTCCAATACATAGCACCTAACATGCATTGATCACTAGCATCTTCTTGCAAAGCAACTTTTTCAAACCATTCGGCTGCTTTCTTAGAATCTTGAGGAACACCATTGCCGTTGTCATATATAATACCTAACATACATTGAGCTTGCGCATTTCCTTTTGTTGCCGCTTTTTCAAACCATTCGATGGCTTTATTGACATCTTTAGAAACACCATCGCCGTTCCAATACATAAGACCCAAATTACATTGAGCACTAGCATTTTCTTGTAAAGCTGCTTTTTCAAACCATTTGAAGGCCTTATTGGCATCTTTAGGAACACCATCGCCGTTCCGATACATAGTACCTAAAGCACATTGAGCACTAGCGTCATCTTGTAAGGCCGCTTTTTCAAACCATTTGAAGGCCTTATTGGTATCTTTAGGAACACCATCGCCTTCACCATATATAAAACCTAACATGCATTGGGCACTAGCATCTTCTTGTAAAGCTGCTTTTTCAAACCATTCGATGGCTTTATTGGAGTCTTTACAAATTTCGTTTTTTCCTTGAAGATATATATTACCTAAAGTATTTTGTGCGCCAACATATCCCTTGGTTGCCGCTTTTTCAAACCATTCGATAGCTTTTTGACTATTTTGAATAATGCCTTGCCCTTTAAGATACATGTTTCCTAATCTGAACTGTGCTAATGTATCACCTTTTAAAGCTGCCTTTTCAAACCATTCAAAAGCTTTGTTATAGTTTTGAGGAACACCTTTACCTCTATAATAAATTAAACTTAATTTGTGCTGAGCCATTGTATGGCCTTGTTCGGCCGCTTTTTGATACCACTCAATGGCTTTTATATAATCTTGAGAAAGCCCCAAACCATTTTCATAACTAATTCCCAATTCACATTGAGCTCTAGCGTCTCCATATTCGGCGCGTTTTATTAAATCTTCAATTAATTCTATGCTTTCCATACTATACCCTTTTTTAACTTATTCTCTTCCATATATGATTACCACTGCTTGAACTGTGCTTTCCGTTCGACGACGAAGATGGGTTTGAAGCCCCAACACCCTCGCCACTAATATTGGCATTTTTATTACTCATACTATTTTGGTTAATTAAATAATTATAAACTTTAAAAAAAAAAATGTCAACGTAAAATAAATTAAAACCGTTTTGAATGGGTTGTTTAGAGTTTTAGCAGCAGGTGAAAGTTATGTATCATAAAATGTCGGCTGAACGGTGCAAAAGCTCAATTTTTCTTTTTCCGGCCAGGCTTATTAACTGCGGCCTTAACTGTCGAACCGGCTTCGAATAATACGATCGTTCGAGCCGGGCGCTTGATCGGCTTTCCGGTCTTCGGATGGATGATCGTCCTGGCTTTTTGCTTTTTGGTCTTGAACACGCCGAACCGGCGAAGCTCCACGGCTTCGCCCTTCGCCAGGCCGGACACAATTTCATCGAGGCAGGTATTAAGGATCGCCGTCGCCTGGCGTACGGCCAGGCCATGTTTTTGGATGATCGCTTTTATGATGTCTGCTTTTTTCATAGCGTCAGTGGGCCGCGATCCATTTCTGGATCAGCGTCGAAAGGTCCGCGGTTTCCTTTGCTGTTAGCTTTTCAAGTTGGCGGAAAAGGTATGGAAGGTCTGAGGTCGAGCCGGTGACGGCGGTCATGGCAGCCTTTACGTCTGCGGCCATGATCGTGGTTCGGTCGGCAGCCTGGGCCTGCTTGTCGGCTTCCTTCGTGATTGAGAGCGCCAGGGTGTCAAGTTGTTTCTGGAATTCTTTCAGGGCGTCCGCGGCGATCCGCAGATCCGTGTTCGCTTTTATAAAGGTCTCGACCGTGTTTGGCTTCGTTATGCTTAACGCTTCTGGCATTTTTAACGCTCCTCAATTGGCTATACTGGTTTCCGGGCTGCCTGGTGGCTCGCCGGATTCTGCCTGATTCGGCAGAATTTAGCCTTCTAATTCGGTATATTTTAACCGAATTGGGCCGGATTGTCAAGAGAAATGGAAAGTATGTTTTGGAAGTGTCGATTTAATCGATAGATAGAGGACCGTGACGGATCACTTTTACTGTTTAATAAGGGCTTGCGGTTCTTTATATGCGTGGTATGCGTTTCTCAAGACTGCGGCCAGGAAAGGACAACGCTGATTCGGTTAATTTTAATACCATTTTCGTGCTCGCCGCAAAGCCTGAATTAACCCTCCAGCTGAAGTTTTTTAACTGCCCATGCCTGCGTCTGGTTTTTCAGATTCTTCATCTCGCGGTATTTTGCGATCGCCTCGAGATCGATCGTTACGGTCTTTGCAAGCTCAGTTTCGAATAACTCGAGAATCTGCGCTTTCGACATCACTATCGTTTCGATGCCGTGCTCGATGCTTTTCTTGCCGTTAACGCCGCCAGTGCGCGCGGCCCACTTCGCCGCCTGGCCGGACTTGCGGACCGAGAGCGGCAGCCGGTAAACGCGCTTGCGCTGCTCCGGATCCATGTTCGCCGGAATTACCAAGTCACGGCGCTTAAAATTTTTATAGAATTGGCCGGCGAAAGTTTTAATATGCTTTATGCCGTTATCATCGAGGTTGTCTGTAAAATTGGTTGCTATAATGTCGCCGGCCGGATCGAAGTCGACTATCGAAAAAATTATGAACTCTTTCGCCAGGTCAATGCCGGCATTGGAAAGTTCTTTAACGAAATATTCTACGCTAAGATATGAAGACTGGCCGCCAACGGCTATTGTCGTAATGTCGAAATTGCGGTTGACTTCCTGCAGAAGATCGGTATAAGAGGTTTTTTCGGCGAATAGCATGATGTGCGCATACTTGCCGCCGAGCCAGCGGTTGCCTTTGTCGTCGTCGTCAAAACCGAAATCGCGGTATTTGAAAAGGCCTGATTTGACCATCAGGACGAACATATTCGAAACGATGTTGTAGGCATCACCCTTCTTGTTGGCCCCTACGCGGTCCATCGTGTCTTTGATGTAGTACCAGAACGAACGAAGATTGCCTATATCAAAAGGCTTTTCGCCCGCTTTTATATATTCGTATGTTTGCCAGATAACGTTTTTGATGAAAAGCGATTTGTTTATGTTCTTGGCGCTTTTGCCGAATTCTTTTATCAGCTCGGCGTTCGGCATCTTCAAGATCGGCTTTTTATAATGCTTTATGCCGAGCTTTTTCAGGATTTCTTCGGGATCGAGGCCGGCCAGGCTTCTGGCATAAGTTATCAGACGGGAATTGTAATCGGATTCAGGATTCATCGGGACCGCTCCGCTGTCGAAAGGTCCGCTATGGCCTTCTTTACAAGCTCCAATAACTCCTGGTCCGTAATGGCGGAAGTGTCCACGCCCTTTGATTCGAGCCATTTTTTGAAGTGATAGCGCGATTGGAGTTTCGCAAACTCGTCAAAAAGCGCGTCGGGCGGTTCGACCGTGTTTTCCGATATCCAGCGGTCTATGGCCCATTTCGGAAAGCGCAGCAGCGTTCCCAGCTTCGTGTATGGTATTTCGTTGTTCGATACTTTTTTATAGATCGTGGCTTCGGTTATGTCGAGATATTTGGCCAGTTCTTTTATGGTCATAACTTCAGAAGACATAATAACTCCTGCTATGCGGCTTTCTTAGGTTTTAATTTTATAATCAATTCCATATCAAGCGCATCGGCAATTTTATCAAGCGTTCCTACTGTTATTTGCCTTACGCCGTTTTTACTTATTTTCGATAAAACCGTCGCGCTTATTCCAAGTTTTTCGGCAAGCTCGGTTTGTGTAAGGCCGGACGCCTGGCATATGCCTTTTGCTTCCAGTATGTTTTTTACGGCCATTAGAAACACCTGGCCGCTGTTCTCTTCGATCGCTGCGGTAAGGTACTCGGCAGCCAGTTCGCCGGATTTTAACTCTTCCATCAGGAATTTATGATAGTTTTTGGTTTTATCTTTTTTCATTGTTTTTGCGTCGATTAATTTTTATAAACGTCGCCTCTTGAATCTATTTTTATTAAAAAAATTATCAGTCGGTCGTTGATT
>JAKQDP010000032.1 GCA_029558735.1 bacterium | reverse complement strand
ATAATACTGCCGCCATGTCAATCATTTTGTTATGACGAGTATCGAAACGCTCGCCGTATCAGCCGCCGCGCCGTCGAGGTAAACTATCGCCTGGTTCTCGGTCGGCACTATCTTCGTAACATAGTTTGCGATGTTGCTGTTCAGCGTCGCCACAATGCAGGAGTTTGCGTCGCAGGCAATGTCGGTGTAGATCATGGAGGTTGCCGACTTGTTGAAGGTTTTTTGGTAGTAGGCGATGTTATTAAAATTGTCGCGTATTGACATGCCGTTAAAATCGTCCGGCTTTGGATAAATCGGCTGCCACGCGTAAGCTATTGTCGTTAAAGACAAAACTACAATGAACACTATCAAAACATCTTTCATCAATAACCACTCCTTAAAGTGCCGTATGAGCCGAGAGGTCTATAATAAATGCGTATTTTTTTTATTACATAATTAATTTTTTGTGTTTGTTCTCCAAAAGATTGAACACCTAAAAATAATTTATTTATAGGTTTTTTTCCAACCGGAGCGTTCCAAACGCTCGTTGTTATACGCGAATCAAAAGTGGGATAAAATGTTTTCGTTGTTGAAACATATTGATAAGTTGGCGTTGCGTAAAAAAGATTTACCGATGTCGTTGAACCTTGATATTCAATTTCAATTCGGTTTATTTCTTTTTGAGTATTGGAGTTGCCGTCAAGCGTTAACCATGCAGAATCCCATCGCCAAGGATAAATAACATTTCTTCCGTAAGATGTGTCAGACTCTGCAAAATTGGGCGTAATTTTCAAAGAAAAACTTGTATTAAGCGAGCCGGTATTTATGTAATAACCGTCTGAACCGCCAACTAAATAATTAAACTCTGTGTTTAAATACCAACAGCGTTCTTGCAAATCGTAAATTATTCCGTAATTAGTATTAGCCGGATTGGTAAGACAAAAAAATCTATTTTTTAACGAATTGCACGATGTGTATGAAGTAATGTAACTGCCCCATCTTTGAGGCATTGTGCTTACAAGCTCTATTGCATTTCCGCTTATTCTAAAAAGAGCGTTTGTTTTTGTGAGAAAATAAACATCGTTTCCAATGACCGCCGCATAATAATTCCAACTGCCATTGTTTCCAAGAGGATAACCAGAAAACACTTTATCTAAACGCCACGACGAAGGCACATCGCCGCCGCTTAAAAGAAAAATTTCATTGTCGCACATTATATAAAGACCGTAGTTTGTTGAGCAAAGTTTTCGCACTCCAGAAATACTTTGAATATTAAACACGCCGCCGGTTGTTGCTCCGACGGTAAAATCAGACCAATCGCTTGCCGATGAATACCAAAGATAAGTATTTGTGCCGTTGGCCTCGGCAACCCATAGCCTGTTTTTATAAATGCAAGCCGCTCCAGAAATGCCCCACGGTTTTGAAAGCGTTGCCGGTGAAGGCGCGGAAGGCTGAAAACGCATAAAACTATCGCCGTTTACTATGTATATATACGAATTAAAAAACGCCGAAAACCATGAGTTATAATTAGAGGCTGAAGCGTCAATTTCGTTTGTCAACGCTCCGCCAGCCGTGTACCACACAATTTCGGAAGTACCTAAAGCGGTTCTTTTTTCAAGTGCAAGGAAAGATTGACCGGAATTATCGAAAAAAGTCCCATCAACATATATGCGCGGAATGTTTGTGTAGTTCGCATTGAGCGCGCCAAAATCAAGAAGTGAATAATAACCTTCCGGCGATGGGATAAGATTAATCAAAGATTGAGCAATGCCGGTATCTTCAATTATGGTTTTAGGAAGCATACCTGTAAATTTGCCGCCGCCTATTTCAAAAACTTGTAGGCCCGAGTCATCGGTTCCTGCCCAAACTTCACACGGCGTTAAAATAAGGGCCGTCAAGAGCAAAAAGGTATAAACACTCGTTCGCATATTATTTGCCCCCTTGAACGCGCTCTATGACGTTTGAGTTAATTTCTGCGTTGTTTTTTATCGTTACCCTATCTGTCAACAATTTATAAACTGCCGCCGCTCGGTTTGCCTGATTATCAAGTTGTAAAATATACCATGTTGCCGCCAAGGTGAGCATATCGAGATAGTCGGTCTGAACCGTTATTGTATCGCTGCCGCTGGCTAATGTTGTGTATTTTTTAAGATAAGTTACTTCGAGAGTGCCTGACGCTGCGCTTGCCGGAAAGTATTTTATCGTACCGCCGTTGATGAAGAAAGCCGGATCCTTCGTCGTCGCCGAATAAAGTCTGTGCGCTTCTTCTGGCTTAATCTGGATATAAGGCTTGTAGGTTGCTGCGTCGTAAATGCCGATTATCTTTTTAAAGCCGGTCGGCGAAGTTATGCTGACGCTTGAAGTTGTATAAGCACATGACGCGGTTAAAACATTCTCGTCGTTTGCGGAATAACATAGAAGGTCGGATAAAATATCTTGCCCCGCGTTTATGGCTTCCGTGATAGTGGCGTCGCTGTATGTGCTGTTAGTGCTGTCGGTCTGATAAAGATACTCGCGCACCCTTGCAATCTGCGTTGTCAGCGTCGCGGCCTCGGCGGGAATGTTGATAAAAAGTGCCGCTAAAATTGATAAAAGAATAATAAGCCGTTTCATAT
>JAKQDP010000059.1 GCA_029558735.1 bacterium | reverse complement strand
TCTGGTAGCGTATCTGAATGGGGTTCAGAGGGTCGGAGGTTCAAATCCTCTCGCCCCGACCAATCTAAACATTGCGAATTTTGCGGGCAGTTTGTTTGCTCGCTCGCCCCGCCAGCGGCGGGGCTTCGCTCGCATTTTTCCTTATATTTCGGCACTAAATCATACGGCGGGCGGAAATCAAACAGGATTTTTCTGTCCAGCATTCGGCGGTTCGTTCCAATTTTTTCCGTAAAGATTTTTATTTCATAAAAATCTTGGGACAAAGCAAGTTTTTCGGCGTGGTAAGCGGTTTTTATCCACTCCCGCAATGGTTCAATCCAATTGTTTCCCTTTCGCCCAAAATCAGACTTTCTTTGTTGAAGGTCTGTTTTTGTTTTAATGAGTTCGTCTTTTTTGGCAAGGTAGGTTTCTTTCTCGATTGAGCCGTCTAAAAAGGCGTTTACCAATTTATCAAGTTTCTGCTCGGTTTCCTTGATTTCTTTTTCCAGATTTTGGGCGAAAGATTGCAAAGACTGGATATTTTCTTTTTCCCACACTTCCACTTTTGCCAGCATTTTTTCTTTCCAGTCTTCGCAAAGAGCGACTTTTGAGATTTTGTTTTTCAATTGCTCAACTAATAAATCTTCTCTCAAATATCTTTGCGAACACGAGCCAAGCCGCTTGGTGCAACGGTAATAGCGATAAGTTCCGCCATTGCCGTGCGCCCATTGGGCAGTTATCGCCGCGCCACACTCGCCGCAAGTTAAAAGTCCGGTGAATGGGAAATAATGCCTTTTCTTTGAATGGCGCGGCTTGGCTCTGTTTTTCAAAACTTCC
The DNA here is from genome assembly GCA_029558735.1 of bacterium. Taxonomy (GTDB): domain Bacteria; phylum Patescibacteriota; class Patescibacteriia; order 2-01-FULL-39-33; family 2-01-FULL-39-33; genus JAKQDP01. Next base: position 1,245 of record JAKQDP010000059.1, on the reverse strand, counting down.
TGCACTTTCTCAAAAGTCGCTCTGGAAATAATTGCCGGAAAACCGCCCTCGTAAGTTTCGCCGTTATGGACAATCAAACCGAGATAAACTTTGTTTGTGAGCATTCGTTGTAAGGTTGCCTTGCAAAGCGGTTTTCCTGTGCCGCTCACCACACCCCAAAAACTCAGGCGTTGGCCCAAACTTTCCAAAGTATGGCGGCCTTGCGCGTATTCCTCAAACGCTTTTTTGATAACTCTTGCTTTCATTTGGTCGGGTTCTATTGTGCGGGTTTTGGGATTATTCATATAGCCCAACGGCGCAAGGCCGGGCCATTCGCCGCGCCTGAGTTTTTGCCTAATCCCGCGCTTAACATTTTCCGACAAATTGTCGGAATAATATTTTGATTGGCCAAAGGCGACTTGAAGCATAAACAAACCTTGCGGAGTTGGCTCAAACCAAAAAGTGGGAAAGCGCAAAGAAGCGATCTTGCCGATGTCTATAAGATAAATCACTTGTCCGCCGTCAACGCTGTTCCTCGCTAATCTATCGGGGTGCCATGCTAAAATACCGACTGACTCTTTGCTCTCGTAGATTTTCTGTATCATCTCGTTGAAAATTTCTCGGCCCGGCTTCTTTGCGCTTTTGCTTTCAATAAACTGCTCGGCAATATCAATGTTTTCTCTTTTGGCAAAATCCGCCAACTCCGCCAGTTGCGCTTCAATAGACATCACTTGTCTTTCTTCGTCTTCCGTTGATTTGCGAGCGTAGAGAAAATATTTTGTCTTCATAGGTTTTTACTCCTTAATTTTAATAAGTCGCCTTTGGCCATTGTGCCTCTGGCGCAAAAGCGCGGGATTAAAAAACTGGCTTCGTAGTGTCCCGATAAAATCGGGACACGCGGAAAAAATTGGAAAGCAAAAACATTTCAATAAATTTCTCAAAGGTGTGTTTTTGCTCTGGCGGCTTCGCCGCCCCGAACCGTCGCCTGCTGGACAGAAAACTGATTTTTGATTTTGTCCGTCCGTTTGATTTTGTGCCGAAATATAAGGAAAAATGCGAGCGAAGCCCCGCCGCTGGCGGGGCGAGCGAGCAAACAAACTGCCCGCAAAATTCGCAATGTTTAGATTGGTCGCAATTACTGAACGAAGTGCGAACCCATTTTGAGCAAGATTTTCTGCCCTGACGGGCAGAAACCCGCCCCAGCGGCTCGCCGCCTGACGGCGGACAAAGCCCGCAAAAATTTCTTTTTCTTTTAATGGGCGCGCG
>JAKQDP010000039.1 GCA_029558735.1 bacterium | reverse complement strand
TTTTACGCCCGACTATCCAAAAATTACCCTAAAACGGTATGTCGTCAGCACCAGCCCCAACCACTACGGGCTGTTTTGCGGGTTCAGGTGGTGTTGCCAACGCCCTCAATGCCGGTGGTGTATCGGGAAAATCATCTTCTGCTAGTTGTCCTTCTTTTGGTCTATCCTCAAAAATTGACAACAATACCGCGTCATCACCATCACGATTCATCGGCACCCCAGCCGGGTTAAATGTACGATTCAAAAAATACATTTTTCCGCCAGAATCGTCCGTCATAACGCGCCCGACATTTTCATACCGGTTTTTTGTTTGTCCGTCGCGTGTTGTATACGAACCAGTTTTGACGCTAATTGTATGCGTTTTTCTCCATCCCATTTATTCGCCTCCTTAAAAATAACTAACAATCGGCAAAGTATAATTCGTTTATTATTTGCCAATCCAACAAAATACTTGATTGCACCTGTCCGGCAATTGATACCGGGCTAGATGGTTTTACAACCGCCTGGTTTCTTTTTAATACCTCCTTGTAATTGGTGAACGGGGTATCTATTAACATTTTTGACAACAAATCATTTTTTGCAGATACCGCCAATATTTCGGCACAGTTTACACCCTGGGCCCTTACTGCATCGGTTACTTTCATCCGACGCAATCCATACAACTGCACCTGTTCATCATAAATCATTTTTTTCATATCGTCAACAGTTGTCAACATTTGTGCAATCGTTTTTTCAGTATCAGCATTTATTCTAACCTTCTCCTGGAAAATACGCGCGAGGATTTTTTCCTCGTCAATTTCATTTTCTCCGATAATACGGATTTTACCCATTGCCTCAATTATCGTTTTTAACAACAAAGAATCTTGAGGTCTTGTTGTATCGCCAAACGGTGCGTCGGATACAATCGCCCAATAGCCAGTAAATAATGGCGCGTATGTGTCGGCCTCGCGCGAATCAAAACCGTATTCCTCCATGAGTGAATGGCACGTTTCAATCTCTTGGCGTATTGTGGGCAATCGGTAAAAAATCCTTGACCGTAACCCGTCAATGTTTTGAATACGCTTTGCCTTACCTTTTGATTTTCCCATACGACAAATCGCAAACCGCGAACGTGTTGCCGCGTCTTGTATGTTGACGTTGACCGCTGCAAAACAAAACATCATTTTAGTTGCGAAGCTAATTGCCTTTTGACTACTTGACCCCTTAATTGTTTTTTCACCACCGTATGCTGTTCTCGCTAATGCCAAGATATTATCAACCATTGCCAAATCGGATTTTTTGTTTGCTTCAAACTCGTCAATTACCATTGGCCGACAATCTGC
>JAKQDP010000038.1 GCA_029558735.1 bacterium | reverse complement strand
TACGAATGCTTGCCGGTAGCATAAAACTCAAAAGCCATTTTAATGTATGGTGCTTTTACTTCATCAACAAGAAGCGTCTTATTTTTCCGGTCGTTGAGATAGCCAATCGGTGCCACCCCGGGAAAGCGGCCTCGCTCGGCGTGTTTTTTCTGTTGGGCTTGCGGTTTGGCTTCAACTGCTAATATCGTTTCGATTTTTTTTAACAAATATGGAATTAAAATATCCCGCCCCGAGGATTCGGGACGGGATAGTCTTTTAAATAAGTGGCAGAGTCCGGTCGATTTTCCGCTTGTGGTAGCGGATAGTTTCTGAATCGGCCGGGTCGAACGAATTTTGGCGCAAGGCCTCTTTCATTCGCTCTAGCTTTCTTTTGGTGGCAAAGTAGCGATTGGTGTCCAGCGCATGGTCAATCGCCAAATAAATCACTTCGCCGCTACGCAGCCGACCGGTTCGGCCGCTTCGTTGCAGGCGGGAGATTTCCGTCGGCGGCATTGAGTAGTGGATAACGCTATCCACTTCGCCGATTGATACCCCCTCTTCCATGACGGAGGTGCAAATTAGACAGTCCAATTGGCGGTCGGCCAATTGGTCCAAGACTTTTTCTTGGTGACTAAGATTTTTGTCAGCGCCGCCAAAAACGATGTCGGCTTTGATTTTATAGCGCTCCATAAAATCAAGCAGCATTTCGGCGGTGTCTTTAAGACCGACAAATACCAGCGCAGTTTTGCCCCGTTCTTTCAAATTGCTGGCCAGTTGCAGCAGCTGATAGACTTTGGGGTGGTTGAGCTGGTTTTGTCGCGCCAAGGCGACAATTTCGTGGAAGTCGTTTTTCTGGAAAATATCATGGACCGCCCGGCTTTGATCCTTACGCAGTTTTTCCAAATAGGCCAAAAACGAACCATAGCCCTCAGAAATGGTAATCGCATAAGCGTGGCGCAATTTGGCGTAACGAGCATAGGCGGAAATCGCCGGGTAGAATACTTCTTCGCCTTTAAGACTGTCGACGCATTCCTTGAGCCGATTCAGCTCTTTGATGGTCGGCAGTTTTTTTTCATTAACGGTCAAACCGTAACAAGTCAGGTCCAGAGCAGTATCTCTTAGCAGGGACAAAAACAGTTGCTCGATTTTTTTCAGATTGTCGTCCAGCTTGACCATTTCGAGGTATTCGTTTTTTGTCGGAGTTTTGATTTCCGCTTTGAGCCAGTGGCTGATACGGCAATTTTTTCGGACTGTTTCAATTTTTTCCAAATCGCCGCCCGGTGAGGCGGACAGGGCGAGAATTTTTAGCCGTTTTGAGCTGGCGACTTGGGCGAGCGACACATAAGGATAATCGCCGATCGCTTTGTGAAATTCATCAATGACGACCAGGTCAAATTGAGACAGGTCGATTAATTGCCGCCGGTAATCATTGAGGGCGATATGGGGCGTGGCAAAAATAATCCGGTCGGCCAAACTGTTCCAGTCTCGTTTTTTGGTCAGGCCGGTGTACATTTGGCTGGGCACCCTTTCGCCGGAAATCCGATCTAGCAATTTTTGGTGTTGGCCGGCCAAATAGCGTTGCGGCGCTAGAAACAGCGTCCGCCAATCTTTGGCGATAATCGCCATCAGGGCGATGACGGTTTTGCCAGCCCCGGTTTCCGCCACCAAAGCGACATTGCCGGAGCGAAAATGGTTAATGATTTTCAAGGCGAAATTTTCCCAGTCGGCGCGCCGGTCCAGTTCCATTGGGGTTTGGCCGAAACCGACCAGGGGCAAACTTTTCAGAATTTTTCGGGGTGGGGCCATGGAAAAACCTCCTTTTTGTTAAGGTGCGAAGCCAATTGTTGATTGGGGTGATTCTATTTTACTCCAATAGATAAAAAACACAACCGGTCGGCCGAGCCATCGACAGGAGCCCCAAGCGGCGATAATCGCTCTTGACAATAATGTTAGAATAATATAACATAAATTTATGTTAATTAATTCCAACATAAGTTTATGACTCTCAAACAGTATCAAGGGGCCAAATTAGTGGTGGTGGCGGTATTAGCGCTAATTTTTAGCCAGGCGCTGGTTTTGAAAAATTATTTTGTACCGATTGCCGTTTTAGTCGTCGGTTTTTTGTTGTTATTTTATTTGCGGCGGCAAGTGACCGGAGTGTTGGCTGACGAGCGCGATTGGGCTTTGGCTGGCCGCGCCGCGTTCTTGTCCATTCAAATTTGTTCCTGGTTGGCCGTGGTGGTAATGTTTGTTTTTTATGCTCGGCGGGAGGTTGACCCGCTCTATGAAGCGATTGGCATGACTTTGTCGCTGATGCTCTGCGGTATAATGCTGACTTATAGTTTTATCTTTCAATATTTGCGCCGGCATAAATAAATTCCGGCCCTAAACCAGTCAATAAATTTTTATGAAAAATCGAATCAAGGAATTCAGAACCAAATTGGCCATCACTCAAGAGGAGTTGGCGGAGTTGGCTCGGGTGCGGCGGGAGACAATTGTTTTTTTGGAACAGGGCAAGTATAATCCATCGTTAAAATTGGCTCATGATGTGGCTAAGGCGCTTCAAACTACTATTGATAAATTATTTATTTTTGATTAAGCGGTCAAAGACGAGGTCTTGTTTAAATGCTTTTTTTGGATTATACTGTCATTGTAATAATTATTATTAAAAGAATGAAAAAAATTTGGCTTTCTTTGGCGGTGCTTGCCGTTTTGGCTTTGGCTGGCTGTCAGGCTGATTTTTCTCGTAATTATCTGGCCGGCTGCCAAATCAAGGGTAATATCAACACTGAGGGGGAGAAAGTCTATCATTTGCCGGAGTGTTTTGGCTATGACCAGATTGGTATCAGTCAGAAGCAGCGGGAAAGATATTTTTGCACCGAAGCTGAGGCTCAGCAAGCCGGTTTTAGAAAGTCCAATAATTGTCCTTCAGAAAATGGCTGCCAGATTAAAGGCAATATCAACGGCCAAGGCGACAAGATTTATCATTTGCCCCAGTGCTTGAATTACGACAATGTAACAATCAATTTGGATAACGGCGATAGTTGGTTCTGTTCCGAAGCGGAAGCCCTTCAAGCTGGCTGGAAAAAATCCAACAATTGCCCCGATATTTGATTATGAAAGATTTTTCTCAGCGAGTTTTAAAAATTGTCTCTCAGATTCCCGCCGGCCAGACCAGGACCTATCAGGCGGTGGCGTGTCAAGCCGGTTGGCCCCGGGCGTACCGGGCAGTGGGTAATATTCTCAGTCGGAACTATGATTCGGCTATACCCTGTCATCGGGTCATTAGGAGCGACGGCCGGCCGGGCGGTTATAATCGGGGCTCAGCCCAAAAGCTGGCCAAACTGAAACAAGAAGGGGCGATTTAGTGATTTGCCCTTTATTTTTATTGATGTTAAAATAGCACAATAGCCAGTTTTAATCATTAATCAAATAAAAAATTATGAAAGAAACTTTGGAAAATCTAGCCAAAGCCTTTATTGGCGAATCTCAGGCTAGAAATCGTTATAGTTTTTATGCTTCCGTGGCTCGCAAAGAGGGTTTTGAGCAAATTGCGGCCATCTTTGAAGAGGTGGCTGAACAGGAACGTCAGCATGCTAAAAAATTATTTGTCCATATCCAGGATTTGAAAGATAAATCCGGCGAATCGATGCCGGAAATTACGGTTAGCGCGACTGCGCCGATCGCTTATGGCGATACGGCAACCAATTTGCGGGCGGCGGCGGCCGGTGAGAAGTATGAATATAGAGAAATGTATCCGGTCTTTGCCGACATTGCCGAAAAAGAGGGGTTGCGGGAAATCGCTATTCGTTTTCGGGCTATTGCCAAAGCCGAGGAACATCATGAGGAGCGCTATTTAAAGCTGCTCAAAGAAGTGGAAGCCAATATGATTTTTAAAAAAGACGAGGAGACATGGTGGGTTTGCCGCGAATGCGGTTATCAGCATTTTGGTAAAGAAGCGCCCTTACGATGCCCGTCTTGCGACCACGCTCAGGCTTTTTATCAATTGAAGTGCGAGACCTATTAAGGCTAGAGGCGGTTTATAATAATTAAATTTTTTATGGTTAAAAAGCTCAATGAAATTTATCGTTGCTCGGTCTGCGGGAATATGGTGGCGGTAGTTCGAGTTGGCGGTGGTACCCTGGTTTGCTGTAGTAAAGAGATGGAGCAACTGGCGGCCGGGACGGTTGACGCGGCGGCCGAAAAACATGTGCCGGTCATTACCAAGACTGCTAGTGGCATCAAAATTAAAATTGGCGCCGTGGCCCATCCGATGGAGGTTAGTCATTATATTGAATGGATCGAGGCGATTGTTGATGGCCGGAGTTATCGTCACTGGCTCAAGCCGGGTGAGTTGCCGGAAGCCGAGTTTACTATCAGCGGTCAGACTATTATTGCTAGGGAGTATTGCAATCTCCACGGCTTATGGCAGTCCGAATAATTTAAAGCATGGAAGAATTAATTCCGATGGCGCTTCATTTTTTGGAGCAGTACGGTTATCTAATTGTCTTTTTTGGCGCGGTGGCCGGCGGTGAGATTTTTATTCTAGCCGCCTCTTTTATGGCTTCTTTGGGTTATTTCAATATTTACGCCGTAGTGCTGATCAGCTTGGCTGGCATTATCCTCTCGGATAGTTTGTGGTATTTGTTGGGTCGAAAGGGAAAAAATTTTATCCTCACCTGCAAAAATTGGCTGTGCTTGAAAAATTATCACAACCGGTTGCTGGATCGTTATTTTAATAGCCATTACGGCAAGCTGATCATTCTAAGCAAGTTTGTTTACGGCACCCGGATTGTCACGATGATTACTTCCGGTTACAAAAAAGTGCCTTACCGAAAATTTTTTTATTACAATTTATTAAGTATTATAATTTGGATAATTATAGTTGTTTCTCTCGGCTATTTGCTGGGTTTTTCCTGGAATAGACTGAGTGAATATAATTCTTATATAAAATATTCGTTGCTGTTGGTTTTGGTGGGGCTGGCAGTTTTGCGTTTAGCAGTCAGGCAGATTATTAAGTTCAAACATTATGAGTCGGGAAACTGAAGAAATAAAAGCTAAATTGGATCTGGTGGATTTGATGAGCGAATACATAAGGTTAACGCCGGCCGGAATGAACTATCGGGCGTTGTGTCCGTTTCATAATGAAAAAACGCCATCCTTGATGATCAGCCGGTCCAAGCAGATTTGGAAGTGTTTCGGTTGCGGCGCCGGCGGCGATATTTTTGATTTTTTAATGGGCATTGAACGGGTGGAATTCGGTGAGGCTCTGAAGCTATTGGCCGATAAAGCGGGGGTCAAGCTGTCTGGGATGAATCAAGCGAAACAGGACAAGGGCAATCGTCACTATGATATTTGCCGGTTAGCCGCCCGTTATTGGCACAAGGTGCTTCGGGAGTCGCCCAAAGGACAGAACGCTCGAGCGTACCTGCAGCAGCGGGGCTTGTCAGAAGAAACAATTGAAGATTTTAATCTTGGTTATGCGGTTGATTCCTGGGACAACTTGTTGAAATTTTTAACCGGGCGGGGATTTAGTCAGGCGGAAATATTTGCCGCCGGCTTGAGTGTCAAAAAAAATCAGGGCATTGGCTTTTATGATCGTTTTCGCGATCGGATTACTTTTCCGATTATTGATTTACATGGCCGAACGGTCGGCTTTGGCGCGCGGGCCCTAAAGGTTGATGACCTGGCCAAATATATCAACACGCCCCAGACCGTCATTTACAACAAGAGCGCGGTATTATATGGCCTTTACCAAGCCAGAGCGGCGATCAAGGAAAAGGACTTGGCGATTTTGGTCGAGGGGTATATGGATGTGATTCCGTCTTATCAGATCGGCGTCAAGAATGTGGTAGCGATTTCCGGCACTGCTCTGACGCTGGAGCAAATAAAACTTCTTAAGCGTTATTCCAACAATTTGGCGATTGCCTTGGATATGGATGCGGCTGGCCGTCAGGCCGCCGAACGGAGCATTGATTTGGCTTTGAGCCAGGAGATGAATGTTCGGGTTCTTACCTTGGCCCAGGGCAAAGATCCGGGCGAATGCATCAAAACCAATCCGGACGATTGGCGCCGGGCCATTGAGCAAGCTCAACCGGCATTGGATTATTTTTTTGACCTAGCGTTTGGTCAATGGCCAGCGGCCAAGCCGGAAGCTAAGAAAAAAATCGGCCAATTTTTGTTGGCCAAAATCAGCGCCATTGGCAATCCGATTGAACGGGACTATTGGCTCAAGGAATTGGCTCAGCGGTTGTCAATCTCCGAAGCGATTTTGCGCGAATTGATTGTCAAACCCAAATCAGCCGGAGCCGCTTTGTCTCGTCAGCCGGTTAGCCAGCCACCAGTTGCTCCGCCGGTCAACCCGCAGTTGGATTTACTCCAAAAATTATTGGGTTTGGGCTTTATTTTCCCCCGGCTATATAGCAAGCTGGCTCAGGCCGGGCTGATTGATTATTTGACTGATCCGGCCACCCTCGACCTTTACAAAAAAATAATATTATTTTATACTAAAAATGTTGACTCAATTACCAAATTGGATGTGGATAACTCCGTCAGCCAAGGTGATTTGCTGGATTCAATGTTAACTTGGCTGGGCGAAGCTGACGATAACAAACTGGTCAAGGAGGCCTTTTTAGTCGGCCAGAATTCTTTTGTTGAGATTGATTTTGATTCGGCCCAGAAAGAATTTTCTGGTCTTGTGAAAAAAATAAAAAATTTGTCGCTCGATCAACTGATTAACGATTTGAAACTGCAGTTGATAGCGGCGGAGAAACGCGGGGAGCAGGCGGAAAGTGAACGTCTTTATATCAAGCTCCAGCAGTTGATTATGGAAAAAAATAACTAACTCTTAACTCTATAAAATAATTTTAGATAAACAATGCCTGCTAAGAAAAATAAAGGCAAACCCACTACCGGTAAAAAAGTGAGCAGGAAAAAGGTAAGAAAAAAATCCAGTTCTCCGAAAACCAAAAAAACCAAGTCACCCCTTCGGCGAAAAACTAAAAACGCTGGCACTAAGAAGAAAGCCACCAAACACGCCAAGGGGACCAGCTCTTCGGAGAAGCGAAAAAGAAAAATTTCTAAAACCAAAATTCAGGCTGACGAACAAGCGATCGAAAACTTAATCAAAAAGGGCCGATCGCGTGGTTTTATTACTGAACAAGAAATTTTAATGGCCTTGCCGGAATTGGAAGAGTATGTCGAGCGTTATGAAGAATTATTGGAAATCCTGGATCGGCAGAATATTGCCTTGGTCGAAGGGGACGGATTTTTCGCTTCGGTGATTAAAAAAGAGGCGCCCAAACCAGAACCGGATAAGGACAAAAAGAAAGTCAAAGCCTTAGCTACTGGCGATATTAATTTGGGTGACATTTCCGCCGATTCCATTCAGATGTATCTTAGGGAAATTGGCCGGGTGCCGCTCCTAAAATCGGATGAGGAAGTAGCGTTGGCCAAGCGGATTGAACGGGGTGATATTGAAGCGCGTCAGCAATTAATCAAGGCCAACTTGCGCCTGGTGGTGTCGATTGCCAAAAAATTTACCGGTAAAAGCTTATCCCTGTTGGATTTAATCCAAGAGGGTAATATTGGTTTGTTTCGAGCGGTCGATAAGTTTGATTATCACAAGGGTTATAAATTTTCCACTTACGCCACTTGGTGGATCAGACAGGCGATTACCCGCTCTTTGGCCGATCAGTCACGGACGATTCGTATTCCGGTTCACATGGTGGAAAATATCAACAAATTTCAGCAGGTGGAGCGGCGCTTGGTTCAGGATTTGGGACGGGAGCCAATGCCGGAAGAAGTTGCTGCCGAAATGGGCGAGGAATTGAACAAGGTCAATCATATTATCAAAATTTCCCAGGAGACCATCTCTTTGGGTACGCCGGTCGGCGACGACAGCGATGACAGTGTCTTGGAGGATTTTATCGAAGACAGGAAAACAATCAGTCCGGACCGGGCGGCGGCCTTGGAAGTGTTGCGTGATTATGTCCAACAAGTGATTTCCGAACTAACGCCGCGAGAACAAAAAGTCTTGGAAATGCGTTTCGGGCTTAGAGATGGCGTGGCCCACACCCTGGAAGAGGTGGGGCAGGAATTTGATGTCACTCGTGAGCGCATCCGTCAGATTGAAGCTAAGGCACTGGAGAAAATCGAGAAGATCAGAGGAATTGAGAAGCTGAGGGATTTTTAAGGGGGATAACTCGTAATTCGTAATTCGGAATTAAAATTACAAATGGACGGCAAGATTCAAAATTTTTATGAATTGGATGCTTGGTAGGTCGCCCATCAGTTGGTTTTGGATGTTTATAAAATTACGGAGCAATTTCTCCAAACCGAGATTTTTGGTCTGGTAAGTCAATTAAGAAGAGCGGCGAGTTCAATTACGGCCAATATCGCGGAGGGTTTCGAGCGTTATCATTTCAAGGATAAAATAAAGTTTTATTATCAATCGAGAGGGTCGGCCGCCGAGGTGCAGAATTTTTTGATTTTATCCAGAGATCTGGGATTTATTACTTTTGATGATTATAAAAACATGGGCCAAAGAGCTAAACAGGTGATGCAAATATTGAACGGACTCATCAGGGCAACGGCAGATATAATGGAATAATTTTTGTTTTTTCGAGTTGCGAGTTACGAGTTGCGAGTTACGGACACTTGTTGACTTTGTCTCTAAAATTTGCTAAAATGTTTAGGGTGTTATTATTTTTAGGTCCTTGTAAAAAATATATTCCGCGATAGCTCAATGGGTTGGTAGCGATAGCGACCAACGGGCAGGAGTGAGCCAATCCGCCGATAGGCGGAGCAGGCGAGACGACGATGGATGCAACCTCTGGGAGCATTCAGCGCTGCCCAGGAAGAGCAACCGGCAACGTTCTTTTTCACAACTCAACAATATTCCGCGATAGCTCAATGGTAGAGCAACCGGCTGTGAACAAATACGCAGCTTTCGGGGGAAACCTCGGAATGTAAATCGGGTGAATTCAGGGAAGCCTTTAAAATGGTGATCCTGAGCGAAGTCTCCGCCTCGGCGGAGAAACGTGCAGAGACTATCCCATATGGGAGTAGTCCCGATCCCGAGTACTCGGGATCGGGGCGAAGCGCCCGATACCTAAGGCATCTGTCATTCTCGATTTTTTCGGGAAGCAGGGGTTATGGTAATGATATAGTCCACACTTTAATGAAAATTAAAGACAAGTGTAACCGGTAGGTTACTGGTTCGAATCCAGTTCGCGGAGCAAATAAAAAATACGCCTTTTGGCGTATTTTTTATTTGAAAAGCGAAAGCAAGCCAACTGCTTGGCTTGCGTCTGGATTCGAAGCCCGGAGCGATGTCCGGCGAGTAATTTGACGAGACGGACCGCGAGGGCCGGCCTGAAGGCAAGACGGCGGAAGCCGTCTTGACTGGAAGGCGACCTTCACCGTCGGAGCGGTGAAGGATAAATATCCAGTTCGCGGAGCTAGATAAAAAAAGAGGTTTAGGCCTCTTTTTTTATTGTTTGGGCTTTACTGTGGATTTCCCGATGGCAGTTGGCGCAAACCAATATGCATTTATCCAATTCCTTTATGATTTTTTCCAGGATCTGGCAAATCCCTTTGCCGAAATACCGAAGTCTTTCCTGGTTAATTCTAGGTGATGAAATTCTAATGCCTGTTGACATTTATCGTATCCACAAAGCTCGCATTTCCCGCCTTTATATGATAGAGCTCTGTCTCTTAATAATTTTCTTCTATTGATCAATCTTTCAAAGGTTGGGAAATTTTGAATTTTTAAATATGTTTATAAAAACTTTACAAATAAAAAATTTCAAATGTTTCGGAGATAAAACCTTTGAAGATTTAGCGATTCCAAATGGAGAAAAAGGAAGCGGTTTAAATATTTTGATTGGTGAAAATGGGAATGGAAAAACAACTTTATTGGAGGTAATAAACTATCTAATATTAAATAGTTACTCTGTACAAAACAAACTTGACATAAGTGATTTTCAAGATTTCCAAAATCCTATTGCAAGGTACCCCAAATGTAAGACAAACATTCTATGTCAATTAAGTTAAAATAGGGGCATATGAAAAAGACAAATAAAATCTCTAAAGAAGTTAAAGAACAAATTATCAATCGTATTAAAAATGAAGGAGTAAGTATTAGTCAGGCCGCTTCTGATCACGGAATCAGTAATCGCACTATCTACCCTTGGTTTTCTAAAGGTATTAGTAATCAACCCAGCCTATTGGAATATTCTCGTTTAAAGAAAGAAAATCAGACTCTCAAGGAAATGCTCGGTGAAGTTACCATGGAACTCAAACGAGCCCCAAAAAACAGTTAATCATGAGGTATCAGGGCAATAAAACCAATCAGGTTGGTCTGTTGAGTCTATCCCGTTCCAATCTCTACTATCAAGCTAAACAACCCCAAAAAGACGAGAAGGTTAAGATCATGATCGAAGAAGCTCTCCGTAAACATCCGGCCTATGGTCACAAATGATTAGCCGGACATTAAAAGTTAAACAAAAAGAGAGTTCTTCGAGTAATGAAACTCTACAACCTTAAACCCTATCGCCGAAGAGGCAGAAAACAGCCAAACAAAGCCGTGGGAGCAGTAGACCATCCTAATCTACCACTTACCAATACTCCAAGCTACCCTAATCACATCTGGGCTTCAGACTTTACCTATTCTTTGGTTTGATGGAGCTTGGTTGTATGTAGCCACCATTATTGATCTATTCACTAGACGTATTGTTGGTCTGGCTATTTCCAAAAATCATGATCGACATCTAGTTATTACCTCCCTACTATCGGCTTTGGCTCATTACGGTCGTCTTGAAATTATTCACTCCGATCATGGTAGAGAGTATTGCTCCCGAGATTATCAAAATCTACTCAAACAGGTTGGTATTACTCCCTCCATGGCCGGTAAAGGTTGCCCTTGAGAGAATGGCTACCAAGAATCATTCTGTTCTCAATTTAAGGTTGAATTAGGTGATCCTGGTCGCCTTCAATTACTAGGGGAACTGATGGTCTTAATTTATCAACAAATCTATTACTACAATCAAGAGCGAATTCACACTTCGCTTAATATGGCGCCTAATGCTTTCGCCGGGCAATATGAAATATAAAAGTTTATTAACAGAAATGTAGAAACTTTGTCTTAAAAAAGGGGTACCTGCCAGGAAGAAGAAGAAAGAAGATTCTGAGAAGATTGCGAGAAAGGGGAAGATAGATGGTTGTAATTGTTTCTTCATTCAGTTTGTTTCGGATTTGCCAATCGACAAGTCCTATTTTGTTTGTTTTAAAAAATAAAAGGGCTAAACCTTGTTTCTGTGAAAATGGAGTTAATCACCATTTTTGTTCGATTTGATCACTCCAACTAAAAAAGCGACTTCCGGAGAAGCCGCTTGAGTAAACAAACCAATTTTTTCTATTATGAATCTGGATCTCGTTTGACCTCGACCCAGACCAAAGCATTTTGTTCTAGCTCGGCCGGCAGATTTTGATCGCCATTGGCCAAAGGTGGATCATAATCACTTTCGATCAAGAAAGCAATTATTTCAGTGGCCTGTTGATCATAGCCGCCGGTAGTGATATCACACCGCCAGCTGCCGTCGGGATAGATCAAAGAGACTGGTTGATTCCAGTAGGGTTTTGTCCACCAACCAACCCCAACTTTGATATAAACAGCTACACCGTGATCAGCCGCAGCAACATGCCAGACTTGACCGACGAGGTCATCGTAGCTGCCACAATCCGGTACAAAAGTGAATTCGATCACTGGATCACCGCAACCACCGATAATTTCCTGACCGCTCCAGTTATCCAGTATGGTCATGTCTTCAAACACCGCTTCCATGCCAGGTTTCATCTGACCGAATTGATCCCAGACGCCCCAGTAGGGGCCCCAATCCCATTCTTGTTTCCAGGGTTCATTAAAGGCAGCGAAGTAGAAGTAGTCCACTTTTTCGGCTCGAGCCCAGGAGACAAAATTCAAAAAGTAGAAAGCGGCATTTTCTTTAGACGGCACGGCTTGACCTAACGGTTCACCTTGGCTAGGCCAGCCGGTCTCTGAGACTATAACCTGCTTGTCACCAGCTACTTCTTGCATCATTTGATGCTGTTGGTGAAGGTGAGCTACGGCGTAGTCTATTGATATCCCTTCCCAAACCGGATAGTAGTTGACTAGGACTATGTCTACGGCCTCAATTACTTCCGGTTCGTTCAGTAAATTACCATAGATATCGGCGGTAGTCACTGGCAGTCCGGGAGCCAGAGATTTAACTTGATTGATATAACCTATCAGCTCAGAGGCAGACAGATCCCCACGTAGTAGAGTTTCGCTGCCAACGATCAGAAGATCGGCATAACCGGCATTAGCTATTTCAATCATTCCGTCGATCTGTTCTTGGTTAGTCTCCGAATTAGAGTCCAGCCAAGCACCGACTGCCACCTTCAAGCCAAGCTCATTGGCTATTGGTCCAACATGCTCCAAACCGTGAGTAGTTCCAAAGGTTCGTACCCACTGAGTATAAGGAGCGATTATCTCCAACAATTCCCTGATCTGTTCTTTCGGGATCACTGTCCCGTGCTCCGGATTTTGGCCTTCCTTGGTGTACGGACCGAAGTTTAATCCGTAAACTTGATATGCCGGTGGTTTCGAACCCAGAGAAACAGTTAAGTTAACTTGAGAATTGATTTCCAGTTCCACTCCGGCCTGAGGCGATTGGGAGATTACCTGATTAACCGAAGCTGTTTCGTGATACTCGGTGCTAACCTGACCGACTGCCAACTCGGCGGCCTCGATCAGTTGCCGAGCTTCGGATTCGGTCAAATCGACTACATTTGGTACGACCACTGTAGCCGGTGGTTTCTGTTCTCTGTTGACTTTCACCCAATTCAGAGCTTGATTAAAGATCTCTTCGGGCAAGGATTGGATATTTTGGGCCAAAGGTGGATCATAATCACTTTCGATCAAGAAAGCAATTATTTCAGTAGCCTGTTGATCATAGCCGCCGGTAGTGATATCACACCGCCAGCTGCCGTCGGGATAGATCAAAGAGACTGGTTGATCCCAGTAGGGTTTTGTCCACCAACCAACCCCAACTTTGATATAAACAGCTACACCGTGATCAGCCGCAGTAACATGCCAGACTTGACCTTCCAAATCCTCAGCACTACCGATTTTCGGCACATGAGTAAACTCAATTGTCGGATCGCCGGGGCCATTGATTGGACCCAGGGGGGGAGGACATCCTATCAACATCACTCCCAAGGAAATAACCACTAATTTCATTAAACTCCCCTGCAAAACAGACTGTCTCATCTTTCTGACTCCTTTTTGGTTGTGTTTATTGGTCAATTTACAAAGAACACTAATTTAATCATACCTCTTGCTTGATAGAAAGTCAAATTTAAAGGATGATGTGCACACACATATGGCGGTTTTCTCTAAAATGAGGGAATGAGTACCTATATGATAAAAACAATCAAAGAAGAGGGGTATAGGTGGATAAAACCAACATTAGACAAGGGAGTATTGATAATTGATTTAGTAAGAAAGTAAAAAAGAAGCCCCGTCAAGGGCAATTAAATTGAAATATTTGATAACTCAGTTTATTGTCGGCCGGCAGTTTTTTTATTAGAATCAAACAAAAATTTCCGAAGATATCTATTGAGCTATCTCCGGAGAATTTTATTTTTATCATTGGGAAATTAATCCCTTTTGCCGGCGTGGTAGTTACTCATTAAGTAGCTGATGCATTGGCCTTGATTCTTAAATGACGGATTAGTAAAGCTTTTCCAGCCGTCTTGCTTGCAGTCGTCTTTGCTGGTTGGTCCGACCGGCGGTGGAGTCGGCTCGTCAATTACTTTGAATTCAACAGTTTTTCGGATATTGGTTTCACCACTGTCTTCAGTCGGGTTATAGATAAAGCAGTAATCGCCTAGCGCCAAACCGCTGACATCGGCGGTAAAGGAAAAAGTCTGATGTGATAAATCGCTGGTATCAATAATGGCGACATCATTGTGACCGTCTACATTGCCCAAGACAGTGTTGGTGCCGGCAGCGCAAGTGCCCTGCCTAATCGTCCATTGAATCGGGTCGATGTTATCGTCGTTAAGATAGGCGGTAAAATCGACCAAGTCGTAGACTTCGGCGCTGGAGGTGGGGGCAGTAATTGAAGCGCTGCGTGGATAAATCACGTCAAATCTGGTCCAGTCAAAGCGCTCATCAGTCTCAGCGCCAAACACCATTCTGACTTCCACATAATGGTTGGCAGTAAAGGTGTGGGTGCTGGAGCTGTTATTCTCGCAGTAATAAGGATAAAGGCCGTCGGTAATATTGGTATTGTAATTAGTGTCGCTGATTTTCTGGCCGGTGTCGCCGTCAGTACGGTATTCAAAACAGCTTAGAAAGCCTCTGGTGCTGACAAATTGCAAATTGGTCGTGCCAATGCCGGCGCTTAGCTGGTTGACATGGGCCCAGCCCCTGGTGCGGTTAAGGTCATTGGTGCTGGGGGTGACAGAATTGACTTCAGCGCCGACTCCGTCGGCCAAGCCCAATAAGACAATTAAACCGGCAACAGCGATAATTGTTTTTTTCATATGTTTCAGTTATTTTTTAAAGGAAACATAAAGAACAATGCCGACCCTTGGCTATTTGTATTTTATCTTTTATATTAGTGGTTGTCTATAAGCTAAATTGTCGCTAAGTTTAGGTAAATTAAATATTTATTTTTTTATTTTTGTTGTTGATGTTGGTGGCTTTAAGGGTTTAAGCAGATTTAAGTTTGACAATTATAGGATATTTTGCTAAAATATATGGTTAATTTAGTACTTTAAAAACAAGTCAGCCTCAGGAGTCGATTAGCTCCCTTTCTTTAGTGGCGGAGCTTTTGGGCTCCTAAAACACAAAGAAAGGGAGATGATGATGAAGAAATATTGGTTAATGGCGGGCATAGTGATCTGCTTAAGCGGATGCCCTGAGTCGTCCATGGAAGAGAGTTATTATCAACCTAATGATTCTTTTTTAGGCGGTCAAGAGCCAATATCCGATTACTTGCCCCAACCGATTGGCAATTCTTATCAGCCAATCAGTCAGCCGGAACAATTTTATTGGCCGGAAGATTCAGGTGAACCGGAAATTGGCGTTGATATTAGCAATAACCAATCAGTTTCGTTACCAGTTGAGCCGATAGTGGTTGGGCCGGATTGGCGAATCAAAGTGCCCAATGCCGGCGCCGTCATTGTTGACAACAGTCAGCCGCAAGTTAAGGCGGCCAGCGTGATGTCTGATGACCGGACTTCAATGATTGGTTATAGTCAGGCCCAGGATGCGCCCAGTGGTTCTTTGATTGAAGGCAGCGGGTTAGAGACAGTTCGGCTGTGGGTTAAGCCGACTGGCGAAGTTTGGCAGCCAACCAGCCAGGAGATTGCCGCCAGTAGCGGAGTGTTTCAATTTGTTCTGCCGGTTGAGAACGGGGGATATGATTTTGCCGTTCAAGGCCGAGATAAGGCCGGCAACCATTCGTCGCTGGTAACACCTGAGGCAAATAAGCCCCGCGGCCGATTCTTGTACCCTGATGATTCGGGACAGTTGAGATTGATTTTGGAACTGCCGCCGGACCGCCAAGTGGCCGAGTTTCTGGTGCCGGGATTTGATTTTTTGCTGTACGAGACGATTTACGAAGTTGGCGTTGGCGGTCCTCATGGTTGGGGCGAGGATTCGGCGGATGTTTATCCATTTGAAGGCTTGCCGATTACCAATCTGGTGACCGGCTTTGACGCCAATTACCATTTTCGCGGCACGCCGTTTGTGATCACCAATTTGGCGCGGGTGGTTTATTTCAATCTTGGCCCGCCCGACAATCCTGATTGGGAATTCAGTTTTGGCGCCAATCGTCAACTGATTAAAGATGACGGCAGTGGCAACAGCATTATTGAATTTTCTTTGGCCGATTATCAGGCGCCAATGGCCCAATTGAGATTTGGCAGGTGGTCGACTGCAACCGGTCCTCAGCCGTATGCGGTTATAGACGCTGACGACTGGGATATGCGCGGATTGTTTTGGGGGCTTGAGGAGCAGACTCAGATCAGCCAGTTAGTGGTGATCCATTATTACCCCCAGGCACCGTGGATTGTCGAAGAAGAGCCGATTGAGTTTAAGGGCTGGCCGGCTTATCTGGAATTGAAACAATATTCGCCCCGCGCCCGATTAACGATAGTGGCCATTGATCAAGCTGGCAATTATCATTATATCAACACCGACGTCTGGCAGGCGTTTGAGGAGGAAAGGGAGATTATTGCCAACAATGGCGCTTGGGAATTTGTTATTCCTTAGAAGCGCCGCCAAATTTAGCGGATTAGATTAAAATCTAATCCGCTCTTTTTTTGTATCTTTTTTTAAAAAATGCTATAAAGATGTCAGCCTTCATAATTAATAATTTTAAAGTTAGGCTTGCTCAAATTCCTTTTGCTTCCGGTAAGATTGCCCCCGGAGAATTTGGACCAGGAGTAAGCAGCTTGCTTAGTTGGTGCTTCTTGGTTTAATTATTATAAATCATTTAATGATAATTAAGGTTGACAATCTAACCAAGCAATTTGATGGTCTTAAGGCCGTTGATGGCGTTTCTTTTGGCGTGGCGCCGGGCAGTATTTTCGCTTTTTTGGGTCCTAATGGCGCCGGCAAAAGCACCACTATAAAAATGTTAGTCACCCTGCTCAAGCCAACTAGTGGTCAATTGGAAATAAACGGTTTTGATGTTTTGGCCGCTCCGGCCCAAGCGCGCCGTTCATTTGGGGTAGTGTTCCAAGATTACAGTCTGGATGATGAGCTGACGGCTTATGAAAATATGTATTTTCATGCGCTGATTTACGCCTTACCCAAAGCTGAACGTCGAGCAAAAATTGCCAAATTATTGGAGTTGGTCAATTTAACCGAGCGGCAGAAAAGTCTGGTCAAGGATTTTTCCGGCGGCATGAAGCGGCGACTGGAGATTGCCCGCGGTTTACTCCATGAGCCGAAAGTGTTGTTTTTGGATGAACCGACCTTGGGGTTGGATCCGCAAACGCGCAATCATATCTGGGCTTACATCAAGAATTTGAATCAACAACGCCAGTTGACGGTATTTTTTACCACCCATTATATGGATGAGGCCCAGCGTTATGCCGATCAAATTGCCATTATTGATCGGGGTCAAATTGTTGCTCGAGGTACTCCGCAAGATTTGCAGCGGCAAACGGACAGTGATAGCTTGGAACAGGCTTTTTTAAAGCTGACCGGCTATGACCTTCGCGATGAAAATATCAGCGCCGCTGAACGGCTGCGCTTATTAAATCAAAGAAAATGGAAAAAATAAATCATGAATTAGCCGCAGTTTATATTCTGTGGTTGCGTCAAATCAAGAGGCATCTTCGCTCCAAGGCCAGGTTGGTTATGTCGATATTTCAACCGGTATTATTTTTGGTCGCTTTTGGTTTTGGTTTTAAAAATGTTTACGCCCAAGCCGGTCAGGGCGATTACATTACTTTTTTGGCGCCGGGCATTGTTGCCATGAGTGTGATTTTTAGTGCGATGTTTACCGGCACCGAAGTGATTAGCGATAAGCAGTTCGGTTTTCTCAAGGAAACCTTAGTGGCGCCGATTTCTCGGCTGGCGATTATGTTGGGACGAACATTGGGGGGAGCTTCAGTGGCGATGTTACAGGGGTTGCTGGTTTTTTTTATCGCTTTTTTAATCGGTTTTACCCCGATTTCTTTGGGCGGCTGGTTGCTGGCGTTAATGTTTATGTTTTTAATCGCCCTAATGTTTACCGCTTTTGGCACCTTATTGGCGACTTTTTTCAATGATATGCACGCTTTTCCGGTGGTTATTAATATGATTGTGATGCCCCTATTTTTTTTGTCGGGAGCGCTTTTTCCGGTGGAGGATTTACCGGCCGGCCTGTCAGTTATTGTTCGATTCAATCCATTGAGCTATGGTGTTGACGGCGTACGGGGCGGTCTAACCGGTCAGTTTCATTATTCAATTAGTTGGGATTTTTTGGTGCTTATGGCGTTGGTGACGATTATTTTAAGTGTCGGCAGTTGGTTGTTTAGTCGAATGGAAAGTTAGTCGGTTGGCCAATTGTTACGCCGCTAGAGCGGCGTATTTTTTTTCTGGGAAAAATGTTATAATTAAAAAAATATTGAACAAGGTGACTAATGGCAATCAAACCAACTGGCAGCAACAAACATCCGAGTTAGAAAACAAAAGCTTCCGCCCAGGGGCGGTAAGTTGATTTGGCCGTAACCGGTTCAGCCGTGCTTAAAAAATTAACAGAACTGGAAATTCGTTATCGCGTCGCTTTGGAAAACAGCAAGCAATTGCTTTATGACTTCAATTTAAAAACCGGCCGGATTGTTTGGTCGGGTAATATTTCTAGCGTGGCCGGCTATTCGCCGGCAGAATTTATTGATTGCGATTTGGCTCGCTGGGAGAAACTAATTCATCCTGATGACAGAAAATTGGCGGCGAAATTATTGGCCAAAGCGATTAAAACGCGAACCAAATATCACATTGAATACCGGTTTCGGCGAAAAAACGGTCAGTATGCTTTTATTGAAGACGCGGGGGTGTTGGTAGACAAGCAACGGATGGTCGGCACCATGAATGACGTGTCTCAGCTGAAGGAGAAGATCAATCAATTGGAGAGGTTTAATGATTTGATGGTTGGTCGAGAATTAAAAATGGTGGAACTGAAAGAAAAAATAAGAGCCTTAACCGGAAAAGCGAAGGTGGCACCAAAAGCCAAAGCCGATCTTGGTCGGACAAGTTTAAAGAAGTGGTGGCCATGGAAGAAGATGTTATTTGGCAATTGAACGATACTTATCGGCAGGCAATTGAAGAATCAACGATCAGTTTTTTTAAGAAACGGCGAGCCAAAGCGCTGTTGAGTCAGTTGACGAAAGAAAACGTTAGTCATCGTCGAAAAATTAATAGCTTGATTAATTATGAACGAAATAAAAAACAAAAATCGGCTGATTAAAATGATGTCGGATTTGTATTTATTGGAAAAACAGGCGAAGGAGCTTTATGATGATTTTCTGACTACCCTCAAAGACGATAAGGCTCGGAAAATAATTAGTCAGATTAGGAATGATGAGGTCAAACACATGAAGATAGCTAAAGCGCTGTTAAATTTGGTGAAATAATTTTTTATGAGAATTAGGAATAAAATCAATCTGGCTTTTTTCTCCCCTTTTTTGTATTGATGGCGTTGATTATTTTAGTCGTCGGTTGGTTTTCTTTTTCGTCAATCAGCCAAGAATCAGTGGCTTTACTTAAGTCGGCGGCTGAATCGCACGCCGAACATGTTGCGACTTATCTTAATCAGAATATAGAGAGATTTAAGTTGATCAGCAGTCGGACACAGTTGAGAAAATTGATTGCCAGTTATCGAGACCAGCCGGCTGAGGCAGTCCGGGCGGAAATTATTAAGATTATTAGCGACGCCAAGGAACCAATCAGAGAATTTGAGAGAGTATGCATAATTGATTTGAATGGCCGGATAATCGCTCCCACCGATAGCCGATTTATCGGCCGCGAGGTGGCGGATAAAAATTTTTTACTGGTGGCCTAAAAGATAATGGCATTTATTTTGTCGAGGAAGACGGTGTTTATAAGATTTTCGTTTCCGGGCCGATTTTTAACAATGGGAAGTTGGTGGCGTTGGGCATTAGCGTGGTCAATATTGATAAATTGTCGCAAATCATCCAAAGCGCTATCGGTCTGGGAAAGACCGGCGAAGTTGTACTAGCTTTTAGAAATGAGGCGGGTGAGGTTAAGTATCCGGTGGCCAGGCGATTTGATGATCAGTCGCTTGATGCGGTGTCCGTGCCAATGCTTCAGGCCTTAGCTGGAGTTGAGACAGTCTTTTTTAATATTTTTGATTATCGTCAGCAGAAAGCGGTAGCTGTTTCCAGTTATGTTGATGATTTTGAATTGGGGCTAGTGGCTAAGATTGACAACCGAGAAATTATGGCGGCGCCAATAGCGCTACTGGTTTTTTTAATTTTTATTTTTTTGACTTCAGTGGTTTTTTATTTTTTTATTACCCAATGGATTACTCAGGGAGTGACGGAATCATTGTCCAAGCTGAGTTTAGGCGCCAAGGAGATCGGCCGGGGCAATTGGGATTATCGGGTTGGCTTGAAAGATCGGGACGAAATCGGCGAACTTTTCCGGGCTTTTAACCAGATGTCGAAAGAAGTTAGAAAATCTCGGGCTGAGGTTGACCGGCAAGTCGCCGAGCAAACCAAAGAAATTCAGCAAAAAATAAAGCGTTAGAAAAACAATAAACGGCGATGTTGAATATTTTGGAGGACGCCGAAGCGGAAAAAGAGGCGGCATTTTTGGAAAAAGAAAAGTCTAATGCCATTTTATACAGCATTGGTGACGGCGTATTTGTGGTAGATAAAGATTTGAAAATTATTATGTATAATGAAATTTCCGCTCAGTTGTCCGGTTTTAGCATCACAGAGGCGATTGGCCAAAAGTATGACCAGGTATTGAAATTTATTTTTGAAAAAGACGGCATAGTTAATGATCAGTTTATTAACAATGCCCTTACTACCGGCAAAATTCAGGAAATGTCCAATCATACCTTGCTTGTTAGAAAGGACGGCAGTCAGTTGCCGGTGGCTGATTCCGCCGCGCCCATTAAAAATTCGGCTAGCGCGGTTACCGGTTGCGTGGTGGTTTTCTGTGACGTGACCAAAGAGCGGGAGATAGACAAGATGAAAACAGAATTTGTCTCGGTCGCTTCGCATCAATTGCGGACCCCGCTGACCGCCATTCGTTGGATATTGGAAGAATTGGCCAGCGGAGAATTGGGAACACTCAACGGGCAACAGAGGGATTACCTCAATCAGTCCTTGGAATCCAGCGAGCGGATGATGAACTTGGTCAATGATTTATTGAATGTCTCGAGACTGGAAATCGACCGGTTGAGCGTTGATCCGCGGCCGACTGATTTGATTGCCCTAATTAAGGGAGTGATCAAGGAGTATCAGCCGATCGCCCAGTCTAAAAATTGTGTCATTAATTTCAAGACCCCAAAGCTGAAACCAAAAAATAAATATTGACAGCTCTTTAATCCGGCAAGTAGTGACCAATTTTATTTCCAATGCTATTAAGTATTCAGCCGCTTCCAGAACCGGCATTGTGACAGTTATCTTAAAGACCAACAAACGGGAGGTGATTTTTGCCATCCAAGATAACGGAGTGGGCATACCTAAGATTAATCAAAGTCGAATTTTTGAAAAATTTTTCCGCGCCGACAATGTGATAAAAATGGAAACAGAAGGCTCGGGCTTGGGATTATATATTTCTAAAATGATTGTGGAAATTTCCGGTGGCCGGTTGTGGTTTGAATCAACAGAAGGCCAGGGCAGCGTCTTTTATTTCTCCTTGCCATTATCTGGCAGTAAAAAGATAAAAGGCGAGAAGGGATTAGCCGGCCCAGGCTAGTTGTTGTATAATGATTATAGACCAATAAAATGGCACTTAAGCATATCCCTTGGCGCGATGGGCGATTATTTTGACCAATTACGGCAACGAAGTTAGGATTGGGCGAGAGGGGATTCAGGGGTAAAATCGATTTTTTAGATAAAACAGCTGATAAAATAATATTGGTTTTAAAAATTAATTAAGAGTTATGGCCAAACAACCGACACCGGGAGCAAAAATACTTTTAGCCGAAGATGATAAGTCATTATCTTCGGTACTGATGAACAAGCCGATTCGGCGTGGCTATCAGGTGGTTTTAGCCAAAGACGGCGCCGAAGCGGTTAAGAAAGCCGTCAGCGAGCAACCCCAATTAATCTTGTTGGATATCATTATGCCGATAAAAAACGGTTTCGAGGCGCTGGAGGAAATTAAAAAAAATCCAGCGACTAAAAAGATTAACATGGTGGTGATGTCCAATCTGGGGCAGGATAGCGACATTGCCAAAGCCAAACAACTTGGCGCTAAAGATTATTTGATTAAGAGCAATTTTGCCATTAATGATATTGTGGAGAAAACTAAAAAATATTTAACTTAAGCAGATGAGTGATTTTTCTCAAAAAACGATTGAATCGTTTTTTCAGGACCATGGCGTTACTGACGCCGATCAAAAAGCCAAGTTACTGCCGCTCCTCACGGATGTTATTTATGATTACAACCTCCAGGTTGTCAACTACGAGAAAGAAGCCGACGCTTATCGAAAAAAGCAAATCATCGAAGAGTTGGCGGAAACAGAAGCGAAGATTAAAAGTATTTTTGAAGCCGGTAACCAATAATTTTTTATGGCTTTGAATTTTTTTCCAGTCGCCCTAATTGTGTTGGACGGTTTTGGTATTGCGCCTCAGAGCAAATCCAATGCTGTTAGTCTGGCCAAAAAGCCCTTTATCGATTCACTGGTGGCTACTTATCCGACGGTATTATTAGAGGCCTCAAGTGAAGCGGTTGGTTTGCCGTGGGGTGAAGTGGGCAACAGTGAAGTCGGGCACTTGACCATTGGCTCGGGCATTCTGCGTTATCAGAGCCTGCCCCGGATAGACAAATCAATTTCCACTGGTCAATTTTTTAAATTGCCTCCCCTGGAGGGGGTAATTGGGCGAATCAAAAAAAATAAAGGCGCCCTGCATTTAATTGGTCTGATTGGCAAGGGCGGGGTTCACAGTTCCCAAGATCACCTGGAGGCGCTGATAAACTTTGCCCGGACCGCTAAGATCAACAAGCGGGTTTATTTGCATCTTTTTTTAGACGGCCGTGACAGCGCCCGCGATGCCGGCAAGGATTTTATGGTTCAATTGCTTCGTTTATGCAAAAAAGAAAAAACCGGCGAAATTGCTTCCCTTGGCGGACGCTTTTACGGGATGGACCGCAATAACAATTGGGACCGGATTAAGAAAGCTTATGAGGCGATTGTCTTGGGTCAGGCGGCTCAGACGGCCAGTGACCCGGTTAAAGCGATTGAGCAGTCGTATGCTAATAATATTTTTGACGAAGAATTTGAGCCGACAGTGATTATCAATAAAAAGAATCAACCCGTCGGCCCGATTAACGACGGCGATACAGTAATATTTTTTAATTTTCGGGCGGATCGCGCCAGGCAGCTGAGCCAAGCCTTAGTCGGCCAAGATTTTAAAGAATTTGCCAACAAGAAATTTAATGATTTAATGTTGCTGACTTTTACCGAATACGATCAGAATTTACCGGCCGAGGTATTGTTTGAGCCGGAGCACATCACCAATCCTTTGGCTAAGATATTTAGCGATTATAATATCAAGCAGTTGCATATTGCCGAGACAGAAAAATATGCCCATGTCACTTTTTTCTTGAATGGGGGGATTGAGCAGCCGTTTGCCGGCGAAGAGCGGATTTTGGTGCCATCACCGGCGGTCACCAGTTATGACCAAAAGCCGGAGATGTCGGCTTTGGAGGTGACAAAAGAGTTGTTGAAGGCGATTAAGAGTAAACAATATGGCTTTATTGCCGTTAATTATGCCAATCCGGATATGGTCGGTCATACCGGCAATTTGTCGGCGACCATTAAAGCCATTGAGACGGTTGACGAGTGCTTGTCTAGAGTGGTGCCGGCGATTTTGGAACAGGGCGGCATTGCTTTTATTGTCGGCGACCATGGCAACGCCGAAGAGATGTTTAATTTGGCTACCGGTCAGGTGGATAAGGAACATAATATTTACCCGGTTCCTTTTATTGTTGCCGCGCCGAAATTTGTTAGCGCCAATCAATCAGGCGAGGATTTATCATTGATGCGGCCGGCCGGTATCTTGTCCGATGTGGCGCCGACCATTTTGGAGATAGTCGGCTTACCTAAGGATCCGGAAATGACCGGTACTTGTGTGATTAGATAAGTCCGCGCCATAAAGTCAGAAAGTCTGTTGAGCTTGGTTAATCCTTTAGGGGGTGAAATGAGCTGGTCTTTAGTCAAATTTTAATTATCAATATAAAATCTCGGCCCGAACATTCGGGCCGAGATTTATTTCAGTTGGTTTATTTAATATTTTCCCAGTAATTGATGAAATGAAGAAAATTCTTGGCAATAATTTCAGTGGTTTGTTTTTTGTTTTTTGGGTTGGCGACGTATTGTTGGAGCGCTTTTAGAAAAATTGTTCGGCCAATAGCAAAACCGATTACATTTTGATTCGGTTTGCTGTTTTTCAACCAGCGCTCAACTTGGCTTTTATTTTCGCCGCGGCCTAAAATGATAATTTTTTCCCGAGGGCCGACGGCGTGAGTGATTTGTCGGCAAGATAATTCATCATCGTATCCCTCCAGCTTCCAAAGGGCGATTGTGAGGGCTTTTCTTATTTCTTTAATAGCGGCAATGGTCCGCCGGCCACGCAGTTTTTGGTCGTATTGTTTTCTGGAGCCGGCTAATTTGAGGTCTTGGTCGGTCGGCGGGACCAGTAGCTCCAAAATCAGTGGATAATGTTTTTGCCGGCACCAATCGCTTAATTTTTTTAGCTTGCTAAGCTGGCGTTTGTTTTTTTCTTTTTCCAACGGATTATATCTTACTAGCGCTTTGACATAATCTGGCTTGATTTTAGTGATATGGCTGGAAAATTTTTCACTGTAATTGAAATCGAACTCGTCTTGGCCGCTTTTTTCCACTGGCAGACAAATTTTTATTTTTCGTTTTTGGGCCTGTTTGATGATTTTGGCGCCATACTCCTCGTCAATTAAGATTGCCAAGTTTTGGGGCTGGCGGCAGTTTTTAGCGGCTAATAAAAAAGCGTCAAAAATTATTTGTTTCAAAGCAGTGACTTGTTTCTTTTGGCGCCAGGAAGGATTTTTTTTTAAGCCTAAAATATCGCGCAAGAATGAATGGCGATGATCGAAAGGCAAAATGATTAATTGCTTGTCCATAATGATATTATAGCAGATATTGATTTAATAATAAAAAAACCACACCGCGCTTGAGCGCGGGGTGGTGTAAAATGATATTTAATCCAGGTGATTGATATTGATCGAGTTGCTGTCGCCGGACACATTTATCGGCAGGTTCTGTTTGGAAGTATAGCCATAGCCGATGATGTCTTGGATGGTTAGCTCGATGGTTTTATTGCCTGCTGCCAGTGAAGTGTCAACCATTAAGTTTAAGGTCAGGCTTTCGAAGGGGTTCAAATTAAAGCCCCCTAGATTATTGCCACCAAAAATTGGTTTGCTGACTTTTTTGCCAATCCGTTTGCGCTGATTGTCGCTTAAGACCAGCTGCAGGTTGCTGAACCCGCTGTCATAGGAAAACTCGTCAGAATCCGGAGTTTGATAAACATAAATTTCTTTGATTTTTACTTTTTCCGCCGAGTTATTAGTAATGGTCAGTTTGGCGATTGATTGGTTTTTTTCGCCGGCAACGATAGTGGTGTTGGTTGGTTCTTGGTTTAAATCGATACTGGAAACCAGCGATAATATTGGTTGGCCATCAAGCGGTAAATTGGTCAGCTCGGCGGCGACTTGGGAATTTTTGCCGGCCAAGGTGAGGTCGACAACACTTAAAGCGGTTTGGTCCCCGTGAGCGTCAGGCGCGATGTCGGCATAAACATTAAGTTGGTAGGTTTTACCGCGTGACAGTTTATACGGTTTGGTCAGGGTGAAAATATGAGGCGAGGACAGGGGATTGTCCAATGTGGCCACCAGTCGGTTGCCGATTTTCAAATATAATTTGTCATAGAAATAATTGCCGCTTAAATTGGCAATGCTGGCGCTGGTGATTTCCACATCTTCGGCGGCGCCAACGGCCAGATTAAAGCTGCCGATAAGCTGTTTGTCACGGTCGGCAATCACCGCGAAACTTTCGTATTTGTTATTGAGTGTTATTTTGGCTTCGACTGTTTTAACGCGGATAGTGGGGCTGTTAATTTCTAAGTTATCGCCAAAATAATCATGATTATCGTTACGTAAGTTAAAATTGGCAAAAGTTAATTGGTAAGAGTCAAGATTACTGGCGCGGTCATCAACGCTGCCCAAGATTTCAAATTGATAGGTGCGGTTTTCCGTCAAGCGGACATCTTTTTCAAAATTAATGCGGTTGAATTTATCGGCAAAATCGCGGGCATAATAATCAGCAATAGTTTCGCCGTTAAGCTTAACAATAAGGTGGCCGATCAGCGGGTATTGACCGCCGCGGTTGATTTTCAAGGCAAAACCATTAAACTCCAATTCTTCGCCGGTGGCCTTAATAGTGAAGGCGCCCAGCTTGGCATCGCGACTGCCGGCAACAATATCGCCGGTTTGGCCGGAATAGCTGGCATAAAGCGAGGCCGGTCGACTAACCGGCTTGACTTTATTAAAAGTCGTACCGCCAGTTAAGCCAACAGGGAAATCATTTTGGGCCAGTAGTCGCCAACCAGATTCTTCGTTTTCAAGCCAGAGATCATTTTGGCTGTTGATAACCAATTGCAATGACTGGTCCCGGCCACCCTTAAAGTCGCCGCGAACGGAGACGGTCGCAAAGCGGCCGGCTTCAATCTTGAGCGGCTTGGCGCTAAGGTCGAAAATTACTTGGCCGCCAATCATTTGCGGCGCAGTCGCCAAGACTCGGTTGCGTTCGTCCACTAGGTCGATATTGGTTAAATTGTCATTATCAAAATTGCCTTTGGCAGTTAGGATTATTTTTTTAAGCAGGATATTCTGTTGTTGGGAGGTTTCCAATATTCTGAATTTGGTAATGATTTGATTGTCGGCGCCGATGACCACTTCCCGCATCTGACTGGAAATTTCCAACGCTTCTATAGTGGCCTGGCCGGCCAGGCCGGTGCGGTCAACAATACGGTATTGGTAGCCCTTGATAGGGAATTGGCCGCTAATTTGGGCGGTGGTATAAATGAAGTCCGCCGTTTCCAAGCCGAAACCAACATAGATGTTGGGCAGTTTAGCGCTGGTCCAGACTTTGATTATTTGGCTCTGGCCGGCTGGGATCATTATTGGTTCACTGGCCAGATTGAAAGTGGCTCGCCGGCCGCGAAATATCTGAGGTTGGCCGATGGGCCGGTCATTGATATCTGTAAGATAAATTTCGCCGATTTGCTGGTCGCCGTTATTTAAACCGTAGAGATTAATAGTCAGGCCGTTGATAAAAATTGGCTGATTGCCGGTAGCGGTAAATTTTATTTTAGTAAAATTAAACCAGACATTGTCCGGCACCACCACCGTAGGCAATTGTTCATCGACTAAGGAAACAGCCAAGTGGCTGGTGGCAATTTGGCTGTCGCCGGAAATACTCATACCGGCGCCCAGGGGCGCTTCAGGGCGGTAACTGTCCAGATCGATTTGGTTGATAGTCAGAATTTCATTCCAATTAAAGCCTAAAGACTTAAAGACTTCCGGCGAGGGAACCAGCCGTTTAGCGCCGTTAAAAATATAATAAACATTATTGCTGTCACTAGTTTTTACCAGTCGGACATCGCGATAAGATTGGATGGTGGATTGGGGGACGGTTTTGACCCATTCCCACTTATCACCGTAAGACAAAAAAACGGTTTCACTGTTAATCAGCTTTTTGGCGTTTAAGCTTTCGCTGACAAAATAAATGGCATTGTCATTAGGCGATTTAATTAACAGGGGAATATTGCCGGCAAAAGCGTTTTGGACCGGCAAAAATAAACCAAAGAAAAAAGCCGTGATAGTTATGGGCAGGATAATTATTGGCTTAAGGTTGTGTTTATTCATATTATTTTTTGTTTAAATTTAGATAATAATTATTTTATTTAGAATTTTTATGGTTAATATATAATTATATCATATTTTAATATATTTGTCAATAATTGGATTTATGGCTTGACAAACTTTAGTTATGGGTATATACTCATAATATAATTCATAAATTAAATAATATGCCAGGATTTAATGGTACCGGCCCGATGGGCCAAGGTCCGATGACCGGTCAAGGACTTGGTCCTTGCGGTCGAGGTATGGCTTGGGGCCGCGGTCGCGGCTGGGGCGGTCGTTTTTTTTACGGCCAAGGCCAAAATCGCGCTTATGGCGTTGAGGAATTGGAGAATGAGAAAAAACTATTGTCCGAAGAAATGCAGTCGATTGACCAGCAGATCGCCAGCCTGAAGAAGGGGAAATAAATTATGACCAGACCAAGATTGTGCCGTCGAATAGCTTTTAATCCTCAAGTTAAATTTTTTAAGCCTCAAGGCATTCCCTTGAGGCAGCTTGAGGTGGTTATTTTGAGCCATGAGGAATTGGAAGCTTTGCGTTTGAAATATGAACTTGGTTTAGAGCAGATTGAAGCGGCCAAACAAATGAATACCTCGCAAAGCACTTTTCAGCGCATTTTGGCTTCGGCCAACAAAAAAGTGGCTCAAGCGTTGGTAGAGGGCAAAGCGATTGAAATAATTCAATAAAGATATGATGAGCGCCAAACAAACATCATTATTGTCAGTGGCGGTTAATTTAATATTGGCAGTTTCCAAATTGGCCGTTGGACTGTTTAGCGGCAGTATGGCCATTATTGCCGATGCCATACATTCCGGATTGGATGTGTTGTCTTCGGCAGTCGCCTTTTTTGGCATTAAGACCGCCGCCAAACCGGCGGACCAGCAGCACCAATACGGCTATGAAAAATATGAAAGCTTGGCCGCTTTTGTAATTGTGCTTTTATTGTTTGTCTCGGCCATTTTGATACTGTGGGAAGCGGTTGTTAATATTCTTTCCGGCGCGCATCAGGTGAGGTTTTCCTTATTGGGCGCCGGGTTGATTTTATCTACTGTTATTATTAATGAGATTATGGCCAGACTGAAGTTTCGGGTTGGCCAAAGAGATTCATCTTTGGCTTTGTTGTCTGATGCCGAACATTCTCGGGCTGATGCCATTTCTTCGGTGGTAGTGTTTATCGGTTTGTTGCTGGTCGGTTATTTTTCTTGGCTGGACAGTCTTTTGGCCATTGGTGTTTCGGTTTATGTGTTTTATGAGGGTTGGCATATCATTGGTGAATCAGTTGACTCACTGGTTGATAAGTATGATCCAAAAGTAGAGGCGGAAATAAAAAATATCTTGGAAGGCGACGGCATATCCTTTTCGGAAATAAAAACCAGAAAAATTGGCCTGAACACTTATGGCGAGATATCTCTATTATGCCGAGCCAATGAAAATATTAATCGGGCCACTTCTTTGATGGAGGTTTTAGAAAAGAAATTATTGGCAGAAATTCCCCAGTTGAGCCAGGTGGTTTTGCGGATAAAGTCTTTAGATTTGCAGGTTTCTGCCCAGCAGAAAAATATCGGCCGCGGTTTTCTTAGGCGTTGGGGCAGTAAATTGTCCGGTTCCGGACCGGGCGGCCAGTGCTTTTGTCCTAAATGCGGTCATAAACAAAGCCATCAGCGCAGCCGTCCCTGCCAAGAGACGGTTTGTCCGGTTTGCGGCTCCAAACTGGAGAGGAAAAACGATTGATTGCCAGCTTTCTTTTTTATTGGTAGAATATTAGATATGAGTAATAATTTAATTTTGTCTTTATTGGCTGTTTTGGTGGTCAGTTTGGCGTCTTTGGTAGGGGTAATCGGTTTGATATTCAGCAAAAATATCTTAGATAAGGCATTAATTATATTGGTATCTTTCGCCGCCGGCAGTCTGATGGGCGGAGCTTTTTTTCATATCTTACCTGAACAGCTTGAGGCTAGCAATGATAGCTTGCAGTTGTTTGTTTATGTGGTTGCCGGCTTTTGCCTGTTTTTTTTCTTGGAAAGAATATTGCGTTGGCATCATTGCCACAAGGGGCATTGCGACACCCATGCTCATTTGGGCTGGCTTAATTTAGTGGGGGACGGTGTTCATAATTTTATTGACGGCATGGTGATATTCGCCGCTTTCAGTGTCGGGCCATTATTGGGCGGGCCGGTGTTATTATCAATAATTTTTCATGAGATTCCCCAAGAATTGGGCGATTTCGGTGTCTTGGTTTATTCCGGATTCAGCCGTTTCAAGGCCTTGGTCTACAATTTCATTTCCGCGCTGTTAAGCTTTGCCGGTGTGATAGTCGCTTTTATTTTCTATTATTATAATCTGTCAATCGAAGATTTTTTATTACCGTTAGCGGCCGGTGGATTTATTTATATCGCCGCTTCTGATTTAGTGCCTGAATTGCACCAAACAAAAAAGATTGCCAATTCATTATTGAATTTTGTGGTTTTCGGAGCGGCTTTGGTTTTAATGTGGTTTTTAAAAATATTTTTTGAATAATTATGAAAATTTTAAAAATTGGCACCACTTGGTGTCCGGAATGCGTCATTATGCGACCACGATGGGCGGAAATAGAGCGGGCGATGCCAGAACTGCAAACTGAATATATTGATTACGACCAGCAGCCGGAGATTAAAAAGCAATATCAAATCGATCATGTGCCGACCTTTATTTTTTTGGATAAGGCCGACCAAGAAATTTTGCGGCTCAATGGCCTAGTTGAAAAGGAGGAACTAAGCGAGCTGATCAATCAACATAAAGATAAATAATTTTTTAAAATATGGTTAAGTCATCGGTCAGATTAATTATTTTGTTTTTGGTCGGATTTTGTTTGCTGGGATTATTAGCGCCAGTGGCCGAGGCTCAAAGCCAGCCGATTTTTTATTTTTTTTACAGTCCAACCTGTTCAGTCTGCGCCCGCCAGTCAAAATTGATTGAGCGGCTTGAGGCTAATTATTCCCAATTGGCAATTAGGCGCATTAATGTTACCACTAGTGATGGCTATGATTTATTGCAGTCTTTTTATGATAAATATCAAATTGAGCAGTCTAAGCGGGGCGGCACGCCGGTCAGCTTTATTGAAGCCGAAGGGGTTGGTGGAAAATATATGATCGGCTATAGCGAGAGTGTTGATGAAGCCATTGAGGGCTATGTTCAACGATTGATCGCTCTAGAGGGAGACAATCATCAACCCAATGACAATGATGCTATTGAATCGACTACTAGCGGTCGGGTATCTTTGCCTTTTATTGGCGCCATTAACTTGTCCGGACTGTCGCCTTTGACCTTGAGCGCGGTAATGGGCGGACTTGACGGTTTTAATGCTTGCGCCATGGTGGCCTTGGGCTTTTTATTGGCAATGATTTTGGGCGGCGAGAGCATTGATCGGCGGAAGGTATTTCTGATTGGGGGAACATTTATTCTTGTCTCCGGGTTGATTTATTTTTTATTTATTTCCGCTTGGTTGAATTTATTTATGTTTTTGGGTTATTTACGGATTATTACCATGGTCGTCGGTATAGGGGTGGTATTATTTTCCCTGTTTTTGCTTAAAGATTATTTTTCCGGCATCATTTGTAAAATTTGCGATGTGCCCCAAGACGGTCGCGAAGGTCGACTGACTAAATGGCAGCGGAAACTTTTTGCCATTATGACTAAAGTGACCGATTCGAGTATGCCATTATGGCTGGTTTTGGTGACAGTAGCAACGGTGGCGGCCGGCATTAATTTGATTGAGCTCTTCTGTTCCTTCGGCTTTCCGGTAGCTTATACCAAAATTTTGACCGGTTTTAGTTTGCCCTCCGTTTCTTATTATTTTTACCTGTTAGTTTATATTGGTTTTTATATGCTGGATGATTTTTTGATTTTTTTGGCGGCGGTGATTACTTTGCGGGTGACCAAGGTGAGTGAAAAATATTTAAAAGCGATCAAATTGATTAGCGGACTGGCCTTACTGCTTTTGGGCTTAGCTATTTTATTCAGGCCGGAATTTTTGGCCTGGAAATAATTTTTTAAAATGGTGAAAAAAGTATTATTGATTATATTATTATTGTTTGTCCTGACCCCGATTGGTTATTTGTCAGCTCAGGAAGGCGGTACGGTTGGCGAGGTGTTTGAGGCCCGGGTGATTGATATTTTGGAAGAACGGACATTGACCAGTGATCAAGCCGTAAAAATCCAACAGAATCTTAAATTGGAAGGGTTGACCGGCGCCTTTACTGATCGGCAATTTGAGTATTATGGTATTGGCGATATTGAGGTGATTGGTAGTGGCAGTTACAAAATCGGCGATCGAGTGCTAGTTAATTATACCAAAGACGCTGATGGTAGTGAGATATTTTTTGTATTGGAAAAAGTGCGGCGAAACGATATTTATCTTTTATTCGGTTTATTTGTAGTGGTGGTTTTAATTGTTGGTCGGAGCAAGGGATTGCGGGCGCTCTTGGCTTTAGTGATGAGTTTTCTGGTGATTTTAAAATTCATCGTGCCCCGAGTGTTGGCTGGCTCCAATCCGCTTATTATTGCTTTAATCGGTTCTTTTTTTATTTTATTGTTGTTAATTTATTTGACCGAAGGGTTTAATCGGAAATCTCATTTGGCAGTTTTAAGCATTTTCTTGTGCTTAATTTTAGTTTTTTTGCTGGCGGATTTTTTCGTCGGCTTATTGAGTTTGAGCGGCACGGTTCAAGAAGAAACCGCTTTTTTGGTTAGTGCCGGTTATGGGCACATTAATTTCCAGGGTTTGTTGTTGGCGGCGTTTTTGATCGGCGCTTTAGGCATCTTGGATGATGTGGTGGTTGGCCAAATCGAAGCGGTCGGCCAGATCAAGCAAGCCAATCCCAGTTTGCCGGCAAAAAAATTGTTTAAGATGGCTATGGCCGTTGGCAATGCCCATTTAGGGTCGGTGATTAACACTTTGTTTTTGGCTTATGCCGGCGCTTCCTTTTCTCTATTGTTGTTGTTTAGTATTAAACAGCCGCCGTTTTTGTCACTGACTCAAGTGATTAGTAGCGAATTGGTAGCGACGGAGATTGTCAGAACATTGGTTGGTTGTATTGGTTTGGCTTTGGCTATTCCGTTAGCGACAATAATGGCGGTCTGGTTTTATACCCCTCGGCCGTTAAAGGAAAATAACAGGGAAAATCAGATTTAGCCAGTTGCTTTTTATTTTTTAGTTTGTTAAAATTAAGTCGTTAATTATTTAACTCAAAATCATGGAAGAAGTAAATAAAAAAAGCGCCGGTATACTCAAAGGCGCGATTTTAGGGGGTGGAGTGGCGTTGGTAATAGTGGCTTTGATTGCCGTTGGTGTTTTTTTCTTTCTTAACAAACAAGGCGAACCAACACCAGCTGGTTCGACAGAAGGCCAGGTTGACAATCCGCAGGCGGCGCTGCGAATTACGGTTATCACCAAAAAAGATTGCCCCGATTGCTGGGATGTTAATTTATTTTTGAACGCCTTAAGACAGAATAACATTAAAGAAGAGGGCCTAGAAACAGTTTATGTTGATGATGCTGCCACTCAAAGTCTTATTGATAAATACAAAATTACTAAAGTTCCGACCGTATTGATTGCCGGTGAATTGGACAAGAATCCCACTTTGGCCTCGGCTTGGCCGGTGTTGGGCGAAGTTATAGACGGAGTGTTCGTTTTTCGCGATATTCTTCCTCCTTATATTGATCTGACCACCGGTGAGGTAAGGGGCAAATTTTCCCTCACTTATTTGGTCGATCAGTCTTGTCAGGAATGTTATAATTATCAGGACCATCTGTTAGCGCTTAATAATTTAGGGATGAATCCGATTGACAGCCAGACGATTGATGTTGCCAGTGACGAGGGCAAACAGTTGGTGGAAAAATACGACATTACTTTGGCGCCGACTATCATTTTGACCGGCGATTTGTCGGTGTATAATTATCTCAGCCAGGTTTGGTCGAGCGTCGGCCAAGTGACTGAAGATGGCACTTATATTTTTACTAAATTGGAAGAGATGGGTACGCACAAGGACTTGGCTACCGGCGAAATCGTCAAAGTGGAAATTCCGGTGGAATCCGCGGCCGCCCCTGTTGTCACCCAATAACAAAATTTAACAATTGTATCAATCGAGTTCAATCATTAATTTTAGTGGTTGGGCTTTTTTGTTTTTAAATTGACTTGGTCGTCAATATTTAAGCTTGATTTTATTGATTTAAATTGTTATTATTTAATCATTATGACAGGACGATTATACATTGTGGCGACGCCGATCGGTAATTTAGCCGACATTACTTTGCGCGCTCTTGAGACGCTTAAGCGAGTTGATTTTATTGCTTGTGAGGATACGCGGGTGTCGCGAAAATTATTGTCCCACCATCAAATCAATGCCCGCCTGGTGTCTTACCACCAGCATAGCGGCGGGGCTAAGGTTGATTTTATCATTGGGGAGCTGGCCAAAGGTAAACAGGTAGCAGTAATTACCGATGCCGGTACGCCGGGTATTGCCGATCCGGGCAACCAATTGGTGGCTTTGGCGGTTGAGAAACTTGGCACTGGATTGGAAGTTATTCCCATTCCCGGTCCGGCGGCATTGACCTGCGCTTTATCAATTGCCGGCTTGCCCAGTGATCGGTTCTGTTTTTTTGGTTTTTTGCCGCACAAGAAAGGCAAACAGACAGTAGTGAAAAAGATGATTGACAGTGTGGAGACGGTGGTGTTTTATGAATCAACTCACCGTATTGTGAAAACCTTGAAAGTGTTTGCCGAAATGATGCCGCCGGGGTCAGAGGCAAGAAAAATAGTTGTCGGCCGCGAATTGACCAAAAAATTTGAGACTATTTACCGCGGCAATATTGGCGAAATTATCGCCCAGTTGGATCAGACCAGCGCCAAGGGGGAGTTGGTTGTTATAATTGAGGGGCAGAAAAAATAAATTCACTATTAATACTATGGCAAAAAAGTTTTATGTCACTACGCCGATTTATTATGTCAATGATAAGCCACATATCGGCCATGCTTATACCACGATTGCCGCTGATGTTTTGGCGCGGTATCATCGTTTGGCCGGCGAGGAAGTTTTTTTTCTGACCGGCACAGACGAGCATGGTGCTAAGGTGGCTGAATCAGCCGAGGCGGCCAATAAAACGCCGCAGGAATTTTGCGATGAAAATTCCGCTAAATTCCAGATGCTTTGGGACCGGTTGGATATTAGCAATGATGCTTTTATTCGGACTACCTCGTCTTATCACCAACAGGGAGTGGCGGCTTTTTTGAATCGGCTGAAAGAGGCCGGCGCTATTTATGAAGGCGAGTATCAGGGGCTTTATTGTACCGGTTGTGAAAACTTTATCACTGAAAAAGAACTCGTTGACGGCAAATGTCCAAATCATGATAAGGCGCCCCAGGTTATTAAAGAAAAGAATTATTTTTTTAAGTTAAAGGATTATTTGCCGAAAGTTAAGGAGTTATTGGACAGCGGAGAACTTAAGATTCTTCCCACCAGTCGGCATCAGGAAGTATTGGGGTTGTTGCGTCAGGGGTTGGATGATTTTTCTATTTCTCGCCAGAGCGTCAAGTGGGGGATCGGTTTGCCGTTTGACAACCGCCAAGTGACTTATGTCTGGGTGGAAGCCTTGCAGAATTATATTACCGCCTTAGGCTACGGCCAAATAGATGAAAAATTCGCTAAGTTTTGGCCGGCCGATATTCATTTGATGGCTAAAGACATTATTAAATTCCATGCCATTTTCTGGCCGGCAATGTTGTTGGCCGCCGGCTTGGAGGTGCCGAAAGTGATTTTTGCCCATGGTTTTTTCACTGTGGATGGTCAAAAAATGAGTAAGTCTTTGGGCAATGTGATTGATCCGGACGCTTTGATTGATGAATTAGGAGCGGAAGCGGTTCGATATTTATTGTTATCCCAATTTCCTTTTGGCGCTGACGGCGATGTTAAGGCGTCTAATTTTGTCATTCAGTATAATAGCGACCTAGCTAATGGTGTTGGCAACTTGGTGTCGCGCGTCCTAGCGATGGCCGATAAATTTTTGGCCGGCAAAACACCTGATCAAGATAAGGAATTTGCCGATGAGATGGCCGGTATTTGGCGGCAATACCGCGAAGCAATGGCGGCTTTTCAAATTGATAAGGCCGTTGAAGTTATCAAAAAATGGCAGATCTTTTGCGATGGTTATATTGAGCGCCACAAGCCCTGGGCATTAGCGCAGACTAATAATAACCAATTGGCCAAGGTGATTTATAATTTATTGGAGGCGCTGCGCCATTTGGCGTTGATGCTTTATCCGATTATGCCAATAACCGCCGATAAGATTTTAATTTCTTTGGGTCAGACGGATTGGCAGGCAAGCAGCTTGCCTGATTTGAGCCGCTGGGGAGGATTGAAGGCGGGGACGAAGGTCGTCAAAGGTGAGGCGTTGTTTCCCCGGTTAGAAAAATAGGTGTTTTTTCGTTATCTTTTAAAATTTAAATTTTTTAATTTTAGTTAAGGCTTGAAATTAAAAATTAAAATTTATTTTCATGCTTTTCACCTTGGTTGATGTCATTTTAGTCGGTTTATTGGTCGTCTTTATGACGCTTGGCTTTATGATGGGCTTAATTGGCACAATTGGCGCTCTAGTCGGTTTGGCGGCCGGTATTGGGGTGGCCAACAATTTTTATCAGCCGGTCGCTAATTGGTTATCGCCTTATCTGTTGGGCAATCTCGGTTTGGCCAAGAGCGTATCGTTTATTGTCATTTTTTTATTGATTAACCGTTTAACGGCTTTGATTTTTTGGTTGATTAGCAAGCTGTTTAATATTATTTCTCTGGTTCCTTTTTTGAAAAGCATCAACCGTTTTGGCGGTATGTTTTTGGGATTAGTGGAAGGGGTGTTTATTTTAGGCGTCGGTGTTTATGTCTTGGCTAAATTTTCCGGTTCTTGGCTTTGGCTGGTCACTGCTCTAAATAATTCTCAGCTAGCTCATTTAGTGGTTTTTATTACCCAGTTATTTATTAATATTTTACCCTAATGTTGATTGATTCGCATGCTCATTTGAATTTTGAGGCTTTTAATCATGACCTGGACGAAGTGATCGGCCGGGTGCGACAGCGGCCAATGAAAGTGATTAATGTCGGGTCGCAACTGTCAACTTCGCGTCGAGCGGTGGAGTTGGCTGAGCAATTTGATTGTTTATCGGCGGCAGTGGGTATTCACCCGATTCATTTGGCCGGCTGTCGCCGCGATACCAAAGAAACGGCTGCTTCTGATGATCAGGCGGTCAATGATTTGGAGCGCGCTTTTAAACAAATTATTACTTTGGCCGGTCAACCTCAGGTAGTGGCGATCGGCGAGACCGGTTTGGATTATTTTCAGCTGGTTGACGATCCCGTTACTATTAGAGCTCGGCAACGGGAATATTTTTTGCGCCACTTGGCTCTGGCTCAAGCTAAACAGTTGCCGGTTATTTTTCATTGTCGCGGCCAAGCTGATAATCCGCTGGCCGCTTATGATGAGATGTTGGACGTTTTGGCTCAGCAGTCGATTCGGGGGGTGATTCATTGTTTTGGTGCGGATTGGCCGGTGGCGGAGAAGTTTTTGGCTTTAGGTTTTTATCTTGGTTTTACCGGCATCATTACTTTTGGCAAAAAAGCGGCCGACTTAGAATTAGTGGCAAAAAATACGCCACTAGACCGGATATTAATTGAAACGGATTGCCCTTACTTGGCACCCGAGCCGCATCGGGGCCAGCGTAATGAGCCGATTTATGTTGAACTGGTTGCCCGAAAAATAGCCGAATTGAAAAATTTGCCGGTTAGCCAGGTGATTGAACAGACCGGCAATAATGCCCTGAATTTATTTAATATCGCCCGATGAAATTGAGTAATAAAACTTACATCGTGATTCTGTTGGTTTTGGCAGTAATTTTTACTGTTGTTTACAGTAGTTTATATTTTAGTGTCCGGCCAGCGGCCGTGGCTAATGATATGTGGATTTTTAATACGCCCGATGAGACAGCCAATTATTTTTTTATTGAAAAATTCACTCGGACCGGCCAACTGGTTGAACCGGAACCGCTCAACGAAGTTTCCGGGGCGCTCAATTTAGTCCACCCGCGCAGCACCACGGTGGTTAATAAGGCCATTGCGCCGGCCAGTTTTCTCGGTTTTATTCTAATCGCCCGGATGTTTGCCACAGTTTTTACCGTCCACTTTATTCCGTTTATTACTCCGTTAGTATCGATCATTGGCGTAGTCTGTTTTTATTTATTGGTTAAGGAATTTTTCAATCAGGAAATCGCTTTTTATTCAGCCTTGTTGCTATTAGTCTTGCCGGCTTTTTGGTATTACAACAGCCGGTCGCTATTTAACAATGTGCTGTTTATTGATTTCTTACTGATCGGTTTTTGCCTGTTAATTAATTTTTTGCGGCGGGAGGGTTTGACTCGGTTGGTATTGGCAGCCCTGTTTATCGGTTTGGCATTGACTATTCGCACTGCTGATTTACTGTGGGTCGGATCGTTGGTGTTGGCAGTTTTTATTTTTAATCCCAAAAAGTTTTCCTGGACTCAGTTTTCTATTTTTCTGTTTGTGGGCTTGCTTTCTTTTTTACCGGTACTCGGTTATCAGTATGCGGTTTATGGCAACATCTTCACGACCGGTTATGTGCCCGAAGGCAATGCCAAATTGCTTGGCGATAATCAATTATTGGGCCTGGCCAAACAATTGGTCGCTCCCTTTGGCTTCAATCTCCGCCATCTTGCTTATAATTTTTATTATTACTATGTCCGGATGTTTTGGTGGTACTTTGTTGCCGGTTTTTTGGGCGGCGCGTTGATTATTTGGCGTTATTTTCGGGGTCAGCTTAAAAATAGAGAGATTGCTTATCTGGCGGCGTTATTATTGGTTGGCGCTTTGGTGCTCCTATATTACGGTTCCTGGTTTTTTTATAATAATTTGTTGGCACGGCCGCTAATTGGCTCGTCGCAGGTGCGTTATTTTTTGCCGTTGTATATTTTAGCTATCCCGCCGGCGGTTTATTTTTTGGTGGCGTTATTCAAGCGGTTTACTAATGATAATTTTAAATTTATTGCCGGCGCGACATTGGGGGTGGTGATGTTTTATTGGTCATTGAATTCAGTTTGGTGGGCTGGTCCGGAAAGTTTGGCGGCGATTCGGACAACGGTCAAGAATTATCACCAAATTAATAAGCAGGTGCGCTCACTGACTGAAACAGAGGCGGTGATTGTCAGCAGCTATAGCGACAAAATTTTTTTCCCCAAACGTCGAGTGATATTTTATTGGCAGGATCCCGCTTATTGGGAAAATATCCGGCTGATTTCTCAGGCGGCGCCGGTTTATTTTTATAGCATTGACAGCGGCGCCGAGCTTGATTTTATTACTAATAATTCTGATTTTTCGCCGCAACTGGTAGCAGAAATAACGCCGACTGAATTTTTATATAAATTAAATTAAAAAAATAATTAAATTCAAAAATATGACTGATTGTATCTTTTGTAGAATTATCGCCGGCGAAATTCCCAGCGATAAAATTTACGAGGATGATGAGGTGGTGGCATTTTTGGATATTGCGCCGGTTAATCCTGGACATGTTTTGGTTATTCCCAAGGCGCATTATCCTGATTTATTGGCGTTGCCCGAACAATTGGCAGTCCAGCTGGTAATAGTGGCGCGAAAAATTGCTCCGGCCATCATCACGGGGGTTGGCGCGGCTGGTTTTAATTTGACGCTCAACAATGGTGTTGTGGCTGGCCAGGCGGTTGGTCATGTTCATCTTCATCTGATTCCTCGTTTTAAAGACGATGGCCGCGAACTTTGGTCCGGCCAACCATATCCCGCCGGTGAAGCGGCGGTTGTAGTAGAAAAAATAAGGAAGCAGTTATAAAAATTTAAGCAATCAAAAAACATCCCGACATTGGGTCGGGATGTTTTTTGATTGCCGAGATGGCCTTTTAAAAGTCGGTCGGCTAATTATCGGATATTTAATTTCAGGAGCTCCATTTGGTCGGAGTAGTGACCGGTGAAGTAGATATTTTTGCCGGCCGGATCAAGTGACAACTTAAGGATTTCCGGCACCTCAGCCAACGTGATGATATTGCGCGATTCGCGGTTGTCCAATTCAATTATTCGCAATTCGTTTTCCGCCGCAAAGATAAGATGTTGGCCGCTTTTATGCCAGACAGCAGCAGCTATTTTTTTGCCCAGCCGGGTAATTAGTTTCGGTTCCTGGTCTTGGAAATTATAAATCCAAATTTCCCAATCATTGAAAATCAATAAGGTTAGATTATTTAGCCAGTCAAAGCCGGTAGCGCTAAGCTGGAGATTTTTTGCCGGCGTTGCCAAATCCAAAATGGCCAGTTGTTGACGGGCTTTGTTGATAGCGATAATTTTTCCATTTTCTTTGGCGATCAATTGATAGTCAGGGCTGTCTAATTGAGCATCAATCTTATCGGGGGTGTCCAAGCGAGAAAGATTGGAGCCCGTTAAAATGAAAATTTCTCCGCCAGTGACCAAAAAATCATCAAGAGAATCGGTAAAGATCAATTTTTCCTGTTGATTAAACAGGTTAATTTCCCACAGGCCGGTTTTATCCAGGCCATAAACCAGATTATCATTTTGTTGGTCCCATTTGACTGAAAAATAATTACGGCTGTTGATTTTGCTGAGATTGTCGGAATTAGTGGACAGATTGAGCAAGTAGTAGCGGGATTGTTGCTGGACTGAATCTTTAAGAAGTAATTTTTTACCTGTATTGGACCAGCCGATTAATTCCGGGGCGGTTAGGGGTGGTTGATTTTTCGGAATGGTCAGCCGGCTGTCAATGGTGTCTAAAATTTTTAATTGGTTATCAGCGGTTAGCAGGGCGATTTTTTCCCGTTCTGGCGCAATTAACCAATCACTGATATTTTCTGTTGCCAGCTGCAAGGGGATGGTTTGTTTCCACAAAATGATATCTTCGGCAAAAGTAGTGGCATTTTCATTGACTGGCAGTTTTTTTTGCCAGGGATGGTAGCCGTCTTTGGTTAGTTTGATTTCGTAGTCGGCCGGCAATAATTTTTCTATTCTAGCCGGAGTGGATTGGTTTTTCAGCAGTTTGCCGTTTAAATAAATTTCCGCTTTTTTGGGCAGGGAACTGATGATTAAAATGCCGGTTTTTTGGACGCGGCTTTTGGCGAAATTATAACGATACCCCTGAGTGTACATTAAGATCAGCGGGGTGACGATAAAAAAAGCGCTGACAAAAATTAGATAAACAATTCGGCGACAAATAAGATTCATAGCTAGTCGGCTATTTTTTTAATAGCGGCGCCCAAGGCTCGTAGTCGGTTGACGATATTTTCATAACCGCGTTCAATTTGGTAGACATTGTCAATGGTGGTTTGGCCAGTGGCGATTAGTCCGGCAATCAGTAGCGCCATACCGGCGCGCAGGTCCGGACTTTCCAGTTGGCGGCCGTAAAGTTCGGTGGGGCCGGTAATAATGACTCGATGTGGATCGCACATAATGATATTGGCTCCCATTTGTTTGAGTTTGTCGGTATAAAACAGCCGGCCATCGTAAATAGTTTCGTGAATCAGGCTTTGGCCCTTGGCTTGGGTCATCAGGACAGCAAAGGGCGCTTGCAGATCAGTCGGAAAGCCCGGGTATTCATGAGTTCGCAATTCTGTCGCTCGCAGTTGGCTGGGTTTGGTGATGATATAATCCGGACCGACAGTCAACCGGGCGCCAGCCCTTTCCAGGGTGGAAATGACTGTTTCCAGATGTTCGGGCCGGCAGTGAGTGATTTTAATTGAGCTGTTGGTCGCCAGACCCATAATAGCAAAAGACCCGGCTTCAATTCGATCGGGAATAATTTCAATTTCTCCGCCGGTTAACGCTGACACTCCCTCGATGGTAATTCGGGGTGTGCCGGCGCCGCTGATTTTAGCGCCTTGGCGGTTTAAATAATCGGCTAAGGCTGGAATTTCTGGTTCCATAGCGGCGTTAATAATCGTGGTGACGCCTCGGGCCAGACAGGCGGTTAACATCAGACTTTCGGTCACTGTCACTGAAATCCAGGGCAAAATTATTTTGGCGCCGGTTAACTGCTTGGCAGTTAGGGTGTAGCAATCTTCGGTTTGCTGGTCATTGATTGTCGCGCCCATTTTTTCAAAGCCGGCCAAAAACATATCAATTGGCCGCTGGCCAATAATGCAGCCACCCGGATGGGCCAAAGTCACTTCGCCGAAGCGGGCCAGTAGGGGACCAGCTAACATAATTGACGAGCGCAGTTTTTTGACCAGTTTTGGATCGGGGT
Organism: bacterium; assembly: GCA_029558735.1. GTDB lineage: Bacteria > Patescibacteriota > Patescibacteriia > 2-01-FULL-39-33 > 2-01-FULL-39-33 > JAKQDP01. The sequence goes on along the minus strand of JAKQDP010000038.1, from coordinate 18,508 downwards.
TGGCTTTTTTGATCGGACGATTATTAATAGTCAGGGCGTTGCCTTGCCAATTAATAATGGCTCCCAAATCAGTCAGGATATCGGTTAAGCGACGGACATCCTCAATATCCGGACAATTTTTAATAACACAAGGCTGATCAGTTAGGACAGAGGCGGCAATCGCCTTTAGGGCGGCGTTTTTGGCGCCAGTGACGGCAATTTCGCCGGTTAATTTGGCTTGGCCAGTGATTAGATATTTACTCATATTATCCATTATTGCATATTTTTTGATTTTTTGGTAGGGTAGGGGGTTGACTTAAAGAAGATTAGTTACTATTGACAAAGTTATCTAAATATGATATAATAGTATGTTGCTTTAGAGATAAAGCAATTTTTTATTAGCTTAATGCTAAATATGCTAAAAAATAAAGCTTTTTATTCAAATTTTTCTCTAATTTTTGCTGTTTTTTTGGTAATGCTGCTGATTAATGGAATTAGCGTCAGAAAGGCCCAAGCCATTAATTGGCCGGTTAATAATACTTGTTTTATTGAAAATATTAATATTGTTAAAGCGATTTGTGGCTTAGTATTAACCGAAACCGAAAGGACTGTCAATAATCATCAGAGCAATGACCGTTCCCAAACAGTCAAAGACCAATGGGAAGATTTAATTAATGCTTGTATTGAAGTGGAATCAGAGGGTAATAGTCAGGCGGTTGGCGATTATGGCCAGGCCATCGGCATTTTGCAGATTTGGAAAATCACTATTGATGATGTTAATCGGATTTTGGGTTATCAGGCTTATTCTTATGACGACCGTTATAATCCGGAAAAATCCAAAGAGATTTTTAAAATTTATGTTGATTTTTACGGCGAGGTTTATCAGCGGCAAACCGGCTTAGCGCCGACTGATGAGATTTACGCTAGGATTTGGAACGGCGGCCCCAAGGGTTGGCGCAAAATCAGCACTGGTCATTACTGGTATAAGGTTGATAGGCAATTGAAGAGCCAGGCCGAGGAGTTGGACAAATTGGCAAAAAACTAATTATTATTGGTTTTTGTCTTTTGATTGTTAATTTTTTATTTTTTGTTGTGGGCGGGAATAGTGTTCCGCCTGAAACAGGAGAACAAAAAAGGAGGAGTTGAAAATGGAGTTCATTCAAAAAATCATCAACAACATTGAGAAGATAGTTCTTCTGATGTTGGCCGCTTTTATCGGCGGCTTGGTAGTGTTCGATCGGGTCTCGGATTATCTTGAAAGGGAACCGAGCAATGGTCGGCCGACTCAGAATTTTTTTGAGTTTGAGCCGATGAATCCGTCGGAAACGGTTGATCCGTCGGTGAATAATTCGGCAGTCGAGCCAATTCTTCAGCCGGCAGTAGCGGTGGAAGAAACGATTGACCCGGGCAATCTGTTTTACTTGATCGCTTGGGTCGAATCGAAATTGGAGCACCGGGCCATTGGCGACCGCGGTCACGCCGTCGGCATCGTCCAAATTTGGCCGGTAGTGGTTGATGATGTTAATCGCATCATCGGTCACAAGAAGTACACCCGCCGCGACCGCTATAACCAGGCCAGGTCGCGGGAAATTTTTCTGATATATCTTGACCACTACGGCCAAGATTACCAGAAGAAAACGGGCAAGGAGCTCAATCCCGAGATTCTGGCCCGGATCTGGAACGGCGGGCCGTTTGAAGACGACCCGGCCTGGTGGAAGAAGACCGACCGCTATTGGCGGAAGGTCAAACAGCTCCTCGAAGAGGAGGCATAAATGGCTCAAGCGCCTTAGCCGGTTAGTTTCCCATGGGAAAATTAACCGGCTTTTTTATTTTGCTAAAAAACTTTTTTCTGTTAAAATATTACTATTAAAATGAATTTTATCATTATGGTCGATTCAGCGACTAATAAAAGCATTATCAAACGGCAATATTGGCTAATAGGGTTATTATCTTTGGCAGCGGTATTTTTTTTGGGCTTGGCGATTGGGGCGAAATTCTTGCCTCGCAGCGGCGGCCAGGTAGTGATTAAGGGGGTTGATCCGACTGCCACTTCCACTTATGGCGATATTATTAATGCCGACGGCGAAATTCCCGAGTACCTAACCAAGGATGTTGATTTTCGATTATTTTGGGATGTTTGGAATTTAATTAAAAATAAATATTATGACAAGAATATTCCGGAAACTAAATTATTTTATGGGGCGTTATCTGGCTTAGTGGCGGCTCTGGAGGATTCACATTCGGTCTTTTTAACCCCCCAAAATACGGATTTTTTCAAGGAAGAATTGGAGGGTAATTTTGAGGGCGTGGGCGCGGAAATCGGGATTCGCAATAATATTTTGACGGTGATTGCTCCCTTGCCGGATACGCCGGCGTTTAAAGCCGGCTTAAAGCCGAAAGATATGATTTTGGAGATTGACGGCCAAACTACCGAGGGCATGGGGGTTGACGAGGCGGTTAGTCTGATTCGCGGGCCCCAGGGGACGGCAGTGACTTTATTGGTTTATCGTGAAGGCCAGTCAAGCAGCAAGGAAATCAGTATTACTCGGGAGGCGATTAATATCAAAAGTGTGGAATGGGAAATCAGAAGCGATAATATTGCTTATCTTAAAATTCGTCAGTTTAATGAGATGACGATGCCACTATTTAATGATGCTGTTTTGGATATTTTGAGTCGACCCGATATTCGGGGAATTATTTTGGATTTGCGCTATAATCCTGGCGGTTATTTGCAAACAGCGATTGATGTTTCCGGTGAGTGGATTAATGGCAAGTTGGTCGTGTCTGAAAAGTTGCGGGACGGGAGCGAAATTCTCCATAATTCCACCAAAAAAGCCAGGCTGGACGCTTATCAGACAGTGGTTCTAGTTAATGCCGGCAGCGCTTCGGCCTCGGAGATTGTCGCCGGCGCTCTCCAGGATTGGGGTGAAGGAGTAATTGTCGGCGAGAAAACCTTTGGCAAAGGTTCGATTCAGGATTTAAATAATCTATCTGACGGTTCTTCAGTTAAGCTGACGGTGGCGAAGTGGTTTACACCCCAGGGTCGTTCCATTGACGATGAGGGGATTGAACCGGATGTGGCGGTGGAAATGATTGAAGCTGATTATGATCAATTCCGTGATCCCCAACTGGATAAAGCAGTGGAAATTATTTTTAGCAATAACTAAATGGTCAAGCGTTTGGCCCTAAAGATTTTTGGCCGAGTACAGGGAGTTGGTTTTCGTTATCAAGCCCAGACAATGGCTAATGCTTTGGGGCTGACTGGTTGGATAAAAAATCGGCCGGACGGTTCGGTCGAGGCGGCAGTTGAAGGTCCGGAAGAGGAGTTGAAGCAATTTTTAGCTTGGTGTTATAATGGAAGCAGGTTGGCCCGGGTGGACCGGATTGATTATCAGTGGCAACCGGCTCAAAAACAATACCGTCGATTTGTTATTAAGTAATTATATGAAAGTAATTTTGCTTAAAAAAATTAGTCAGTTGGGCAAGGCCGGCGACATTAAAGATGTGGCTGACGGTTATGCTCGCAATTTTTTATTTCCCCGGGGTTTGGCTGAATTAGCGACTGACCAAACAGTACAAACATTGGCCGCTAATCAAAAACAACTCGCCAAACAAGCTGAGCATGATTTGTTGTTAGCTGAGAAAAACGCCGCCCGATTGAATGGACTGGCTATTGAAATCAGCGGCCGGACCAATGATCAAGGTAAATTATATGCGGCGGTGACAGCGACGGCGGTGGTCAAGAAACTAAAAGAGCGGGGATTTAACATTGATAAAAAGCAGCTTCAATTACCCGAGCCGATCAAGGAGCCGGGTGAGTATCCCTTAATGGTTAATTTGGAACACGGGTTGGAGGCGGAGATAATGCTAATTGTCTCGGATTAGCGACTGGTATTTTATAAACGTCTTAAGGCTAAAATAATTAATGTTTTTTAAAGCCGCTGGTTATTGGCGGTTTTAAAATTGATTTAAGGGTGGAAATAAAAAATCACCAGCCGGAATATTTCGGGGGGTGATTTTTATTTATTCGACGCTGACTAGTTGGGAGTATTGCAGTCGGCCGTCGTATTTTTTGATTTTTTTCTTTGTGAATTTGACAGTACCGGCCGTGGTGGAGAAAATGGTGTCATCATTGCCCTTTTTGGTATTTTTACCCGGGCGATAGCGAGTGCCGCGTTGGCGAACAATAATGGCGCCGGGCACGGCTGTTTGACCACCGTAGATTTTAATGCCCAATCGCTGGGCGTTGGAATCTCGGCCCAATCTAGTACTGCCGGCGGCTTTCTTATGAGCCATATTTTATTACTGTTATTATTAAATAAATTCAACAGTACTTATTTTAGCTGATTAGCAGCTAAAAGTCAAGTTTTATTCGCTAGTTGTCTGGTGGCGCCATTAAGCTTTATACTGGCCGGTTTATCCTGTATAATAAAGAAAGAAGCAAATAGTTAATTAAAACACTATGAAGAAAATAAGCTTTTTTACGGGATTATTGGTGCCATTAGTTTTGGCAGGTTGTTCATTTGGGTCGGCAGTCAATCAGTCTGGCATTAACGAGCCGGTCGAACAGGAAAATAGGGAATCATCAATTGACCTTGATCATCCTTCAGTATCGACTATTCAGACTGACACCGGTCAAACCGCCACCGTCGTTCAGGTGGAAAAATTTTATCCGGACAGTTCGGCTATTGCCAATCCGCCGATTCATAAGGAGGCCACTAGGAATTTTGTTGTGACTGAGGAGCTGATGGTTAAGATTTATCTGGTGGATAAATATGAGCCCGGGATTTGTTATGGCACTCCTTCGCCGGTCGAGCCGGAAGCGATACGGGGGATAATTGATCGTAATTTTGAATTAGCCGAATTTTTGAAAAACAAATATTCCTTGCCGACTGAGTTGGCAATATACGAAAAAATCAAACAACTCGGAGCGATTCAGTTGGCGGATTTGGCGGGCGGGAAATATAAATTTAATTTTCTTGATGGGCAGTGCTGTTTTTTGAAAGCTTATGAGGGCGAGGTGATGATTATCGGTCAAAATATAGTTGAAGAGGCGTTGCAGACAGCCACCCAACAGAATCCTTGCTAATCCAGTATGAACCAAGTCAAAATACTTAGCTTAATTTTAGGTTGTTGTTGCTTAGCCGGCTGTTTTAAACAGCCGGATTTTGAACAAGTTCAAATCAATCTGTCCCCATCAGCAGTAAGCGAAGATGTTTCTGACGGCTCCAAACCGATTGAAGCTGAGGCAGTTGTTGAGTCAGCTGATAATAATCAGTCGCAGTCAGCCGTTATTGGTAGCGAGGACAATCCTCGATCGGCCGTCGCGGCCGTCCCGACTGAATTGGAATTAGCCGTGGCTTTTGCGCCCCAAGCGCCATTTGGTCGGTGGGACGAGCTTCATCAGGAAGCCTGTGAAGAGGCTTCGATGATTATAGTCAGCCGTTATTTTAGCGGTCAGTCGCTCAATCATTCAATTATGGAAGAAGAAATCCAAAAATTAATCGCCTGGGAGGCGGCGCAGGACTATCTGGTTGATTTGACCGCCACTGAGGCAGTAGCCGTGCTGGCGGATTATTTCGGTTTGTCGGCCAGAGTTGAGCCGGAAGCGACAATAGATCGGATCAAATACGAATTATCTCTGGGTAATTTGATTATTGTTCCGGCTGCTGGCCGAGAATTGGGCAATCCTTATTTTCAAACGCCCGGTCCGATTTATCATATGTTGGTAATTAAGGGCTATAATCAACGGGAATTTATTACCAATGATGTGGGGACCAAGCGGGGTGACGGTTTTAGATATCCTTATGACCGATTAATAGGGGCTATTCATGATTGGGATCATCGTTTGGCCGAAGACGGTATGACAGACGAAGAAATTGCCCAAGGAGCCAGAGTGTTAATAGTGGTGGAAAAATCTAGAATTATTTTATGATTTTTCCTTGACAAGAAAAAATTGAATTGATATGATAATTATAACCTACTAATTTAGTATGATATAGGGTGAATAGCAGCTTATTGGGAACATAAACTTTAATAATTTTTTATGTTGTTTACCACTAAAACTGAATATGGCCTGAGGGCAATGGTGGCTTTAGCAAAACATGGTCAAACTCAGCCCCTGTCGTTGGCGGAGATATCGCGGCGGGAGCATATTTCTCGCCCCTATCTAGAAAGACTATTTGCTAAGCTTAAGGCCGATAATTTGGTTAAGAGCTCCAAGGGCGTGGGCGGCGGTTATTTACTGACCAGAGCGCCGGAAAAAATAAGCGTGTTTGAGGTGGTGGAGGCGCTCGAAGGCGCTTTGGCGGTTTTTTATTGCATGTCCGACAATCAGCGAAAAATGACCTGTTCGCCGGAAAAATGTATGACAAAGATGGTTTGGGGCGAATTGCAGAAAAATATCATTAGTACTCTGAGGCGATTTACGCTTAAAGATTTAATTTAATCAACAATTAATTTTAACATTTATGTATAGCGAGAAAGTTTTAGACCATTTTCACCACCCCCGCAACCAGGGCAAAATGAAAGCGGCCGATGGCATTGGTCAGGTCGGCAATCCGGTTTGCGGCGATATTATGAAGATTTATATCAAGGTTGGCCAGAATGCCGATTCCGTTCCTATTATTGAAGATATTAAATTTGAGACTTTAGGTTGCGGCGCGGCGATTGCCACCTCCTCGATGTTAACGGAAATGGCCAAAGGAAAAACCATTGATGAAGCGCTTAAAATCGGTAAGCTGGAAATCGCTCAAGAGCTGGGAGGCTTGCCGGAAGCTAAGCTTCACTGTTCAATTTTGGCTCATGACGGCTTAAAAGCGGCGGTGGCAGATTACCGCCAAAATAAAAATAAATCATAATTATGACAACTGAAAAAACTATTAGGAAGGTTCTCGATGATCTTCGGCCCCATTTACAAATGGACGGCGGCGATGTGGAATTTATTTCTTTCGATTCGGCCAGCGGCAAATTGGAAGTCCGACTAATGGGCGCTTGTCAGGGTTGTCCAATGTCGCAGATTACTTTGCAAGAGGGAATCGGTCGGACCATCAAAGCCAAGGTGCCAGCAGTCAAAGAGGTGCTGGCGGTTTAATCATCTTAATTATAATTTATGGTTTCAGTAAAAAAAGTTTACTTGGATAATGCCGCTACGACGCCGGTCGATAGTCGGGTTTTAAAAGCAATGTTGCCCTATTTTGAAAATAATTTTGGCAACGCTTCTTCTCTTCATCAATTTGGTCTTGACGCGCGAGTGGCAGTGGACAGGGCGCAGAAAAAAATTGCTGATTTTTTTGCTTGTTCCAAGGCAGAAATTTATTTTACTTCCGGCGCTACCGAAAGCAATAATTTGGCGATTTGGGGCTTGATTCAGCGATTACGACTGGATCAGCCCGGTTTTCAGCCCCATCTGATAGTGTCTAGTATTGAGCATGACGCAGTGTTGGAGTCGGTTAGGGCTTTGGCCGCCAGAGGCTTAGCGGAAGTAAGCTATGTGCCAGTGACTGCTCGGGGGGTGGTGAAGGTTGAAAAATTAGTCGCGGCGGTTAAGGCTAATACGGTTTTGGTCTCAGTTATGTATGTTAATAATGAAATTGGCACGATACAGCCGATTGAAAAAATTGGCGCCACTATTGCTAAACTTAATCGGAAACGTCCGCAGAAAATATATTTTCATACTGACGCAACTCAAGCTTTAAATTATTGCGATTGTCGGGTGTCTCACTTGGGAGTGGATTTGTTATCTTTTTCCGGCCATAAAATTTATGGCCCCAAAGGAATTGGCGGGTTGTATTTGAAATCAGGCGTGGTGTTGGAGCCGTTATTTTTTGGCGGGCATCAGCAGAATAATATTCGGCCGGGTACTTATAATGTCAGTGGGATTGTTGGTTTGGCAACGGCCATTGACCTGATTGGCGCTAGCAATCGTCAGCGGGAGAATCAGCGGATTGAGAAATTGCGGGACCGATTGATTGCGACAGTCCAGCGGGAGATTAGCGGGGTTGTCCTTAACGGCGACTTAGTTAAGCGTTCGCCCAATAACGCTAATTTTGTTTTTCGGGGCGTGGAAGGGGAGAGCTTGGTTTTGCTTTTGTCGGAGCGAGGAATCGCCGTTTCCACTGGCTCAGCCTGTTCTTCCGGTTCTTTGGAACCGTCTCATGTGTTAGCGGCGCTTGGCCTGGCGCCGGAATTGGCTCATGGCAGCTTACGAGTTAGTCTAGGCCGGTTTAATCGTCAAACAGATATTGATTATTTCGTTACGGAACTTACTCGAGCGGTTAAGCGATTAAGGAAAATGTCGCCCTTATAATATCAGAAAAAAAGTTTTTTTAAAAAACGGCTCCGGTAGTTGGGGGCCGTTTTAATTTGAAAAAGTTTTTTTGGTCAGCTAATTTTCGGGCGTGGTGGTGGCTGGCAACAGATCGGGATTATTTTCCGCGACTGGTTCGATTAGCGCCGGCAGTAGAAAGGGGTTTCTGATTGATTCAATTTTAGGTTGTGGAGTGGATTTTGCCTCTAATTTTTCAATAATTTCCATTAATTTATTTTTTTCCAGGTTTTGTTCCGGTGTTTCTTTTTTAAGCATGGTGACTATTTCCGCTTGAGACAGTGTCAGATAAACATTGCGGTATAAGAAAACCAGCAACAAAGTTAGGCCGATTATTACCAGTAGAATAGTGATGGGGTATAAGCATTTTAACCAGTAGAAATTTTTGGTCGCCGGCAATTTGAATTTTAGTTGGAAGAGTTTCATTTTTTATTCAATTAAATAAGTCTGACCGACAGTTTGGGCGTTTAGGTTATTTTGTTGATTTTTAGCGAGTACAATCAGATCTAAATTATAGTAATTCTTTAATGTTTCGAGTGATTGAAAAAAATTAACAATATTTTTATAGTCGCCACTGAAGTTTATTGTCAGGGGAATGGCGCGGATATTTTGACTGATTGTCTTGCCGCTGAAATCGGCATAATCAATATTGACATTGACTCCGTCGATTTCGGCCAAATTTTCCAAGCGGGTAATAAAATCAAGTTCTTGTCCTTTTTTGATATAAATTTGTTCCAGTTCTTTTTCTAGGCCGGCAGTGTCCTCTAGATCTCTCTGGACTTTATTCAGGTTGATGCCGAAAGATAATTTATTTTCCAAATCGATTCGTTCAGTGATAATAGCTTGACTGATGGTAGTTATTTTTGTCAGGGTGGGATAAATAATAAAAACAACAACTATCACCAGGACGGCGATGATGGTTAAGATGGGAAAAATAAAATTTTTTTTGACGCCAGTCATTATTTTTAATGGTCTAATTTAATTTTAGCTTTGAGAGTAAAAGAATTATTTTCCTTGGCCAATAAATCAGTCAGCGGCAAGTCAATTTCCGAGAAGGAGTCATTATCATCCAGTTCGTTTTTAAAATTAATCAGCGCTTGTCTGGTTTGGGCCGTACCTTGGAGTTCAATCAGGGTTTTTTCCGGATAGATTTTTATTGAATTATAGGCGATATCAGCCGGAGTGATGGTGGCGATTGTAACTAGTAGCTGTGACCAGTGTTTGGATTTTTGCTGGATATTATAGGCATTGGTTATTTTTTCATTAAAAGTCACCACCTTTTTGTTGATTTCTTCGCCGACTCGGATGGCGGTGGCGTTTTTGTCCATCAACATCGCCAACTGCTCTTCTAAAAAGTATCTTGATAATAACAGCAGAATGGCGGAGATGCAGGTAAAGAGCAGAATTAACATGACCATTTCTTTGATGGTGATATAAATTCTTTTAACTTTCAGTTCTTTCTTATGTTCGGGCGACAACAGATTGAGATTGATTTGGATCATAATAGATTTTTAGAATCAATGCCTCGCAAAGCTAAACCAAGCGCAGTAATGAAAGATTGAGATTTTTGGGGAGTAAAATATCTGGGGTTGGGATTTTTAATTTTATGCCAGGGGTCGCAATTGACGGTTTTGATTTGGGTTTTTTCTTGGATAATTTCGGCAATATTGATGAAATTGGAGCCGCCGCCGCAAAGCATTATTTGGCTGACCGGGCTGGTTTCATAAAAATTACTTTGATAGTAGTCAATCGCTCTTTGAATGTGGCTTTGAAGCTGGTCGATGGTTTCGGCAAAAAGTTCTAGCAGCGCCCCGTGGCATTTATGGCGGTCCAAACCGCAAATAATCTTGGCTTTTTCTGCTTTGTCAAAATCAAAATCCAGAGTTTCCATAATCATTTGGGTGGTTTGGTTGCCGGAAATGGGCAGGGTAATAGTGAATTTAATCACTCCTTGGTCATAAAGAAATAGGCCGGTTCGATTGGCGCCAATATCAATGATTATTTGGGTGTCATTTTCTTTGTCTTCGGTAATGGCCACCCGGGCAATGGCCGCCGCCTCTATTTCCAGGACGGTTGGAATCAAATTGGCCTGAGCAAAAATATCGACGTAGGAATCAATAATATTTTGGGGACAAACGCCGACCAAAACAGTCTGACCAGTCGGACATTCTTTGATGAGTTGCCAATCAATATAAGCATTATCAATGTCAATTGGTATATGCTCGGGCAATATTTTTTTAATTTTTTTTTCAATGTCGGCGGGCTGGTCAGCCGGTTTTTCTGGTTTGGTGTCATTGTCCGGCGTCAGTTCAATAAGTTTGAGAAAAGTTTTTCGCTCCGGTAAAACGCCAACCAGTTCGGCGCTTAACCGGCCCCGGCCTTGTTTGGTTTTGGTCAGCCTATGAAGCGAATTCAAAAAGGCTTGAGGTTGTTTAATTTCTCCTTCCTCAAGGCACTGGGGGGGAAGCTTTATTTCGTTGTATGATTGGACAACAATTTTTTTCCCTCTTTTTTTAAGTTGAATCAGGCGGAGATTGCGTTCAGAAATATCCAAGCCAAAGGCGGTTTCCTTGGTTTCAAAAAATGACATTAAATATTAAAAATAATTAGTTCATTATCATTATAGCAGGAAAAGGATAAAATCATAAATATAAATAATAAAATTTTGAAATTTGAAATTTTGAATTTATAATTTTTGTAATTAATATTCTTCTTCCCAATGTTCCACGGTCACTACTGGCGCGTATTGAGGATTGCCAATGGTATAGCTAATAACTTCATTGTCAAAAGTGATATTAATGCCCTGCCAAACACTGGTCAAGGTCATTTTTCTGGAAATTAATCCTCCTAGCACTTCAAATTGTTGAGGAATACTCAGGATACTGATTTGGTCGGTGCCGTAAATCAAGCCGTGGGCATTAAGATTTCCCAAACAAAACTCGAAATCGATTTTTCCCCGAGCCAACAACCCCGAGGGAATTTCTGGTTCGGCCGGCCGGTTAATGGTTATATTTGATAAGCCGCATCGAGCGCCCCAGCAGCACAGAATAGTGTTTTTTCCCACCTCAACGTCGCCTTCCGACACTAAGGTGCCATTAATGGTTAGCTGTTGGCCGCCCTTGATGTCAATGTCGCCGGTTACATAGGTAATGCCATTTAAAGTCAGATTTTGGTTGTTCCATAACAGGTCGGCAAATTGATTTTGGGTATAAATTTGGTCGGCTTGGTTAATATAAGAATTGGGATCGTTGATATCGTCAAAGGAGATAGCCGGCATCGGAATTGGCTCGGGAGCAGGTGGGTTTTCCGGAGAAAAAATGCCGCCGGGAGCGTTAATACCAGATGTCCAATGCTGGTTGATGTTAGTCACCGCGCTCACCGTATCATCAGTATTAATCACGCTGTAAAAATTAACGATAAGATTATTATTGGCAAATAGACTGCCGTTATGAACATTTATCACTGAGCCGGAAACGTCGATATTGCCGTCAGCGTATTCGCCGTTATTGCCGACTACGCTTTCGCCCAAAGCTTTATAAATAGAAGTCTTAACGACCCGCTGAGCTATTTGGCCGTTATTTTCAATAAAGCCAGTGGCAATTATTTCTCCTCGGGCCCGGCCGAAATTGGTGATTTGAATCTGGTAGGCGCCATTAGGGTAGAGGGCCGGATCATGGGTATAAGTAATAGTCCAATTGGGATTTGTTTCAAAACCAGCTTTCCAAATCGGGTCGTATTTTATTCGCCAAATCGCTTCAGCAATGCCGCTCTCGGCTAAGTAATAAGTTTTGGTGGCGGTGGTTTGGCTTAACGATATTTTAAATTCTGTTATCATAAAACTGACCACATAAGTCGCCAGTAATAGTAATAGACCCATTACCAATAATGAAGTAACCAAAATAAACCCTCGATTGTTAGAGGTTGCGGCCATAAATAGCGGTATTAATTATTTGGGTCTCTTCGTTTTTGCTTAGATACAGATTAATATTAATCAATTTATCCCCCCAAAATTCTATATCATCAATATATTCGCCAATAATTCGGTCGTCGGTAATTTTCATTATTGGCGGGTTGCCCTCCTGATTTGTCTCGTGCCAGTAGACATAAGTGTCGGGCACGTCCGGAAAATAGTAGATAATTTCCTGTCTTTTGATGGCGTGATCCTCCAAGTAGTAGCGGATGTATTTGGTTTGATTAGTCTCGTGTCCATCTTGAAAAGTCAGTCCGTCGGGCAAAATTTCCGGAGCGTTGTTGTTGGGCGGCAATTCTGTGATAATATCGCTGGTTTGTCTTATTTCTCGGGATAGCCGGTCAATAATCACCCGGCCGTTTTGAATGATTTCCGCTCGGGAATCGGTTTGGTTGTAGGTTTTTTGGCCGACTAAATAGGTGGCCGTGACTACTAGCAGCAACAAAACAGAAACACTGATAGCAATGGTTAGTTCGATTAAAGTAAAGCCCTGTTTATGGTTAATCATTTTTTACTGATTAGAATTATAGTTTCTTGACTGCTCTCATTCTTTAAGAGGGGGTGATACCAGTAGACTGTTACGGTGATTTTTTTTAGTCCAGTTTCCCCGGCCGAGTAATTAAGGTTTTGGTCAACATACTCAATGTCCGTTTGTCGCTGATAGTGATAAAACGGATTAGTTGAATCAGCAGCAAGTCGGTGCTTAGGTTCAACGGTGCCGACAACAAGGTTATCATAACCCAAATAAAACAGTTCCTCGATTTTTGCTTGAGCCAGGTTAATCGCCATGGTTGTTTGTTCGGCGGTTTTGCCCAGTTTGAAAGATAAAGGGAAAATTTGAACAATAGTTAAGACGCCGATTAATAAGACGGCAATAGCAATGGCCGCTTCCAATAAAGTCAGCCCCCGTTGATTATTTGATTTTAACATAACCTGACGGCTTAATTTCAATGATATTTTGTTCATTTTGTAAATTGGTAATCGTGATGGTACCACTTTCTAAAACAGCGCCGGCGACATTAAAAATTACCGTATTATCAGTAAAGCCGGAAATATCGGCAATGGTGATTTGTGACCGGATTTCAAAATTTTTGATAATTGATCCGGTGTCGGTATTTTTTAGGGCATAGTTATTGGAGCCCTGATTGAAGACAATGCCATATTTTTTTTGTTCGGTGACGGACAATTGTTGAGCGTAACGCAAATTAGAAACAATTTCTCTTATTTCTGAATTGAGGCTGATATTGGGCTGGATTTGTTGATAAACCGGCAGACTAACAAGGGCAATAATGCCGATTACCGACAAAATGATGGCCACCTCAATTAAAGTAAAGCCAGTTTGACGGCGGCGGTATTGTGGGAGTAGGTGAGTCATGGTCTTACAGGCTTTCCGTTAAGGAATACATGGGCATTAAGATGGCTAAAGCGATAATCGCCACCCCAAAACCAATGCAGAGCATTAAGATTGGTTCGATAATAGTTGGCAGAGTATTCATTGTTTGGAACACCTCGTCTTCATAAAAATTAGCGAGGTTTTCTAGGACCTCGTCCAAGGCGCCGGTTTCCTCGCCAACGCTAATCATTTGCGTGATGACCGGTGGAAAAACATGAGGATATTTTTTAGCTACTTCAGCGATTTTTTGGCCCTTTTTCAGCTGTTCGGCCACCTCTTGCAAAGTTTCTTTATAAATAGTATTGCCCACTATTCGAGAAGTAATATTGAAAGTTTCCACAATGGCGATGTCGGTTTTAATTAAAGAGCTTAAGCTGCGCGACATTCTGGCCAAGTTGATTTTTTGAATAATGGGAGAAATGATTGGTAATTTTAAAAACAAGCGGTCGAAGACTTTTTTGCCTGTTTTGGTGTGAATAAATTTAATGAAAATAGTCAGCCCGACCACTAAACTTAAGCCGACCACAATGGAATGGGCTTGGAAAAAATCACTGACAGCAATGACAATTCTGGTGGCGATGGGTAATTCGGCATCTAAATCTTTAAATAGGGCGGTAATATTCGGTAAGACAAAAATTACCAAAAAAATGACAATGCCGATCATGGCAATAATAATCACCACCGGATAAGTTAGGGCATTTCTGACTTTCATCTTCAACTCATGATCTTTTTTGCTTTGGAGATACAATTCATTGAGTGATTCTTCCAGCCGACCGGACGCCTCGCCCGCCTTGATCATATTAATAAATAATTCACCAAAATCCTTTTTGTATTGTTCGATACTTTCGCCAAAAGTTGAGCCATTTTTGATTTTTTCATAAACTGCCAGCAAAATGGCCTGGAGTTTTTTGTTTTTGGTTTGTTCGCCCAGGGTTCTTAAGGCATCGGCCAAGGGAATGCCGGTTTTGATCATTACGGATAAGTTTTGCAGAAAGAAAATTTTGGCCGAAACCGGAATTTTTAAAAAAAATGCCAGGTCTTTTGATTTGAGAGGAGTTTTGGGGTTGTCGTTATTATTATTCATAGATTATTCTTGAGTGACTCTTAATACTTCTTCAATGGTAGTGATGCCATTTTTGGCTTTAATAAAGCCGTCTTGGAGCAAAGTCATCATACCCTTGTCAGTGGCTTTTTGAGCCAATTCGTCTCGGGAGGCTTTTTGGACAATCATTTGGGAAATTTCTTCGTCTACTTCCAAGGTTTCATAAATACCAAGCCGGCCTTTGTAGCCGGTATTGTCGCACTGCTGACAGCCCTTGCCACGATAAAATAAAATCGACTCAATGGTTTGTTTCTTGTCCAAGTAGCCATGGTCAGACAGGTTTTTTTCCATTTTTTTCAGGTTGAATTGTTGCTCTAATTCGTCAATGGTTTTTTTGTCCAGATTAAAACTCTCAATGCAATTTTTACAAATTTTTCTCACCAGTCGTTGGGCCACAATAACATTAACGGTTGAGGCGATTAGGAAGGTGGGGATTTTCATATCAATGAACCGAGGGATGGTGGTCACCGCATCATTGGTGTGCAGGGTGGACAAGACTAAATGCCCGGTCATGGCGGCATTAATGGCAATTTCGGCTGTTTCAGTGTCGCGAATTTCGCCGACCATAATAATATCCGGGTCTTGACGTAATAGCGCCCTTAGGCCGGTGGCGAAAGTAAAGCCGATTTTAGGTTGGATTTGACTTTGGGTGATGCCATTCATCCGGTATTCAATCGGATCTTCAATGGTGGAAATATTTACCGCTGGTTTGTTGAGCGCCGCCAAAATAGTGTATAAGGTAGTGGTTTTGCCGGAGCCGGTCGGGCCGGTGACCAAAATCATGCCATGGGGCTTTTCAATGTTTCGCCTGACTATTTCCAGTGATTGCTTTTGAAGTCCCAATTGTTCCAGCGATAGTTGGTTATTTTGTTCTGGCAACAACCGCATTACCACTTTTTCGCCGTCAAAGGTGGGTAAAATAGAAACACGAAACGATACCTGGTAAGTGTCGGTTTTGATTTTAAATCGGCCGTCTTGGGGTAAGCGGTGTTCATCCAATTTGAGACTGGAAAGAATTTTGATTCTGGCGACCACGCCGGCGTGGGTGTTTTTGGGCAAGGTCATTACATTTCTTAAAACGCCGTCGATGCGGTAACGAACCGTAACTTCTTTTTCTGATGGTTCAATATGGATATCCGAAGCTTTTTCTAAAATCGCGTATTCCAGCAAAGTGTCGACAATCCGGACAATCGGCAAGTCTTGAGCTAGCGTTTTTAGGTTTTCCGGTTTTTCATTTTCGTCGGCTTGAGAATCTTTTTCCATTTCTTCAAATTCGGCGCTTAAACCCTTATGATATTGTTTTAAAACTTCCTGGATATCCTTGGGGGAAGTGATATGGATTTTAATTTCCAGCTGAGTTTTTTTACCGAGAAAGTCAAACAATTCAATATTGGAAATATCCAGGGTCGCCACCAGTAATTCTTTTTTATTTTTATCAAAGGCCACAGTTTGGTGGGCCTGGGCGGTGATTTCCGGAACAATTTCCAAGATGTCTTTTCTGATGGTTTTATTTTTTAATTCGATAAAAGGCAGGTCATAATATTTAGCCGCGGTTTCATATAGCAGTTCCGGTGAAATGATTTTTTGCTCCAGTAAATATTCCTCAAAAATTTTTCCAAGTTTTTTGGCTTTGTTTTTGGTCTCTTTGATTTGTTTTTCTGTCAAGATTTTGTTTTGGAGCAGGATTTCTTCCAAATCTTTTTGATTGATCATTAGTTTGTCACCTTAAGTTGTTTAATTGTTATTTATTATAACACAAAATCATCTGTAAAGTCCAAACAGAAATATCTAATAACGGTAGTTGGCATAATTTTTTTTGAGGGTTAGGCGCTTATTAGCAATTAAAAAATCCCCAGCTAGCCTTGGGCGGCGGGGATTTTTAGCCATAAAAAGTTTTATTGGCCAGGGTATTTATTTGAAAGCGGCCGTTAAGAGCCGGCGGGGATTTTTACTGGTTAGTGCTTGCTGATAGAGAGCAATGGTGGCCTTGGTTATTTGTTGCCAATTATATTTTTGATTAATGATTTTTTCCGCTTCAGCGGCTTGAGTTTTGATGGCTTCTTGATTTTGTTCTGACCAGCTTAATTGTTGGGCCAGACCGGCAATATCTTTATTTTTGAATTCTTTGGCTAAGCCTTTAGCAATTTCTAGATTTTCTTCAATGTCGCTGATTAGAGTTGGTGTGCCATAGGCGATTGCTTCCAGAAGGGCGATAGATAGCCCCTCGGCTTCTGACGGCTGAACAAATAGATAGGCGTTTCTAAATAGCGCTTCCAGATTCGCACCGGATTGTTGGCCGGTAAAAATAATCTTGTTGTTGTCCTTAGCTAATTGGCGCAGGTAGTCAACATAACTGTCAGTATTGGTGCCGGCGCCGACGATAACCAATTTTTTATCGGTAGTGATTTGTTGGTAAGCTCTGATCAGGGTGTGCAGGCCTTTATGCCGAACCAGACGAGAGACAGCCAAAAAGTAGTTATTTTGTTTTAAATCAAAATTGGCTAAAATTTTCTCGTTTTCGTTGTGAGTAATACTAACGCCGTTGGGAATGTAGGTCGTTTCTCGATTAAAATTCTGTTGGCAATATTTTTTTAATGCCTGGGAAACAGTGATGGTTTGATGGGGAAAACGGCAAGCCGCCCATTCGCCGGCTTTTAGCATCAGCTTGGCAAAACGGCTCCATTTTTGGTGCTTTCGGTCTATGCAGTGGAAAGTGGCAATCACTTTGGTTTGGGGAGCGAAAATTCTCGGTAGCCATGACAATAGCGACGGTCCAACGCCATGATAATGGATAATGTCGTAATTTTGAAATAAAGCATGAAGAGTCGCCAAAAAAGTATGGGAAATAGCATCTAAGTTTTTGGTTTTTAGCGAAGGCAGATTGATTGTTCTAATTCCCGCAAATGATTTGTTGTTATTGCCCGTATAATGGGACCGGCAATAAACAGTTACATTAAGACCGGCCTGGGCCAATTTGGCGCTAAGCTCTTCCACATGCTTTTCGATTCCGCCTTGTTGGGCCGGAATACCTTTTTGACCAATAAATGCAACTTTCATATTAGCTTAAAGTGTTTTAATTTAACTATAAATTTTATCATATTTCAAGCTTTTTGTCAATAGATAAATATTAATATTTTTTTGTTTAATTTTGGATAAAAAAAGAGGGCAGGGGAGCATTTGCTCCTCTGCCCAGTAAATGTGCTATTCCAGCTCAATCTGGAAAGCTGTCTGGCCTTCGGGATTGGTCACCCGAGGGACAAGCTCTCCATTGAGCCGCACAACCAATTTGGAGATGTCGCCATAGCCGTTAATGGCGTTGGCGACCACCTCAAAGCGTAGTACTGGCGAGTCGGCAAAACGGAATTTGGTAATCGTTCCGTTTACCGGCCACCCATTAAAGGTGAAGGTGTCGCGCTCTATCCAGGGTGCGCCACCAGCCAAATGATACAGTTCCAAGCCGACTGTTTGGATTTGGGCTTCAGTGGCAACGCCGCTGAAGCCGTTCGCCGGATAACCGTTGCCCAGCCGAGCCGTGAAACCCAAGGTTCCGTTAGCCCAAGTCAGGTCAACGATTATTTCACCTTCCTCTTCCGGCGGTTCTTGGCTGAAGGCGGCGTCGACCTCCTTGTTGCCATCCATAGTGATGACACTCGGGTTGTCGGTTCCGGCCAAATCGCCAGTCCAGTGGTCAAAGCCCCAGCCTTCGTCGGCTTGGGCAGTCAGGGTGACTGCTTCGCC
>JAKQDP010000014.1 GCA_029558735.1 bacterium | reverse complement strand
ACCAAGGGAGCTGGCAATACCCGAAGGCTGTGCTAGACACGGACGAAGGTAGGGCTAGTGACAGGGGTGAAGTCGTAACAAGGCATCCGTAGCGGAAGCTGTGGATGGATCACCTCCTTTCTAGGGAGTATTTGATTTTATTCTTTGGGATAAAATCAATGGTCGACCCGATTTTTTCGGGTGAGGGTTTGTCAAGTTTTTGTCGCTTTTTAGTTGTTGACTGCGGAAGAAGCCGCTCTCATTATGAGACGGCTTTTTCTATTTTTACCTTGCCAAATTTAGGATAATTTGTTATGCTTCATTAAGTCAATTGTATTTTATAATTAGGTTTATCCGGATAATAATTTTTAAATTAAGAGGGCAATTAGCTCAGGTGGTTAGATGGCGTCCCGATGAATCGGGAAGGTCTCTCTGATGGTCCTGGCTATAAGCACATTATAAATTAAGAGGGCAATTAGCTCAGGTGGTTAGAGCGCGTCGCTGATAACGACGAGGTCGGAGGTTCGAGTCCCCCATTGCCCACATGCACTATTTATATATCTTAAAAAGCGCTCGAGACAGTAGTTATTATATTGGCTATACTGATAATATTGAAAGAAGGTTGTATGAGCATAATAATTATGTTGGTAGATACACCAGCAGTAAAAAGCCATGGGTGCTTATTTATAGCGAAAAGTACGCCGAAAAAAGCACGGCATTAAAGCGAGAACGTCAGTTGAAGAAAATGAAATCAAGAAAGTATATCAATGAATTGATCAGAGCGTCCCGATGAAATCGGGAAGGTCCCTGGTTCGAGTCCAGGTATGCCCACAATAATAATTTAAAATTTTTAATTTTAAATTTTAAAACAATTGAATAATTTAAAATAGTCTAAAAATTATAAATTATTAATTAGAAATTATTTTAGCCGAGGTAGCTCAGTGGTAGAGCAGAAGACTGAAAATCTTTGTGTCGGCAGTTCAATTCTGCCCCTCGGCAATATAAAAACAGTTAACAATTAGCAATTAACATTCAACTGAATCTTTTCTTAGCTGAAATTTTGTTAATTGTTAAGTGTTAACTGTTATTTATTATCATCGGGGTGTAGCTTCCGCCAAAGGCGCAAAGTCCGCCTATGGTGGAGACCCGCCTCGGGCGGGCAGTTGATTGACTAGTCGCTATATCATTGTCAGCTTTTTAAAAATAAGTGATATTTTTTCGGGGTGTAGCTCAGTTGGCTAGAGCGCATGCATGGGGTGCATGAGGTCGCCCGTTCAAGTCGGGTCACCCCGATTATTAAATTTCTACAATTTTTTCGGCATGATGAAGCGACCCGCAATTTATTTATATTTTTTTTCAATCATTGCTGTGGTAACTATTATTTCCGGAGCATTGTTTTTAATTGGTAATAATTTCAGCAAAGATAAAGATAATTTAATATTGTCGGATCAATCAAATGAATTGTTCGATAGCGAGCCGGCTAGTGGCAATTTGCCAGAACCGGAGATGGCTACCACGACAATGGTTTTTGGCGGTGACGTGATGCTCTCGCGTAATGTGGGACAGAAAATGGAGAAATATAACAACTGGCAGTGGCCGTTTGAAGATATTGCGCCATTGACAACAGCGGCTGATTTGGCCGTAATCAATTTAGAGTCACCCTTTACCATCGGTGGTAGTCATTTGGTTTTAACCGGGTCTTTTTCTTTTAAGGCGGATCCCCAAGCGGTGGCCGGGTTGAATTTGGCCGGAATTGATATTGTCTCTTTGGCTAATAATCATATTTTAAATCAGGGAGCCAAAGGTATTAGCGACACCCAGAAAACATTGACTGATAATTCGATTGATTTTATCGGAGCTGGCTTGGATGAACAAGCGGCTCGCCACCCGGTAATCAGGGAAATTAATCAGATTAAATTCGGTTTTCTCGCTTATGCTTATCCCGATGATTATTCGGTTGCCGCCACTGCGACGCCGGGTATTGCCAATTTAAATATCGACAAAATGCAATTGGAAGTGGATCAGCTTAAGGCGCAGGCGGATGTGGTAATTGTCTTGATGCATGCTGGCATAGAATATAAAAAATTACCCAATTTCGAACAACAACAGTTTGCTCGAGCGGCGATCGATGCCGGTGCAGATTTGATTGTTGGCCATCACCCTCACTGGGTTCAAAGTGTGGAGATTTATCAGGGCAAACCGATATTATATTCCCTGGGAAATTTAATTTTTGATCAAATGTGGTCGCAGGAAACTCGGGAGGGGGCACTAGCCAAGATAATTTGGCGAGGAACGGATATTGAGAAAATCGAAATTATTCCGGTTATTATTGAAGATTATGCTCGGCCTCGTTTGGCTGATAGTGCTGGTGAAGCTGGCCGAATTTTTCAACGCATGGGTTTGGAGTCATCAATAATCGATTTAACGCCAGCATTGTCGGCAGAATAAATTTTGACAAGAAAATTTTTTTAAGATAGAATTTTAGTATGAGTCATTTCATTAGCAATAATTGGTTTTTCTATTTTACTGACCACCGGGCCAGTTAGCTTTTGATTTTGTTCAAGTAGGTACAAGCCAGCTGACCCCCTAAGGTCAGTTTTTTATTTTTTGAAGCGACTGAAAATCCGAGTCAGTCAAAAAATAGTTTGGTTTTTAGTGATGGGTTAGTAGAGTGATGGGTTAACAGGAGGACCATTGATGATGACTAAATTTTTGGCGATCGCTGAGCAGTTGGCCAACGGCCAGACCAGACAAGTGGGTTGTCCTTATTGTGCTGAGATTGGTATTATCCTGGACAAAAGAGGACTGCTAGTGAGTTGTCGGCCGTTTGTCGAGCATCTTGAAGCCGGTCGTCGCGGGATAAATACTTGTCCTCGGCTTGGTCCGCAAGGCGGCTGTCCGTTTGAGCGCAGTGATAAGCTGGCTTGCCGTTAATTTTTTGCCCCGACTAACGAATTAGTCGGGGCTTGTCTTATCTTGAAAAAAATGTTTTTTTATATTAGAATAACTGGAGCATGGTCTTTATTATTAATTTCCGGGGTGTAGCTCAGTTGGCTAGAGCGCTTGCTTTGGGAGCAAGAAGTCGCAGGTTCAAGTCCTGTCACCCCGACCAACTTAAACTTTTTTCAAATTCAGAGGCGGTTTGTTTAGTAATTGTAATATGACCAAAAGACTGTTTATTGCCATTAGTCTGTCTGAATTATTGGCTGATAAACTTGCGGATTATCAGCGGAATTTGGCATTGGAG
>JAKQDP010000012.1 GCA_029558735.1 bacterium | reverse complement strand
CGACCAACTTAAACTTTTTTCAAATTCAGAGGCGGTTTGTTTAGTAATTGTAATATGACCAAAAGACTGTTTATTGCCATTAGTCTGTCTGAATTATTGGCTGATAAACTTGCGGATTATCAGCGGAATTTGGCATTGGAGCAGTTCCGCCGTGAGAAAATTAATTGGACCAAAAAAGAAAATTTACATCTAACGGTGCATTTTTTGGCTGAGGTGGAAATCAAAAAAATTGAACAGTTAATTAGTCTTTTGGGAGCGGTGGCCAAGACAATTCCCGCTTTTGATTTGGTGTTTAAAGAAATAATTTGGGCACCACCGAGGCGCCAGCCGCGGATGATCTGGGCGACTTTCCATGGTCATAACCAGTATCAAAAATTAGCGACGGAAATTTATCGCGCCACCAAAGACATATTATTTGAAATTCAGGAGCCAAAATTTTTACCGCACCTTACTTTGGCCCGGTTTTGGTTTTTATCGCGGTCGATTGATGTCGGCCGGTTTATTTTTCCGCCACCCACCTTTGATTGTGTGCCGGTTGCCTCATTTTGTCTGTTTGCATCGGAATTGACTGCCACTGGTCCGATTTATACCAATTTGGCGCGATTTGATTTGTCGGGTTGAAAAAAAGATAATTTTTGTTATAATATTTCTGACTTTGCGGGTGTAGTACAACGG
Organism: bacterium; assembly: GCA_029558735.1. Classification (GTDB taxonomy): domain Bacteria; phylum Patescibacteriota; class Patescibacteriia; order 2-01-FULL-39-33; family 2-01-FULL-39-33; genus JAKQDP01. The sequence continues at coordinate 1,986 of JAKQDP010000012.1, read as the reverse complement.
TTAGTATGCTAGCCTTCCAAGCTGGAGATGGCGGTTCGATTCCGCTCACCCGCTCCAAGATTAGACTTTCCAATTTTTGGCCAGCCATTTCGTGGGCGGCGCTGTGCGCCGCCCATTGATTTTGGGGGTTTCCACGCGCTTCGCGCGCGGCCAAGCGGAGGTTCGAGCCGAATACTTGTTCGGCAACAACCTTTTTCTCAAAAAGGTTGTTATCTCTTGCGATTTTTTCAAGATTTGAAGCGACTTTTATCCAGTTTTCCATCGGTTCGAGCCAATCATTTTGCTTTTGTTCAAGTTTGATATTTTGTTCCTCCAGCGACTTCTTTTCAAATAATAGTTTTGATTTTTTTATGCGATATATTTCTCGGTCTATGTCCTGTTCCAAATAACCGTCAAGAAGTTGTTGGAGTTTAGTATTGATAACTTTAATTTTTTCTTGTGATTCTTGAACAAAAGCAGAAACGGATTGGGCGGATTTTGCTTTGTCTTTTTCCAGCCGGATTTGTAATTTTTTTGCCCAATCCGAACGCAAAGAAACTTTTTGAAGCAGAGAGGAAATTTGTTTGTCTAATTCCTCTTGGCGAATGCAGGGCTCGCCACACTTAAAACCTTTCCGCTTTTTTGTGCAGTGATAATAAGTGTAATAATGCTCGTCGCCGTTCTTTTGTTTTTTCACCCTGTATTCGCCGGTAATCATCATACCGCAAGTGCCGCAACGCAATAATCCGCAAAAAATTTGCGGCTCAATTTTAGATTTGTGCCTCGGCCTTCCTCTCTGCTTCAAAACTTCCTGAACTTTATCAAAAAGTTTCTTTGCGATGATTGGCTCGTATTTTCCTTCATGGATTTCGCCGGCATAGCGGAATAACCCGCAATAAAACGAATTTGAAAGGATAAAAGTCGTTCTTGTGATGTGGATTTTCTTTCCGCTTTTTGAAACGATTTTGTTTTGCGCCAAAAAGTCGGAAACATCTTCCAGCCGATGATTACCCTCGGCGTATAGCTCAAACGCTTGGCGAATAATCGGGGCGCGCTTTTTGTCGACTACAACAGTTTTAACACGCGAGTCATTAAGATAACCAACCGGAGCAAGCGAGGGATATTCGCCTCGTCTCACTTTTTGGCGCAATCCACGCTTCGTGTTTTCGGAAAGAGAATCCACATAGTATTTGCTTTGCCCAAAAGCGATATTCAACATAAATTTTCCTTGTGGCGTTGGCTCAAACCAGAATTGAGGGAATTTCAACGCCGCAATACGCCCGCAATCAATAAGGTAAATGATTTGTCCGTCGTCAACAGAATTGCGCGCCAATCTATCGGGATGCCAAGCCAAAATTCCGTTTGCCTCGCTTTTCTCAATACGCTTTATCATTTCACCGAATATCGGACGGCCCGGAATTTTGGCTGATTGTTTTTCCACCAACTCCTCTATAATGTTGAGATTATTTTGTTTCGCAAAGGCGCGCAATTCTGTGATTTGGGCTTCAATAGATAAAACTTGTTTATCCTCAACATCGGTCGATTTGCGGGCGTATAAAAAGAATTTTTGCGATTGGTTATTATTCATGGATTTTGAAAATTATTAAAACTTAAATGGCCGCCCTTGGTGCGCTCAACTCGATTGCTCAAGCTGAATCCAAAGACGGCCATTAAAATAAGCAATCGAATCGTTGAGCGCAAGTTCATTATAGCAAAAATTCTTTTTGGGGCAAAGCAAATACAAAATCGCAAGGGATTTCGAACCTCCGCTTGGCCGCGCGCGAAGCGCGCGGAAACCCCCAAAATCAATGGGCGGCGCACAGCGCCGCCCACGAAATGGCTGGCCAAAAATTGGAAAGTCTAATCTTGGAGTATATTTATGATTTCGCTCGAACTTACTTTATCAAAAATTCTTGAAAAAATCCACTCGCTCCGCCCCGCCGCCCGTCGCCGATGACGGCGCCTGCCTCGCAGAAAAATTTTCTCTGCTTTCTTATTTTGCACTCG
>JAKQDP010000009.1 GCA_029558735.1 bacterium | reverse complement strand
TTATGTTGATTTAATTAAAGCATATTGCGAGCGCGACACTTTTTTAAATTATGCATCAATAATCGAAATAGGATTTTTATATATAAAGGGCGGCCGTGGTTGATATACTCACATCTTATTAAAAGAAAAAAGCATCTTCATACGGCTGGCACGCGATTTGCCCAAATATTGCCAAGGCGAGGCAGAAATACCAACGGCGCGCAGTGCGCTTATACTATGAAATTAATTGTTTCGTAATGATTGAAAATACTTACAGGAAACCTCGTTCCCTAAAACGGGCGGCCATTTCGCATAATCGCTAGATAGGCGACGCGCGAAGCGTGTCCCGAAGCGAAGCGGAGGGCCTGCGCCTATCGTCGATTATACGATGTTGAGCCCCGCTTTTCGGCAGGAAAGAACACACCTGCGGGGACTGAGAGTGAGACTGTGCAAGTGGTGATTGATACTGTTTAGTGTTTGTTTATACGCAATTTGGCGGAATATGGAATTCGGCTAAATTTGGCAGAATTGGGGGGTTTTTGGGAAGCTGAATCGCTGAATTTTGGGCGAATTGGCGTCGCCGGGGGCGCGTTTTGAGGCGGGGTGCAGTGTATGTGGCGATTTAATCGGTACTTAGGTGGATGTGATACGTCACTTTTTAGGGTTTATACGGAGGGGCCGTTCTTTATGGGTGCGGTATGTGTTTCTCAAGATTGTAGCTGAGAAAGGAAAAGCTGGTTTGGATAAAATTTGACTAATTTTCTAATTGAAGTTTTTTAACCGCCCAGGCCTGCATTTTAGAGTTAAGCATTTTCATTTCTCGATACTTGGCTATTGCTTCCAGGTCGATTGAAATAACCTCGCTTAACTCGCGCACAAATAATTCAAGAAGCTGCGCCTTGGGCATGACTATAGTTTCAATTCCATGCTCGATGCTTTTTTTGCCGTTGACACCGCCGGTGCGCGCCGCCCACTTCGCAGCCTGGCCGGATTTGCGAACGGATAACGGCAGGCGATAAACGCGCTTGCGCTGCTGCGGATCCATGTTGGCCGGAATAACTAAATCATTGCGCTTGAAGTTTTTATAAAATTGGCCGGCGAAAGTTTTAATGTTTTTTATGCCGTTGTCATCGAGGTTATCGGCAAAATTAGTGGCGATTATGTCGCCGGCCGGATCGAAA
>JAKQDP010000007.1 GCA_029558735.1 bacterium | reverse complement strand
ATTATCGGCTATTTTTTGGGCTATGTGCTGGAATACGGCAATGGCGTGTTTGTGGCGTCAATTATTGGAGCAATCTTAATGAGCTTGACCGGCTATTTCTCCGGCGATAAACTGGCGCTAACGACAGCTGGCGCTAAACCGATTACCAAAGAAGAAAATCCTTATGTTTATCAACTGGTAGAAAATTTAGCCATTACCGCCGGCCTACCAATACCGAAAATCCATCTTATCAATGACCCGGCCATCAATGCTTTTGCCACCGGCCGCGACCCGAAACACTCTTCTATCGCCATCACTGACGGCGCCATTAAGCGACTGGAAAATGAGGAACTGGAAGGCGTAATCGCCCATGAATTGTCCCACATTAAAAATTACGACATTCGACTGATGACCATCGTCATTATTCTGGTCGGCATAATTTCCCTGATTTCCGATTGGTTTTTGCGCTTGAGTTTTTACGGTGGTGGCCGAAAAAGCGACAATAAAAACAATAATATAATTTTGGTTATTGTTGGTCTGCTTCTCTTAATCTTGTCGCCGCTAGCCGCCCAACTGATAAAATTGGCTATTTCTCGAAAACGCGAATATTTAGCCGACGCCGCCGGCGCCTTGTTAACTCGCTATCCTGAAGGCTTGGCTCGGGCGCTAGAAAAAATCAGCCAAGACCAACACATTCTCGCAAAAAGCGCTAATGCCACCGCCCATCTGTATATTTCCAACCCTTTTCTTCACACTAAAAAATTCTTAGCCGCTGCCTTCTCCACTCATCCGCCAATTGATGAACGCATCGCCAAGCTCCGCTCTATGGCTTAGGGGCAGCTTCTTAGCTATTTAGCTTTTTAGCTTTTTAACTATTTATTAAACACATAACTAACAAACTAATAAGCTAAGAAGCTAATAAGCTAATAAGCTAAACCAATGTCTGACCAATTTGAAAAATTTTCCAATCATTATAAAAAGTCGCTGAAAACAGCGGCTCGTTTAGCGATGGAATTAAACCATTTTTATGTTAAACCGGAACATATTCTCTATGGACTGGCGGTAGAACGCGGCAGTGTCGGCGCCGAACTATTTACTTCCCTGGAAATCAAAGCTGAGGATTTAAAAAATAATATTTCCAAAATCAACCAAAACGCTCAACCGGATAACGAAACCAACTGGACCCCGAAATTCTCCACTAAAGCCAAAGCAATCATCCAAAAATCAATTCAAGTATCTTTTATCAATAAACACAAATATATTGGCACCGAGCACTTATTGGCCGCTCTATTGCAAATTAAAGATGAGGCAATTGACCAAATATTCAAAGAACTCCGCATTCCGGAGCAAGAAATTACCCGTCAGGTAGTCTCGGTATTAAAAAGCGCTTCCAAACTCCCCGACATTACTGAAACTTTTCGAGTCGCCAAAGAAGAGGCGGAGGAAGAAATCAATCAAGATCAAGGTGACCGAATTTTCTGGGGTCGACCAGCGAGTGTCCTGGAGCTGTTTGGCACGAATCTAACCTCTCCCAAAGTCCAGAAAAAAATCGACCCGGTCATTGGTCGGGAAGAGGAAATCAGCCGAGTCATTCAAATTTTATCCCGACGCAACAAAAATAATCCGATTATCTTGGGCGATCCGGGTGTTGGCAAAACCGCCATTGTTGAAGGTCTGGCCAAAAAAATTGTCAATCAGGAAGTGCCGGAAATTTTGGCTAATAAAAAAATTTATTCCTTAGACCTGGCCGCCACTATCGCCGGCACAATGTATCGCGGCGAGTTTGAAAATCGCCTAAAACAAATCATCGACGAAACAACCAAGAGAAACGATGTCATCCTATTTATTGATGAAATTCACAATATTATCGGCGCCGGGTCGGCTTCGGGCTCAATGGACGCCGCTAATATTCTCAAGCCGGCCCTGGCTCGTGGCGATATCCACTGCATCGGCGCCACCACTTTTGAGGATTATCGCAAAAGCATTGAAAATGAACCGGCGCTGGACCGGCGGTTCCAACCGGTCAAAGTGGCCGAACCGACCAAGGAGCAGGCCCAAAAAATCCTTTTTGGCATTAGAGACGGGCTGGAAAATTTTCACAAAGTGAAAATTAGCGACGAAGCGATTAACGCCGCGATTGAGCTAAGTCAACGCTATCTGACCAATAAATTCTTGCCGGACAAGGCGATTGATTTGCTGGATGAGGCCTGCGCCGCCGTGAAAGTCAATAGAAAACCGACCGCCAATGAACAAAAAATAAAAACCCTGGAAGACCAGATCAAGCATCTCCAACAACAAAAACAACAAGCCATCACCATCGAAGATTTTACCGGAGCCTTAAGATTTAAAGCCGAAGAAAAAACAACTCAGGACGAGTTAACCAAAGCCACCAAAACCAAAAAAGACAAAGAGAAAAAAATCAGCGGCCGAATTACTCGACTTGACATTGCCCGTATTGTTTCCCGTTCAACCGGCATTCCGACCGACAACCTATTGGCGGCGCAAAAAAAACAAATCCTAAAAATTGACCAAGGTCTTAAAAATAAAATTATCGGCCAAGATCAAGCTTTGACGGAAATTGCCAATTTTATCAAACGCGCCAAAGCCGGCCTAATGGCTGAAACCAAACCGTTGGCCTCATTTATGTTTGTCGGTCCAAGTGGTGTCGGCAAAACTTACACCGCCCGAATTCTGGCAGAAATGGTTTTTGGTAAAAATGACTCGCTGATTAAAATCGATATGTCGGAATACAGCGAAAAATTCAATCTGTCCAAGCTAATCGGCGCTCCGGCCGGTTATGTCGGCTACAAAGAAAGCGGCCAACTGACCGAAAAAATCAAGCACCGGCCATATTCCCTGGTTTTGTTTGACGAAATTGAAAAGGCCAATCCCGAAGCTTTTGATTTGTTGCTACAAATTTTGGACGACGGCTACCTGACCGATGCTGTTGGCACTAAAATCAATTTCCGTAATACTATTATCATTATGACTTCCAATATCGGTTCCCAATATTTCCAAATGGGCCAATCAATCGGCTTTGGCCACACTGAATCAAATCAGCAAAATTGGGAAGAAAAAATAATCACGGAAGTCAAGAAAAATTTCAAGGCCGAATTTATCAACCGACTGGACAAGCTGATTTATTTTCAACCGCTGGGCATCAAGCAATTAGAAAAAATCGTTAAATTGGAGTTGCGGGAACTGGAACAAAAATTATCCCGCCAACAGCTAACGCTTAGTATTAGCCCCAGTGCCGTCAGCTGGCTCGCCAAACAAGCCAGCTATGTCAACCAGGGCGCCCGAGGCATAAACAAAGTCATCCAAGACTCCTTGGAGGGCCCTTTGGCGGAAAAAATATTAAGTGGCGCCATTTGTCCCCAAAATAATGTGCATCTATCGGCAAAAAATGGTATAATAGATATACAAATATCTAATTAATTCCCGGCGTTTATGGCCGAAAGTTTTGCCGACAATCTCGACCAAGCCAATCCTCCGACTGATAATTACAGTCCCCCCCTCAAACCCGACGGCAAACCCGTGGAGGATTCTTCTTCAGTGGCTGTCAACTTAAGCCGGCGACAAGCAGCGGCGCGAAAAACCGACCGTCAGCCCCAGCTTGGCCGATCAACGCTTAAAAGCGCCGTCGGCAGTGGAGCCGGTCGAATAGCCGGCGCTACTATTGGCGCGGGAGTGGGAGCAATTGGCGGCATGGTGGCGGGCGGCGGCGGGGTTTTGGCCGGGGCCAAAGCCGGCGCCAGCAAAGGCCAACAGCTTGGCGGAAAAATCGGCAGTGGACAATTGCTGAATCAGGCGAAAAAAAAATCAAACCAAGCCAAACCAAAATTATCAGAAAAAATTGACGCTCTGGGCACCGCCAGTAAAGAAGGTAGCCGGATGCTACTCAATACTTGCTGGGCATCAGTTTGGGTGGATTTCACTTTTATTTCCCTGCTTTATTTAAACTGCCATTTATTTGCTTCCAAGCTGTTGCCCCAACTGGTTTGCCAATTTGGCGAAGACGATATCATCGGCACCTGGCTCGGTGGCGGCCGGCTGGGCAAAGTAAGTGGCACCGTTGGCGTAGACGGCAAGGCCTTTGCCGAAATAATAGAAATCTTGATTCTGGTAGTCTTGGATTTTTTTGTCTTGGCACTACTCTCCTTAATTGTCGTCATCCTTTATACTCTTTACGACATGATTACTAATCCCTTTTCAACACTTATTAACTTGATTTGGCATGGCCAAGTTGGGCTAATGTGGGAATTCTTCAAAACTTGGGCGGGTAGTAGATAAATAATAAATAAAATAATATATGGGCAATTTAGATTGGAAAAAAATCGGCTTAATCGCTATGTTTTTAGGCGCCATCGCCCTATTCGGTTTTTTTCTTTACTATTTCTTTATCGGCCCGTTGTTTTTTTCTCCCCCAAGCGACCCTGGCACCAGCCCGGAGCCGACCGCCACTGGCACCTTACCCCAGACAGTCACCATTAACGGTCGCATTTATAATATTGACCCCAAGACCGGCTTACCGACAACTGAAATTATCAGCCAACCCCCCACCACCCCTCTACCCGACCAGCAGCCGAGCGACCGCGCTGACGGCAGTATTACCAAAACCGACAAGTTTATTGACGACCCGGCTTATTATTTGACAACAATAGACAATAATTTTATTTATTACAACAAGCAAGACGGCAAATTCTATCAAGCCGGGCCCGATGGTCGAACCTCCGCTCTTAGCAATCAAATATTTCATAATGTCAGCAATGTTACTTGGTCTAACACCGGCAAAAAAGCTGTCTTGGAATATCCAGACGGCTCCAATATTTTGTATGATTTTTCCACCAATAAACAAATCACTCTGCCCAAACATTGGGAAGAGTTTTCTTTCTCTCAAGCCACCAATCAACTAGCCTTTAAAAGCATCGGTTTGGATATAGAAAACCGTTTTCTCGCTATTGCTAATGACGACGGCTCCAATATTAAAACCCTAGAACATATCGGCGGCATTGAAAATCAAGTCGCGGTCAATTGGTCGCCCACCAATCAAATGATCGCCACCGTTACCAAAGGCAAAGACGGCGACCGCTCAGAAGTTTATTTTATCGGTCAAAACGACGAAAACTACAAATTAATGATTGTTAACGGCCGGGATTTTCGCGGTCTCTGGTCGCCCACCGGCAATCAAATGGTCTATAGTGTTTATAACAGCCAAAATGATTATAAACCCCAATTATGGATATCAGACGCCAGTCCAACCACTATCGGCGAAAATCGCCGAAGTTTAAATCTGGAAACTTGGGCCGATAAATGCTCATTTGTCTCGACCAGTAAAATATACTGCGCCGTGCCTACCAGCTTGCCCTACGGCGCCGGCCTGGAGCCGGGCATTGCCAATACTATTCCTGACCAAATTTATGAGCTGGATTTAACCACCGGAGCAAAAAAATTAATCGCCATTCCTGAAGGCGAACACACCATCAGCCAAATTATTTTTAATGATAATTACAATTATTTGCTGTTCACTGACGCCAACAACAATCAAGTTTATAAAATAAATCTCTAAATCCTTGAACCTAAATAAAATCAATCCATTTCAACTAATTGTGCTGGCGCTATCGGCCATTGGTTTTATTTTTTTAATTCTGGCAATAATTAATATTGCCACACTGGCAAATAGTAACCAAACCAATAACAACCAGCCCGCACTAACCAACCAAAGCGCTGACATTGTTTCTAAAAATATGGTCAGTTTTCTGGCTGATAATCCGATTGTTGAACCGCAAATCAGAGACACCGACCCGATACTGGGCTCCAAAGAAGCGCCAATAACAATTTACGAATATTCCAGTTTGGCCTGCCCGTCAAGCGCCCGAATGAATCCATTAATAAAAGAATTATTAAAACTATATCCCGATAAAGTGAAAATAGTTTGGAAAGACTTGCCTTTGGCTGATGTCTACCCGAACGCCAAAGGGGCGCACTTGGCTTTGCGCTGCGCCCAAGAGCAAAATAAATTTAGTGAGTACCAAGAATTATTATTTGCCAATCAGAATGACTTAAGCCAAAAAAATTTATTGGCCTTGGCCAATCAAGCCGGGCTCAATCTGGATAATTTTAACACCTGTTTGGCCGACTCGCAAACCGCCCAATTGATAAATGAGAATATTGCCGAGGCTGAGAGCTTGGATATTCCGGGCACCCCCCATTTTTATATCAATTCTCAAGAATTATTAGGCATTAGCCAGCTAGAGGATTTCCAACAGATTATTGACGCGGAATTAAGCAAAAAATTATGAAAAATATTTTGAAAATAACCCTGGTTGCAATTGGTGTATTTTTTATTGCAAATCAGGCAATGGCAATTCGTTGTATCTGTGAAACACAAGTACGACAAGCAGTTGATGATACTAATCCGTATTCGGCCGGAGCAACAATACCCGTAACAAAAAAAGTGGAAACTATTTGTCCCGGTGATAGTTGTAATAGTTGCTCAAAAGAAATGTACAGTAACCGCAAACCACTTGCCGGCAACGCTCCTGCCAAAACCGAACCAGCCAAACCGGCCACATTCACCCCCAATGTGCCCATCGGCGGACAATTTATTGAAGGAGCTAAAATTAAAATAACAAACAACCTGCTTAGCGAGTACATTAAAACTTGGTACAACTTCATTATCGGCGCTATTGGCATATTGGCAACCGTAATGATTATGTATGGCGGCTTAAAATGGCTGACCTCGCGAGGCAATAGCGCGGTTATTAGTAATGCTAAAGAAAAAATATTTTCCGCGCTGATTGGT
>JAKQDP010000006.1 GCA_029558735.1 bacterium | reverse complement strand
GGCGGCTTAAAATGGCTGACCTCGCGAGGCAATAGCGCGGTTATTAGTAATGCTAAAGAAAAAATATTTTCCGCGCTGATTGGTCTGGTCTTAGTATTTTTGTCTTATACGATTTTATATTTGGTTAATCCGAATTTAGTAAATATAAAACCTCTCGATATTTCAACAATTGAACCCAAAGAAATACAATTAAATTACTCCTATACCGATCCAACCACCAATGATAATGTCCGAATTACAGATATAGGTCTTGATTTAGCGGAAAGTGATGGAGGAACAATCAGACCGGGTGAAACCGCAGCTGATGCCATAGCCAGAAATGCTCGATCCGCTATTGGTGTCAGTACCAGTCGAGTACCGGGAACAGACGAAGGGAGATTGGCTTGTGCTTATTCTGTAAATGAAATAGTCAGAAATGCTTTGGGACAACCCATTAATACCAGCCTTGGCACAGCCAATGTCTATAATACTCTTGACCAAGATAATGATTATATATTAACAGAAAATGCTCATCAAAATTTGGGCGACAACTACAGTAATCTTCAACCAGGAGACATTATTATATCCCCCACTGGAGATGATAGATTATCTAGGGAGAACGGACATGTTGGTATTTATATCGGCGATGGAGAAATTGTATCTAATGCTTCAACTCAAGCCACGATCGCCGCACCATACAATGTCCAACAATGGATAGAAAGGTATGGATTTTTTGATACTTTTAGACATCAATAACAAAAATAAATGAAAAAAATAATAATAGCCGGTGTAATTGCCGTAATTATATCAATCGCTAATCCCGTCTTAGCCGTTAAATGCTTAGATGGTCAAATTGAATGCAATAAAAAATGCATACCCGACACAGAATTCTGCCTTAATGTCTCCGTTGGCAATATTGAAACAATGTCTTTGAGTAATATTTTTGCCGACTATATTATTATGTGGTACAACTTCATTATCGGCGCTATTGGCATATTGGCAACCGTAATGATTATGTATGGCGGCTTAAAATGGCTGACCTCGCGAGGCAATAGCGCGGTTATTAGTAATGCTAAAGAAAAAATATTTTCCGCGCTGATTGGT
>JAKQDP010000060.1 GCA_029558735.1 bacterium | reverse complement strand
CGAGTGCAAAATAAGAAAGCAGAGAAAATTTTTCTGCGAGGCAGGCGCCGTCATCGGCGACGGGCGGCGGGGCGGAGCGAGTGGATTTTTTCAAGAATTTTTGATAAAGTAAGTTCGAGCGAAATCATAAATATACTCCAAAAACAAAATACTCCTTTGGGAGTATTTTGTTTTTTGGTTTGGCAGAAGGCGGAATCGAACAGGTTGCGAGCGAGATATGAGGAGCGAGGGAACGAGCGACGAATAGTTGAGTGACAGAGATGGCGACTATAGGGAGCAATCTCTGGCAACCGCGACAAAGGCGTGAGACGCAATTTGGCGACGAGTGTCTGCGGAATTCCACTCACCCGCTCCCAAAAATAAAATCTCCGGAGATGTGTATATACATATCTCCGGAGATTTTTTAATTAGGTCACGGTGGGAATCGAACCCACGAATAACGGTTTTGCAGACCGTTGCCTTAGCCACTTGGCTACGTGACCAAGTTTTCAGTTTTTCTTAATATAACAGATTATTACTTAAAATTCAACCGCTTGATTTTTATTGATTTTTATGGTAATTTTAAAGGAGCTTAAATAACAATCATCACTTATGAATATTACCGAATTGGCCAGACAACTCAAAGTGACAACCAGCGAGCTCTTTGATCAGTTACCGGAGCTTGGTTTTGATATTGGTCGACGAGCGATAAAAGTTGATGATAAAATTGCTCATAAAATTATTGATGCCTGGAAGAAAAAAACCAAAGAAAAGCGAGAGAAATCCAAAATGGCGGAGATCAGGGGTTTGGCAGTTGAATCAGATTCTCCCGCCGAGCTCAATCAGGACAAGCAAATTAAAATTCCGACAGTTATTTCGGTCAGAGAATTTGCCGGTCAACTCAATTTACCGGTCAATAAAGTATTGACAGAATTGATGAAGAACGGTGTTTTGGCTTCAATGAATGAGCGAATTGATTTTGATACCGCCTCAATTGTCGGCGCTGAGTTGGGATTTCAGATTGTGCCAGCCCAAAACAGTCAAGCCGATCAGGAAAGTATTTCGCAACAGGAAAAATTGAAAGATATTTTGAAGCGAGACAGCGGTTATTTAAAATCACGTCCTCCGGTAGTGGTAGTAATGGGCCATGTCGACCACGGCAAAACCAAAATATTAGATGCTATTAGAAAAACTGACGTGGTTTCCGGTGAAAGCGGTGGCATTACTCAACATATTGGCGCTTATCAGGTTCATCGAGATGAAAGAAAACTTACTTTTATTGATACTCCGGGCCATGAAGCTTTCACCGCCATGCGTTCGCGCGGCGCCAGGGTAGCGGATATTGCCATTTTAGTTATCGCCGCTGATGACAGTATTCAACCCCAGACTAGAGAAGCGATTAAGATAATTCAGGACGCCCAAATTCCTTTTGTGGTGGCGATTAATAAAATTGATAAGCCGGAAGCCAGTATTGAAAAGGTTAAACAGGATTTATCTTCTCTTGGTTTATTGCCCGAGGATTGGGGCGGTAAAGTGATTTGCGTCCCCGTTTCGGCCAAAGCCGGTACCGGCATTGATGATTTAGTGGAAACTGTTTTGTTGGTGGCGGATATGGAGAGAGACAATATTGTCGCCAATCCCGATCGGTTGGCAATCGGGACGATTATTGAGTCGCACATTGATAAAGGCGAGGGTCCGGTGGCCACTATTTTAGTCCAGGCGGGCAGACTAAGGGTAGGCGATAACTTGGCTTTAGCTGGTAATTTTTATGGCAAAGTTAGGAATCTCAAGGATTATTTGGGCAACAATATTAAAGAAGCTGTGCCGGGTGATCCGGTGAAAATATTGGGCCTTAAAATTGCCCCAGAAGTGGGCAGTGTTTTGGAAGTGTCTATTAATACCAAATCATTGAATAAAAATTTTCGCCAACAGAGAGTCAGACAAGAAAAAGACTTTTCCACTCAAATTCAATCAGAAGAGAATGACAAAAGCAAAAACCTCAATTTTATTATTAAGGCGGATGTGCTTGGTTCAGTCGAGGCGATTATTGAAAGTTTGGCCAAGCTGGAAACCCAAGATATAAAAATCCGCATTATTGGTAAAGGATTGGGGACCATTACCGAGACAGATGTTTCGCGCGCTGAAGCGACTGCTGCCGAGATCATCGGCTTCCATGTCAAGCCGGCGCCAGCAGTGGCGGAATTAGCCAGAGACAAGCAGGTGGAAATAAAGTATTATGAAATCATTTATCATTTAATCGAAGATGTTCAAAAGCAAATAATCGCCCTCAAGGATAAGGAAGTGGTTAGGAAATTAATTGGCAAACTGGAGGTGGTTAAAATTTTTCACGAGGAGGCGGGCAATGTTATTATCGGTGGCCGAGTTATTGACGGCGGCTTATGTCTTTGCGATACGGTTATTGTTACCCGAAATGGCGAAGCTTTGGCTTCCGGAAAGGTCAAACGGTTGGAGTGTTCCCGTCAGGCCGTGGAAAAAGTGGCTTCCGGCCAGGAATGCGGCATCAGCTTTGAGGGTAAGGCGATTATCAAAGAAGGTGATATTTTGGAATTTTATCAGCAAACATAATGATTAATATTTTATGCCAGATAGAATGGTTCGGGTCAATGAATTGATTGGCCAGCAATTGGGACTGATAATCAACGAGGAAGTGGAGTTTCCCCTCAATACAATCGTGACTATTACTGCCGTCAGCGTGTCTAAAGATTTACATTGGGCCAAAGTATTAGTAAGCGTAATCCCGAAGGAACAAAAACAGGTGGCGCTTAAAATTTTAGCGGCTGAAGCGATTAATTTGCAAAAAATACTGAATGAACGAGTGGTGTTACGGCGAGTGCCAAAATTGCAGTTTAGCTTGGATGAGACCCAAGATCGGGTTGGCGCCATTAATGAGCTATTGGACAATTTAGATATTTAATTCAGCCGGTAAAACCGGCTGTTAATTTGGCTTGATTTTTAACAGCTATTATTGTAAGATTCAATATTCTGCCTCTTAGCCAAATTTATGACCAATATTTTTTTTCCGGAGATAGAAAACAAGATTTTGCTTGCCGATGATATTTTAATCATTACTCACCGCCAGCCCGATGGCGATGCTTGCGGTGCCGCTTTAGCCTTGTTTCTGTATTGTCAGACGCTCGGTAAGCAACCGGTGGTTTTTTCCGTTGACGCCCCGCCGTCTTATTTTGATTTCTTGCCGGCAATAAAAGTGTTTACCGCTAATTCCATCAACTTACTTAAAAATTGGGATCTGATTTTTGTTTTAGATTGCGGTGATTGGGGACACACTGGCCTTGACCAACAAACCATCAAGCAGTTAACAAGTTCGATGGTGATTAATATCGACCATCATTTTACCAATGTTAATTTCGGCTCTATCAATCTTGTTAATCATCGCGTCAGTTCGACTTGCGAAATTATTTTTGATTTTTTTCGTCAAATTAAATTACCCATCAGTAAAAATATCGCCATTTGTTTGCTCTGCGGCCTGGTAACCGATACTGGCGTTTTTTCTAACGCCGCTACCAGCTTATCGGCGATTCAGTCGGCCGGTCAATTACTCGCCCGGGGAGCCAATATTAAACTCATTGTTGACAAAATATCGCGCAACAAGACGATCGGCGGTTTACAGCTTTGGGGCCTGCTTTTTTCTCGGCTTATAATTAATACGGATTTTAATTGCGCTTATACTTATATTCGGGAAAGCGAATTGACCGCTAATAACATCCACGAAGAAGAAATTGATGGATTTGTTAATTTTTTAAACAATATGGCCGGGATTAATTGGGCGGCTTTTTTCAGGATTAATAGCGACCACACCAAAATCAGTCTGCGAACCGCTCGACATAATGTTGATGTTTCGGTGCTGGCGTCATTTTTTGGGGGCGGCGGTCACAAAAAAGCGGCCGGTTTTACCCTGGCTTATCCCTTGAAAGATGTTAGTCAGTTTTTTATTGATAATTATACCATCTTGAAAAAACTCGGTGATTAAGCTAATATTTGGATACTAATTTAATAACCATAATTATATGTATTTAATACCAACGGTTTTGGAAAAAACCAATTATGGCGAACGAGCCTATGATATTTATTCGCGTCTGTTAAAGGATCGAATTATTTTTCTCGGTACGCCGATTGATGACGCGGTGGCCAACACAGTTATTGCTCAATTATTGTTTTTGGACAATGAGAACAATCGTGATGATATTAAAATTTATATCAACACTCCCGGCGGTTCGGTCTCGGCCGGCTTGGCCATTTATGACACCATTCAATATGTTAAGGCCGATGTCTCGACGATTTGTATTGGCATGGCCGCCAGCATGGGAGCGGTAATTTTGGCCGGTGGCGCCAAGGGCAAGCGCCTGGCGTTGCCCAATAGTGAGATTATGATTCATCAAGTCATGGGTGGCGCCGAAGGCCAGGCTACTGACATCAAGATTCGCGCCGAACACATTTTAAAAGTAAAGGAAAAGCTGGACAAGATATTAGTCAAGCATACCAGCAAAAGCCTGTCTCAAATCGAGACCGACACTGATCGCGACAAATTTATGTCACCCCAAGAAGCGATAGATTATGGGTTGATTGATCAGGTGGTAAGTAAGAATAGCAATTAATTTTTAAGCCTTAATTGACGGGGGTTGTTTTTTTTGTTAAAATATAGTTACTATTAATAATTAAGATGAAGAGGAATTATTGACGCTGAGGAGTCAAAGGTTGAATCGATAGGAAATTTGTTTAAATTTAGTATAATCTTGTGAGTAATCCACTCTTGATATACCAATATCAAACTCAATTTAAACTTCAATAACCGCGAATTTAGTTGGCGTTTTTCAGCGTATAAGATTTCTCTTGATAAGGAGAATTATAAATGACAACATTACTATTTTATTTGGGGCTAGCCATTAGCCTGGTGTTTAGTTTTGGGGCTGGTTATTTGACCAGGAAGCAGTGGGTCAAAAATCGCAAAGGCACTATTGAACAAAAAATTGAAAAATTGATTGCTGAAGCCAGAGCCAAACAGAAGGAGATTCTGTTAAGCGCTCAGGAAAAATCTTTAAAAGTTTTGGAAGAGGCGAAAAACGATGCTCGCCAAAACAAAAAAGAGCTTGAAGTTGCCAAACAGCGATTGGAAAAAAGAGAATCATTATTTGACCAAAAATTACTGGACTTGGAAAACAAAAAACAGGAATTAGTTGAGAAGGTGGAAAGAGTTAATCGCATCAAGGCCGAGGTGACGAAAATTAAAGAAGAGCAATTTGCCAAATTGGAAAAAATTGCCAACTTAACCAAAGCCGAAGCCGAAAAGATTTTACTGGATAATACGGAAAAAGCGATTGCTGATAATTTGGTTCATCGAATTAATAAATTAGAACAAGAGGCCTCGGAAGATTTGGAGAAAAAAGCGAAAGAAATTTTATCAGCTGTTATTGAACGTTGCGCTTCTTCTCACGCTCAGGAAAATACCTCTTCGGTTGTTGATCTGCCCAATGATGAAATGAAGGGGCGGATTATTGGTCGGGAGGGTAGAAACATCAAAACAATTGAACAATTAACCGGCGTGGAAATAATTATCGACGATACGCCTCAAGCGATCACTTTGTCGTCATTTAGTCCGATTCGGCGGCAAGTGGCCAAACGGACTTTGGAGAAGTTGATTTTTGACGGTCGGATTCATCCCGCTCGAATTGAAGAGACCATCAAGGAAGCCAAAAAAGAAGTGGCTATTGATATCAAAAAGGCCGGTGAGAATGCGGTTTACGAAGTCGGGGTGGCCGGGCTGGATCCTAAATTAGTTCAAATTTTGGGTCGATTAAAATATCGTACCAGTTATGGTCAAAATATTTTGAATCATTCAATGGAAGTGGCGCATCTGTCTGCCTTGTTGGCCGAAGAATTGGGCGCTGACGTGTCTGTGGCCAAAAAAGCCGGTTTGTTGCATGATATTGGCAAGGCGGTTGACCATGAAGTTCAAGGCACCCACCCGGAAATCGGTCGGGATATCTGTAAAAAATTCAATATTAATGAAGAGATTATTAAGCCGGTGATGGAACACCATAACGACAAACCTTCGACTTTGGAGGGAGTGATTGTAAAAGTGGCCGATGCTATTTCCGGCGCTCGACCCGGCGCCCGAAAAGACAGCTATGAAAATTATTTGCAACGCTTGGAAGAATTGGAAAATATCGCTGTTGGTTTTGAAGGTGTGGACAAGGCCTATGCCATTCAAGCCGGCCGGGAAGTGAGAGTCTTTGTAACACCGGAACAAATTGACGACTTGGGCGCCGTGAAGATGGCCCAAGATATTGCCAGTAAAATAGAATCAGAATTAAAATATCCTGGTGAAATTAAGGTTAACGTGATTAGGGAAAAACGGGTAGTAGAATTTGCCCGATAATTATTACCGATGATAAAGATAATTTTTTTGGGTGATATTATTGGTCGAATCGGCCGGCGTGCCGTTAGTCAATATTTACCTAAAATTAGAAAGCAGTATAAGCCGGATTTGGTTATTGCCAACGTGGAAAATTTGGCTCATGGTATTGGCTTTACTCGGCAGACTTTGGCGGAACTGAAGACGGCCGGGGTGGATTTTTTTACTTCCGGTAATCATGCCTGGTCCAAAAACGGCGCTGATGAAATTTTGGATGATGTTGGTTTACCGATTATTCGTCCAGCCAATTATTCCGCCAAAAAATCCGGTTTTGGCTATAAGCAAGTTGATTTATCCGCTCGGAGAAAATTAGCCAAAAAAATTAGCCAAAATAAGCTAATGGTGGTAAACTTATTAGGAAGGGTGTTTATAAGTGAGGAAGTGACCTGCCCCTTTAAACAGTTGGATAAAATCATCAATAAACACAAAAAATCCCTGTTTATTGTGGATTTTCACGCTGAGGCCACCTCTGAAAAAATTGCCTTTGGCCATTATTTTGACGGTCGGGTCGCGGCTATTTTGGGCACTCATACCCACGTGCCAACCGCTGATCAGACTATTTTGCCCCAAGGTACCGGTTATGTGACTGATGTGGGCATGATTGGTTACTATGATTCGGTTATCGGCGCCAATAAACAACGGATTATTGAGACATTTTTAAATCGAGCCAAAGGCGCCAATAAGCATGACCTACCGATAAGCGGTTTATGTCAGTTTAACGCTATTTATTTGGAAATTAACGCTAAAACTCAAAAAACCGTAAAAATAAAAAGGTTGGATAAAATAATCAACATTAATTAATAAAACAAAGTTTATGGGTTTTTTTAGCAATTTATTTGGCAAGCAGGAGGCCGAAGCCAATGCCGCTGAGTCAGTCCAGCCAACCGAGACTTCTATGGCTGAAAACGAAGAAGTCGGCTCTTCCACTTTGGAATCAGCTGACACTTCAGCGGATTTGGGTGAGATTGAGTCAACCGGCGAAGAATCACCGGCGTCAACAGAATCAGTCGAACCAGTTGAAGAGGAAACTCAACAATAATAATGGCTAAATAATAATTTTAAGAAAGGGGGTAGCCTATGAATAAAGCCCAGTTATCGGAAAAAATAGCAGATAAAGTGGGAATTAGCCGGGCCCAGGCCGAAGCGGCGATAGAATCTTTTGTCGACATTACCATTAACGAGCTCAGAAATGGCGGCGAGGTCACCCTGACTGGCTTTGGCACTTTTTCTGCCCGACGCCGGAAGGGCCGAGAGGGAATCAATCCTCGTAATCCGGAAGAAAAAATTACCATCCCGTCAGTGGTGGTAGCCAAATTCAAGGCTGGTAAAAACTTAAAAGAAGCTCTCAAAAAAGAAGAGAGTTCAGCGGTTGGCTCGTCTATTAATGATGAGAACGGCGTTGCCGACGGAATCTAAGGTTAATTGAAAATAACAAAAATCGTCCCTTTATTTCTAAGGGGCGATTTTTGTTTTAGTCTGGTGATGGTTTAGATACTTATGCGTCCAGAGGGATTCGAACCCCCGACCGTTTGGTTAAGAGCCAACTGCTCTACCAGCTGAGCTATGGACGCTCAACAGAAAACTTAAGCGCGCCCGACAGGATTTGAACCTATAACCTTCTGGTCCGAAGCCAGACGCTCTATCCAGTTGAGCTACGGGCGCTCGCATTTTTGGGGGATAAACTTTTGCGACGCTCTATCCAGTTGAGCTACGAGTGCGCTGTTCTTAGCAATTTTTATTCTAACACAAGGGGACAAAAAAATCAATCCGTCATGGTGGATTGATTTTTTATCATTCTAGATTCAACCTTCAATAGTGTTTAAATCATAAGTTTCTTTATCAATCAGGCCCTGCTTGTACAAACCTTCGAGAGATTTTTCCATCGTAACCATGCCCTCGCGGGCGCTTGTTTGAATGCTGGTTTTTATTTGGGAGATTTTATTCTCTCTAATTAGATTGGCGATGGCCGGAGAGTTAATCAGAATCTCTCTAGCGGCGACTCGGCCGCCGCCTTTTTTAGGAATCAGCCGTTGAGAAATAATACTTTTTAGGGTGATGGAAATCTGCATCCGGATTTGATTTTGTTGATGGGGCGGGAAAATATCAATAATCCGGTCAATGGTTTGAGCGGCACTATAAGTATGAAGAGTGGCGAATACTAGATGGCCGGTTTCAGCCAGAGTAATAGTGGTGGCAATGGTCTCCAAGTTTCTCATTTCGCCGACCATAATTACATTCGGGTCTTGGCGGAGTACATGGATGAGGCCATTTTGAAAGGAGAGCATATCTGAACCTAGCTGTCTTTGCCGGATAATGCTTTTATTCGGCTTAAAGACGAATTCGATCGGGTCTTCCAGGGTGATGATATTGGTGTTTCGGTTTTGGTTGATGTAATTGATCATCGCCGCCAAAGAAGTGGATTTGCCACAACCGGTTGGCCCGGTGACCAAAATTAGGCCGCGGTCAAGATTGCACATTTCATAGAGAGTTTCTGGCATGTCAATCTGTTCCATCGTGGGGATTTCCGACGGGATAGTTCTGGCGGACAAGCCAATATTGCCTTTTTCCCAATGGATATTAACGCGGAAGCGTGAGCCGTCAGGCGTTTGATGGGCAAAATCAAGTTCTTTTTCAATAGTAAATTTTTTGAATTGATTTTCGTCAACAATGGCTCGGATTAATTCTTCGATATCTTTATTTTTCAGGGCTTTAGTGCCGCTTGAGCGAAGGACGCCGTCGACACGGACAAAAGGCGGTAAATCAGTAATTAAGTGAAAGTCCGATGCATTCTCTTTGACGGCGGCTTGCAACAGGCTGTTTATGTCCATAAGGTTGGTTTATTGATTTAAAAACTTATTGGTTCCATTTTTTCTTATGTAGAGCCGCTCGGGCCGCTTCTACTTGGGCTTCTTGTTTGCTTGAGCCGGTACCCTGGGCGATCATTTCAGCATTTATAAATACTCCGACTTTAAAAATTTTATTATGGTCTGGACCGCTGGCGGCCAACACTTTATAGCTGGGGGTAACCCCGAATAATTCTTGGGCTTTTTCTTGAAAGCGGCTTTTGGGGTCGATATAAAGCTTGTTTTCAATGATTTGTTTTAAGTCGCCAAGGATATGGCTGTCGATGAATTTTTTCGCTTCTTTTATACCTTGGTCGAGATAGATTGCGCCGATAATCGCTTCCATGGCGTTGGCGAGAATATATTGCCGGGCCTTGGTATTGGTATCTTTTTTTTCACCCCGGCTCATCATAATAAATGGTTCCAGGCCGATCAGTTGGGCGATTTTGGCCAAATTGGCACCATTAACTAGGCTGGCCCGCCAGTTCGTTAATTCGCCTTCCGGATTGGAGTAATGCTTGTATAAATATTCTGTCACTACTAATTCCAGTACGGCATCGCCCAGAAATTCCAGCCGTTCATTGTGATCCAATTTAAATTCCGGGTGTTCGTTTAGATAGGAACGATGAGTAATAGCTTGGATTAATAAATCCTTATTTTTAAATTTAATGCCAGTGGTTTTTTCTAGTTGGCTTAACCCTTTCATGGTCGGTTAATTATTTTTTTTCACCTGATCCAGCTGATTGGCGATCAATATCCTTTTCACCCATATCTTTGTAAATCGCGCCCAAGACGCCATTGACGAACTTGCCGGAAGATTCGCCGCCAAAAGTTTTAGCTAGCTCGATTGCTTCGTTGATGGCTACTTTGGCGGGGATATTATCATCAAATCTGAGTTCATAAGTCCCCAATCTTAAGATATTACGGTCAACGACTGTAATTTGGTCGAGTGGCCATTCCGGAGCGAATTTTTTAATCAGACCATCAATACTAGTTTGATATTGAATAATGCCATCAATTAAATGTTTAATAAAACCGCCGTCATCAAATTCCGGCGCAAAAGCATTTTTGTTTTCCGCGATTAAATCTTCGATGGGCTGTTTTTTACCGTTAAAATCCCACTGGTACAGGATTTGCACGGCAATAGTTCGAGCTAAGTGTCGATTGGACATGATTTTAAAATTTATTAAAACCAAAACGGCAATCGTTAGCGTTTATTTTAAGCGTCGGTTTTTTTGGATTTTTTATTTTGTTTCTGGCTTTTCCGTTCCTGTTCTTTTTGTTTGAGGGTTTTCTTTTTGGTCTTGATTGTTAAAATCGTTTTGCCCTTGTAGCTGCCACAAAAGGCGCAGGCATGGTGGGGTTTTTGGGGTTTGCCGCATTGGGGGCACTTTCCCAGGCTGGTTTTCTTCAGGGCAAAATGAGAAGCGCGTCTTCGCTTGGAGCTCTTGGTTCGTTTCTGACTAGGTAATCCCATATTCTTTTTGGGGTGATTATTATTAATTGCTTTAATTTAAGCATAACAGGAAAATTTGTTTTTTTCAAGTCGGGCAGCCAGCTCATGACCCCAATTCGGGCAGATTTTATTTTTCCTTGGTTGTTTTGGCGGAAACCAAAGACTTAGAAATATTTCTTTGGTTTTAAGTCAGTCTAATTAGGCCGGCGATTGGCCGGGGAGCTTGGCTAGCGTCGCGGTTAAAGATTTGGGCAGGGGGCTGGTAAAATTATAAGTTTGGTGGTTAGGACCCACAAAAGACAATTGAGTAGCGTGCAGAAAAATCCGATCTGTTAGGTCGGTGACTTTTTGTTTCCTGGTTTTATACAGCTTGTCGCCAACAATGGGGTGGCCATAAGCGAGCAAGTGAACCCGAATTTGATGGGTGCGGCCGGTAAAAATTTCCACTTCCAGCAGAGTATAGTTTTTATATTTGGCCAGCACTTTGAAATAAGTAAGAGCTTTTTTACCGATGAAATTGGTTTTCCCTTCTTGTTGAGCCGGATGAGCGGCGAAGAGTCCGGTTTTGGTATTTGAGCGGCTAATGGGAAAATTTATTTCTTGCTCCGGTCGCTCTATTTCACCGTGGACTAAGGCTTGATATTTTTTGGTGATAGTGTGGTCTTTGAATTGTTGTTTGAAATAATCAAAGGAGGTTTGGGTAGTAGGGATAATCATTAAGCCGGAAACTTCTTTGTCCAACCGATGGACAATTCCGGCCCGAGCCGGATTTTCGCCGATTTTTTTTAACTCAGGATATTTGTTTATCAGCCAATCCACCAGCGTGTCGGTCTCATTTTTTTCTGTAGGGTGGACCAAGAGGCCGGCTGGTTTTTCAATAATCCAAAAATCAGGCTCTTTGGCGATTATTTTTATTTTATCCGGGTTGCCTGTTTTTATTGGTGGCGGGGCGAGGCGGGGGCTGGTTGTTTCTGGATCGTCTTTTGCTGTTTTCTCGGGTGATAGGGTTATGCAATCAGTCTTTTTTAGAAAACGATGAACAGTGGTTTTTTTCCCATTAACCAAAATTAGTTCTTTTTTAATCAATTTTTGAATTTGCGAGCGGGAGAGGTGGGGCCACTGAGCGGTGAGAAAGATATCCAACCGCCGGCCATGGTCTTGTTCGGTGATGATGATATTATTTGAAGTCATGGCAATGATGAATATTTTATTTTTGATGCAGTAATCTTTTTCGCTCTTCTTCGTAGAAAGCGAGATCGGGGTTGAGTTTTTTCAGGTCCGGTTCGACTAATGCATTTAATTGCTTAGCTCGATTTTTTAAATATTTTTTATTATTGCGGCCGGGATCCTCCAGTACTTCGCCTAATAAAGCGTTTAAAATCAACCCCACTTTGGGACCGGGTTTAATGGCCAGCAATTCCATCAGTTCATCGCCTTTTAGTTTGAGCATTTTCGGTGTAATTGGGTCCAGCTGGACTTCCTTGAAGCGGCGTTCCAGCTCTATTAATTTCCAAGGCTTGGCTTTCGGTCGGCCCATCCCCAGGCGGTCGCAGATTCGCAAATTAATAAAATCATCAATATTTTCTCGGCCTAAACGATTCAATAGTCGCCTAACACCGGAATCAGATACAGTGTCTAAGGCGTAATAAAACATATGGTAGCGAACCAAATGAACAGTGTGTTTGATGATATCATTGGAAAAGTGGAGACGTTTTAAAATTGTTCTAGTCATTTTGGCCCCTTCTTGGTCATGGTTATAAAAAGTGGCGGTTGGTCCGCGGCCGGCTTTAGTTATTGGCTTGGCCACATCGTGAAATAGGGCGGCCAAGCGAATTTCTAACTTATAACCTCTTTGTGCGGCCGCGCCCAGCGCCCGAACATTGTGCTCAAACACTTCGTAGATGTGAGATAGGTTTTGTTTAACATGGACGCCGGCTTCCAATTCCGGAATTAAAATTTTTAATAAGCCGATTTGTTGCATTAAGCGGAAGCCCAGTTCGGCGTTGTCGGACATAATAATCTTGGTTAGCTCTTCATTTATTCGTTCACCGGCGATAGTGGCGATTTGCGGCGCCTTTTTTCTGATGGTGTTTAGGGTTGGCTTATCAATAGTAAAACCCAATTGGCAAGCAAATCGGACTGCCCGAAGCATTCGGCTGTAGTCTTCCTGAAATCTTTGTTCGGGCCGTCCAATTGCTTTGATGGTTTGGTTTTGTAAATCTTTGATTCCGTTGAATTGGTCAATTAATTTTTTGTTTTTTATATCCCAGGCCAAGGCATTAATAGTGAAATCGCGCCGGGACAGGTCCTCTTCAATCGACAAGTTTTTGTCGCTTTGAATTTCAAAATCGCGATAGCCGCCAGACATGCCGGCATGTTCGGTGCGGGGCAGGGCGATTTCAATCGGGTTGGCGCCGGTTATTTTGTCGCCGGCCTTCGCTACCGCGGCGGCTGTTTTTGCGGCGGAGCTTCCCGCCCCGGCCGGCCGAGAAGCCGGACTGGCGGGAATAAATTTGAAGACACCAAAACTTTTGCCGACCAAATTAACCTCGCCGTGTTGGTTTAAGAATTTTTCCAAATCATTGGCAGAAATCTTGCCAACCACCAAATCAAAATCTTTAGTCGGCCGGCCGATAATAATGTCGCGCACTGCTCCGCCCACTAAATATAGCTCTGCCGCCGGAAACTTTTGGATCAGTGTTTTTATAAAAGAAAAATTCGCCCGCCGGAAGGCGGCTGTTTGCCAAGCGATTAATTTTTCTTGATATTTTTTCATTTATGCTATAATTCTATCATAATAATCGGACTGAGGGGAGGGTGTTATTTTAGCCCATTATTGATTAATAATCAATAATGACAAATTAAGATTAGTATTATGGCCGTTAAATTGAGTATTATTATTCCGGCTTACAACGAAGAGAAAACCTTGCCGTTTTTGTTGTCCTCTATTCGTCAGCAGAACCTTATTGATTATGAGGTGATTGTGGCCGATGCCAATTCCACTGATAGAACCAGAAAAATCGCTCGGGATTTCGGTTGTTTGGTGGTTACTGGCGGCATGCCGGCAGTCGGCCGCAATCGTGGCGCGGCAGCAGCCCGGGGTGAGTATTTATTTTTTGTCGATGCCGATGTAATCATCCCCCGCGATTTTATTAAGGATGTTTTTGCTGAGATGAAGGAAAAAGATATTCAAATCGCTTCCTGCGGCGTTGTTCCTTTGAGTAATAAAAATATTGACGTTGTTCTTCATGGTTTGGTCAATGCTTATCTTAATGCCACTCAGTATTTTTATCCTCATGCGCCGGGGTTTTGTATTATTATCAAGCGATCAATTCATGAGCAAGTCGGGGGGTTTGATGAAAAATTAACTTTGGCCGAGGATCATGATTATGTTAAGCGAGCCAAGAAGTTGGGCAAATTTCGGATTTTGAAAAAGGTCAAAATTTTAGTTTCGGTTCGTCGGCTCGATTCTGACGGTCGGATTAATGTTTCTGTCAAATATGTATTGGTGGAGGTTTATCGATTATTAGTGGGTGAAATTGAGACTGATATTTTTAAATATAAATTCGGCCATCATAAAAAACAGTGATTATCAGTAAAACTCCCGAAAAATTTCGGGGGTATGTTCATTGGCAGTGCTTGTTGGAAGGGGGTCTTTATTTTCCCTAGAATAAAAAGTAATCAACTTGTTATTTTAAAATTAATAAATAAATTATAATGGAAGGGATGAAAAAAACTTACAGAGATTCAGCACACGAGAATATTCTGCCATACAATCCTGAATGGGTTCGTTTGTATGAGGCGGAGGCAGAGAAGTTAAGAGAAGTTTTTGGCGCTGAATTGCTCGGGTTAGAGCATATCGGCAGCTCTTCTGTCCCCGGACTTTCGGCTAAGCCGATTATAGACATTATGGCGCTTATTGACAGTCATGAAAATGCTGAGAAATTTATTCCCAAACTTCAAGAACTTGGTTATTCTTTTGATTTTACCGCTGAGACCGACAAATCAACAGAGCGCCATCTTTTTAGAAAAGGAAAACCGACCCAGTATCATCTTTCAATCGCCTATGCGGATAGAGGAAATTTTTGGAAACGACAATTGGCTTTTAGGGATTATTTAAGAGAACGTCCGGAAGAAAGGGATAGATATGCCAAATTGAAACAGCGTCTTATTAAGGAAGATCCAACGGGCAAGGATTTATACATCAAAGGGAAAACTGACTTGGTTAACGAGATACTTGATAAGTCAGGATTTGTCCACTGGAAGCTGCCGACGAAGAAGGATCGGAACGATGTTTAGGTGATAGAGGGGCCACCGCCTTTTCTGGAGCATTATCATAAAAACAGTGATTATCAAGAAAACCCCCGAAATTTTTTGGGGGTTTTACTTTGGTGGTCGCTAGTGGAGTCGAACCACTGACCTCATCCACGTCAAGGATGCGCTCTAACCAACTGAGCTAAGCGACCAAAGATTATTAAAATATTTTAAATAAAAAACTATTAATTGTCAAAATTCTCCAATCAGCGTAGGCCAGGGTGGATTTGAACCACCGACCCCAACGTTATAAGCGTTGTGCTCTAACCCCTGAGCTACTGGCCCAAATTATTGTTTCAATTTTATTATTGGTGTCTTAAGGTAAAATTATCAGCGCCAAAATTTAATCGCCACCCCCTTAAATATAACCGTTCTCCCGGGTTTTTTCAAGGTGACGCTAGAGAGATTTTTTTATTTCTTCAATAATTTCCCGCTCGGCATCAATTAGCGAGGGGGCGTTAACAGAAAATCTGACCAGATCACTGCTACCGTCAGGATTAAATCGAGCTGCCAACCGACGGGAATCGATTTTTTTGACGGAGAAAAGCAGGCAGCTGATTTTTTTGTCGGCTAATTGAATATTTTCATAAATCAAAGCAATAATTTCGGTGTCCGGCATATTGACAATTAACTCGTCAATTACTTCGGTGATATCTTCCGGCCCGGTGGAGGTGTCCAAAAAGTCTTGTTTGGAGATAGTCGACCAAACCAGTCGGCCCTGGCAGTCGTTTTTTAGCCGCGACAGTATTCGCCCCCAAATTTTTAAGGTTGATAAAAATTTGGTTTGATAAAAATTTTGAATAATTTGTTCGCGTCGGGCACCCTCGGTAATTAATTGGCCGGCCAAATTAAGGGTGGTCGGGTTGACATTGGCGCTTTTGAAATTTTTGGTGGCGCTAATGATGCCGGCCAACAGATAGGTGGCCACATCGTCGCTAATCAGCCGGTGGTCGATATTTTTAATCAGTCGATAGACAATTTCCGAGCTGGAGCTGGCCGCCAAGTCCACTAAATTAATGTCGCCATAATGTTCATTTTTGTGGGAATGGTCAAGATTTATTTTGGGAGTGGCGAAAAAAAAGTCGCTGTGTTGACGGTAAGCGTCGCCCAGTGATTCCAAATCCGGACTGTTAATAATAAAAATTAAATCGTATTTAAAATCAGCAACACTGGCGCTAACTTGTTCAATCGATAGTTTGCCTTCGGTGGGCGTAATATAAAAATTGAGCTGTTGCTCTTGGCGGTCATAATCAAACTCACCAAGCTTAATTTGGGAAGTGTCAACACTGATTACAAATTTTTGGATATTTTTCAGTTGATCTTTGATTTCGGTCAGCGGCAAAAACGACAAAGTTGATCGGCCTTGGAAATCTTGACAAACCAGGTCGGTTTTTTTGCCGAGAGTTTTCAAAGCTTGAGCCAGCGCTAAGCTGGCAGCGACCGCGTCACCCGTCCATTGCCGGCGAAAAATAATTAAAATTGACCGACTGCGATTGATGGATTCAAGAATTTGTTGATTGAGGTTGAGGGCCATAGGAAAAGATTAATTAATTGATTTTAACGAATTATTCCGTTAATGTCAACAATATAAAACTTGAAAAAAACTCGGGAATTGGGTAGAATATAATCATTCTTATATTTATTGTTATGGCTCAGATTGAACTAAGCAAATCTTACGATCCCTCTCAAGTTGAAGATAAAATTTATCAGCTCTGGGAACAAACCGGTTTTTTTAATCCGGATCATTTGCCGGGCAAGCGTCGGTCGGCTTTTGTGGTTTCGATGCCGCCGCCCAATGTTACCGGCATTCTTCATTTGGGTCACGCGTTAGAAAGTTCTTTAATGGATACGGCTGTCCGCTACCAACGGATGCGGGGTAAAAAAGCGTTACTAGTGCCTGGCACCGATCATGCCGCTGTGGCTACCCAAGCTCGAGTGGAAGACGAGTTGAAGAAGCGAGGCATTGTCAATCCGCGACAAGAATTGGGCAGGGATAAGTTATTGGCGGAAATTCGTAATTATGCCGAAGAATCCAAAAAAATCATTTTATCGCAAATTAGAAAAATGGGCACCAGTTGCGATTGGTCGCGGCTGGCTTATACTTTTGACGCTGAGCGCTCCCGGGCAGTCAATCATTTGTTTAAGCAAATGTATGACGACGGCCTGATTTATCGCGGTTATCGAGTGGTCAATTGGTCGGTTAAGGGGCAGTCCACTTGTTCGGATGATGAATTGGTGTATGTGGATCAGACAACCAAAGTCTGGACTTTCAAGTACGCCAAGGATTTCCCCATCCCTATTGCCACTACTCGGCCGGAGACTAAGTTGGGCGATACGGCGGTAGCTGTCCACCCGGATGATGAGCGCTACAAAAAATACATTGGCCAAAAGTTTATTGTTGATCTGGGCGCTCAAAAGCCGCTTCAGATTACGATTATTGCCGATAAAAATGTTGATCCCAATTATGGCACCGGCGCTGTTGGCGTCACCCCGGCCCACAGCCAGATAGATTATGAAATGTACCAGGCCAACAAAAATATTGGCATTATTCAAGTCATTGGCGCCGACGGTAAGATGACGGAAGCGGCTGGCCGCGATTATCAAGGATTAACTATTAATCAGGCCAGAGAAAAATTCGTTAGTTGGCTCAAGGATAATGACTTATTTATTAAAGAGGAAGAGATTATCAATAATGTTGGCACTTCGGATCGCTTTGGTGATGTGGTTGAGTCTTTGCCAATGGAACAATGGTTTATTGATGTTAATAAAATTATTCCCGGTCGGCAGCAGAGTTTGAAGGATTTAATGCGTCAGGCGGTAACAATTGGCCATCGAGGCGATGCCAAACAGAAAATCACCATTACGCCGGAGCGATTTTATAATATTTATCTGAGTTGGATAGACAATTTGCGGGATTGGTGCATTTCTCGTCAGATTTGGTGGGGCCATCGGATTCCGGTGTGGTATGGGCCGAACAAGGAAGTTTTTGTTGGTGAGCAGCCGCCAACAGACGGCGAGTGGGTTCAAGATGAAGACACTCTCGATACTTGGTTTTCTTCCGGGGCCTGGACATTTTCTACTTTGGGCTGGCCCGATAAGACTAAAGACTTAAAACAATTTCATCCCACTGCTTGGATGCAGATGGGCTATGAGATTCTGTTCTTTTGGATGGCGCGAATGATTCTGATGTCCACTTATGCCCTGGATCAGATTCCCTTTTATCATGTTTATATCCATGGCATTTTACGCGATAAAAATGGCAAGAAATTTTCCAAATCCGTTGGTAACGGCTTGGACCCCCTGGAAATCATCAAGCAGTATGGCACTGACGCTTTGCGGCTGTCTCTGATTAAAGGCATTACTCCCGGCAACGACTCTCGTTTTTATGAAGAAAAAGTGGCCGGGGCCAGGAATTTTGTCAATAAATTATGGAATATTTCTCGGTATGTGCTTCAGGCTGTGGCCGAGCCAAAGATTATCAATAAACAGCCCCAAGCCCAAAGCTTGGCCGATCAGTGGATTTTGAATGATTTGTCCGAGACGGTTGAAACAGTGACTCAGCTGTTGGATAGCGATGCCTTTTCTCCGGCTGCTGAGAAGTTGCATGAATTCACCTGGAACGATTTTGCTGATTGGTATCTGGAAATTGCTAAGATTGAGGGCGGCAAAGATGAAATTTTATTGTATGTATTGCAACAGCTGTTGAAACTGTGGCAGCCTTTTTGCCCGTTTGTCACCGAAGAGATTTGGCAAAATTTTAAAGCCAAGGATTTACTGATGGTGACTGATTGGCCCCAGAGTGTCAAGGCGGCAAAAGACAAAAGGCTTAGTGGAGATATTGAATGCTTCATTGGCGTGATTAAAACTATTCGTAATTTGCGCAGCGAGTCCAATATTGAGCCGGCTAAATTGATTAAAATAAAATTGATTTCCGCAACTAAGAAGGATTTGTTGGAGAAACAGCGGGAAATTATCAAAAAACTATCGCGTTGCCAGGAATTGGAAATTACTGATAAATCTTCAGCCGCCAAAGACAGCGCGGTTGCTATAACCGGCGAGGTCGAGGTTCATTTGTTATTAGCCGGATTGATTGATTTGAAGGCGGAGAAAGAGCGCCTTAATAAAGAACTAGCCCAGATTGAAAATTATATCAAAAGTATCAGCGCTAAATTGGTCAATGAGCAGTTTTTGAGCCGAGCGCCCAAAGAGATTGTGGCTCAAGAAAAAGCCAAGCTGGCCGAAGCAGAAGACCATTTGGCTAAAATTAAAAAACAACTAATAAGCATTGGTTAAATCCTACTCTGTTTTTAAAAAATAAATTTGCTACAATATAATTATGGCTAAAGTTATTACTGACGAAAAAATTATTGACGAGCTGTTGACGCGGGGGGTAGAAAACATCTATCCCGATAAAGCAGCGCTCAAAAAGTTGCTGATGTCCGGCCGACAGATTAGGCTGTATTGCGGTTATGACCCGACGGCGCCGACTTTGCATATCGGCCATGGTATCACTATTCGTAAATTGGCCAAGTTCCAACAGTTGGGGCACAAGGTGATTTTTTTGTTTGGCGATTTTACCGCCCAGATCGGCGACCCGACAGACAAATTATCGGCTCGCCAGCCCCTTACTCACGCCCAGGTAATGGCCAATTTGAAAAATTGGAAGAAGCAGATTAAGCATATTATCGATGTTAAGAATATCGAATTCAAGTTTAATTCCCATTGGTTGAGCCGGTTGAAATTCGCTGATTTGGTGAAGCTGTCTTCTTATTTTACCGCCCAGCAGATGCTCGCCAGAAGTATGTTCAAGGAACGGATGAGCCAGGGCAAAGACCTTTATCTTAATGAATTTTTATACCCGATGATGCAGGCCTATGACAGCGTGTCTTTGGGGGTGGATTTGGAAATCGGCGGCAATGACCAGATGTTCAATATGCTGGCCGGTCGCGACCTGATGAAAAAAATGAAAGGCCGGGAAAAATTGGTTTTAACCACCAAATTATTGGAGGATCCGACCGGCAAGAAAATGGGTAAATCCGAAGGCAATATGATTACCCTGGAAGATACGCCGGCCGATATGTACGGTAAAGTGATGAGCTGGCCGGATGAGATGATTGTGCCGGCGTTGGAGATTTTGACTGATATGCCCTTAACAGAAATTCGAGAAATCGCAAAGCAATTATCCGGCGGCGCCAATCCGCGTGATGCCAAGATGGAGCTGGCTTATCAGGTAGTTAAAATATATTTGGGCCTTGAGGCCGCTGATAGCGGAGCGGAAAATTTTAAGCGGGTATTCCAACAGGGCGATAAGCCGGTTGAAATTGCTCAAGTAGCGATAGATTGCGCTAATCATTCTATCGGCGTTTTAGAACTGTTTGTCCAAGCTGGTTTGGCCAAAACCAACAGCGAGGTGCGGCGTCTAATTAAAGAGGGAGCAATTAAAATTGATGATCAGAAAGTGACCAATGAGCAGTTTAGGGTTGACTTGTCGGCCGGTCGATTGTTGTTGCAGCGCGGCAAAAAACAATTTGTCAGAGCAGTCAAAAAATAGCCGTAAAAAACAAGGCGGTTAAATTCCGCCTTAAATCAATGAACATACCTTGGTATGTTCATTATTATTTTATTGCTAATTTGAGATGCAGGTCGCTAAGCCGTTCATAAAAGCCACGGCTATGGATGGAGTTGAGGCGGAGTTTATGAGTGTCATAGTGGTGCAGCCATTCGTGAAGCAGTGTGTCTAGAAAAGTTTTTGCCGCCAAAATTTGGCCTCGAACTGCCGTTAGGTTTTGGATATAGATGTAATTTGAGCCGGGGCGGTAATAGCCATAGCGCTTGGTGGTCACTCGGCCGTTAATTTTTTTGTGGTATTGCCGAGTATCGGAAATTTTTAGAGTAATAATTTCAATCTTGGCCAAATCGGATAATTCATCAAGGAGAGCTTCGCCCAATTTTTGGCGTTCGCTTGCCGTTGAACTGGCCAAAATTTCTCGAGTCAGTTTTTGGGCCCTTATTGAAGCGTCAAAATCAACCGTGGTGAGGCGATTGCTTTTTTGATAATTGCGGTCGCCAATTCGTTTTTTAATAAAAATACCCAGCATTATTTTTTTTCTTGGCGATAAGCAAAATAAGAATAGCCCATACTGCCTAAGACACCGACAGTGATTGCCAGCCAAAACAGGGCTAGGCCCCAGTTGGTCGGCAAATAGGGAACGATAATGATAGCGATGCCCATTAGGATAAACAGCCAGCCGCCGATGTGGTGGGTTTTGTTCCAAACATTTTCCGATGACAACGACCAAGGCGTTTTAATACCCACGAACCAGTTATATTTTAATTTGCCCAAATAATTGCCGATCACAATAAACAGGGCGCCAATCATCATAGAGACAGCGCTGCCAATATTGAGGTTATAGCCCAAATTAATTAAGCCGGAAAACAGATAGATCAAGAACATGGTGCCAATAATCAGCAGTTTGAAAAGCTGGTAAGTTTTGGCGAATTCTTGATAGCGTTCTTTTTGGGGGTCGAAAAAAGGAATAACAATAAATAAGAGGTGGAGCGCTATTAGCAGTAAGGGCAAAAAGAAAGCGCCAAACCATTTCGAACTCCAGCCGTCAGCTTGACCTTGGATATTCCAGTGGGTAATCACCGTCTCCGGAAAGTGGGCGTAAAAATAGAAGCCGATCGCTATGGCCAGTACAACTAATAGACCGGGCAGCAGCTCGGTGCGCCAAGAAATTTTAATGGGTGATTTCATAGAATCAGTTTTATTTTTTTATTTTTAAAAATTTAACTATTTTTTCACTGATTTCTTGAACCGTACTGAAATTGAGCGAATAGAATATCTGTTGTCCTTGACGGCGGCCCGAAATCAGGTCGGCGCGTTTAAGAACATCCAAATGATGAGATAGAGTGGGCGGGGTGATGTCGAGTTGTCGGCCGATAGCCGAAGCTGATTGTTCCCCCCGCTTAAGCAAATCAATGATGATTTGGCGGTTGGGGTCGGCCAAGGCGGAGAAAGTTTTGGCCAAGGGCATAGCCATAGGGTTATTTAGATAATTAGATAACTATCTAAATAATAATAGACCAAAGATTCTTTGTCAAGGCCAAATTTAGTTATTCGATAATTTCTTCCCGTTTATCATTGATAAAGGAAATGGTTTTTTCCATAAACTCCACCAGCAGTTTGAATGGCGTTTCAATGATAAAATCCAGGAAATATAAAAAGATGTTAACCTTGGAAAAATTAGTGGAAAAAAAGCGTCCAACTCGGATGATCGGCAGACTGACAAAGTCGATTAAAAAACCGAACAGGTTGTCTTTCCGGGGGATGACTAAAAACTGTTTGGCTAGATAGCGCAGCCGGAAAGCGAAAAAGCTGACGACGGTCAGGAAAAATATAAATAAGGCGCCGCTTAAAATATTGAAATTAAGCTTTTTCAGCAAGTAAACAATTAGGCCAAACGAAACACCGCACATAATCAAATAAATGAAATTGAAAGCATAATAACTCATTGTACCCTTTTTCATTACTTTTTTGGGTTTAAAAATCAGAGCCTGTTCTTGTTGGTAGATGATTTTTTTCGTTTCCTCAACAATAATTTTGGTGTTTTTGGGACCGGGAATGCGAATCGCCATGGCCACCACAAACATTAGCGTCGGATGGAAAGTAATATTAATGATCAGCGCCGGCCAATTGATATGTTTGGCCACCAACAGATCATAAGGCAATTCCAAAATGAAGGCTAAAACGGTTTTGGTGAAGAAAATATAAACAATCACTCGGAAAATCGTGCCGATTAGCTTGTTTTTAATCGCCAGATTTTTGGCGGTGACAATTTCTTCAATTTTGTCCTCCAATAACTCCGGGTCGCTCAAGATTTGATGGATGATTGGTTGATTTTTTTTAATTAATTCTTTGAGTACTGAGAAAAAAACTGCCTGCGTCCGAAGGTTGCGGCTTAATTGGAAGGCAATGGGGTGAGCCAGATGCTTATTGATGCGATTATAGACGGTTTCCAAGTGACGGCAGAATTTTTGAATTGTTTCCGGATCGGCTTGACGCCAATTGGGGACTGATAATTTCAGTAAGGCATAGCGTAAGGCCGGCAAGTCGGCTTTGTTGAGATTTTTTAAAATAGCAATATAAATTTGAAGATTTTTTTCTTCCGGGCTTATTTTGCTGTTGCTGAAATTCAGGTGTTTGATTAAATGGGAATATAGGACATTGGCCGTCGCTTCGTCTTGGCGGCTTTGGTTGGGCGATAAAAATTCATTAATCTCGCAAGAGGCAAGGCCGAGAGTGAAGGAAATCAGTTTTTTGGCCTGCGGTAATTGCCGTTGAGTGATGTGGCTGATAAGCACTAGATATTTTTCCACGATTTTTGCCAAGTCGGCAATAATCGTTTCCGGTAATTGATTATTAGGCAAATAGCCGGCGCGAATAAATTCATAGATTAAAGTTTTACTGATTTTGGGCGGCCGGTTTTCTTGAAGGAAGATAATTTGTCGTCTAATAATCCGATCAATGGCATTGCGTCGAATCAGGTGTTCCTCGTTATAATCAATGGCGTTGCGGAATTTTTCATAAAAAAAGCCAAGCTTGGAGACCAGTTGGCTCAGTTTGATTTTTTCGACATTGTCTGGGGTTGATTGTTGGCGGCTATTGGTGTAAATATCTATCAGCCACTCGATTTCATTGCTTATCATCATAATAAAATTGATTATATCAATTGGTGGTTTTTTTTCAAGGATTAGAAAAACCGGGGTCAGCCGGTTTGAGTTGTTCAGAGTGGCGGGCGGTTAGCGGAATAGACCGGAGGAGAAAAAATCCGTCCGGGCTAGCGGGCGGATTGGTGATTGGTTTGGTCGCTGCTTTGGCGACGGTATTGCACCCATTGGGCTTGGATTTGGTCCAGCTGTTCTGGGTTGGCGTTCTTGATTTGCCATATGGGAATATTCATTTTGGCGGCAATGGTCGACAAAAAATCTCGCTGATTTTCCATGCGTAATTTTTGGTCGCTATCGCTTGGACGAATAGTCGACATAGTGGTTCCTCCTTGATAAGAGCTAATATAATTATAGCAAATTTTTTGTGATATTAAAAAGTAATTGCCAATAGGTAATGGTTTTTTGTTAAAAATGTATTATAATAATCGATATAAAACAGACATAAAACATAATTCAAAATTACAAAATTAAATAAGAATTAACTAAAATTTATGAAAAAAACGGTTTTTATTTTCGTTTTGACGGTCGCCTTGACCTTAGCCGCTTCAGCGGTTGGGGCGGTTAACCAGCAACAAAATCAGCGCCAGAATCAGACCCAAGATATTGGCGCTTGCCGTGAGGGTAGTGATGATTGTTTGGTAGTTTCTAGTGAGCCGCTAGTGGAAACAGAAAGTGAAGATGAAGATATTAATGATGACTCCGATGACGGTAAACCGCTGATGGTGCAGGAACGCCAGCAAGCCAGAACTGCCAATCAGGGCGAGAGCACTTCCACGCCGATTCAAGCCAGGGCCAGAAATGTCCAGGAGCTTCAGGCAATGATCAAAGGGCAGCGGCAGGAATTTCAGCAGGAACTGGCTCAATTGAAGGACCAGCGCCGGCAGGAAGTGATGGAAAAGCAAAATGCCGTTCGGGAAGCGGTCCACGCTTTATTGGCGGCCGAGGACTTGACTGGCGGCATCGGCCAGCAGGTATCAGCGATTGCCAGAGAGTTCAATAATTCAGTCCAGAATACCATTGCCAAGGAGGAACAGATCAAAAATCGCAGCCGGTTGGCACGATTTTTCTTCGGCGGCGACCAGGAAGCGGCCGATGAGCTGGAAGAGGAAATTGTCCAAAATCGCGAACGGATCAGGGAATTGGCCCAGTTGTATCAGGATTGCAACTGCCAACAGGAATTGAAGGATGTTATGCAGGAGCAGATTCAGAATATGGAGCAGGAACAGAATCGGTTGGAGGAAGTGGTTGATGCTCAGGCCTATCGGGGCATTTGGGGTTGGATTAAGGGGTTGTTTAGATAATTATTGCGTCAACAAAGCCGTCCCGATTATTCGGGATTGGCTTATGGTTTTGCTTCGTCGTCCTTGTTCCCTCGGGCTCCTCGCTCAACCAGCCATCCGTCTGCCTAACGGCAGGCAAGTTCAATTCCCTCGTCGCTAATTCCATAAAAATAAAAACACCCCAGCTAACGCCGGGATGTTTTTATTTTCTTGGGTCAGGCACTGTCGGGTCTTATAACAGTGCTTGAGGATAAAGAGTATATGGTTACTTTACGCGAAAAAATGAATAACATCAAGAAAGTTGCCAAGTTTTACAACTACGACCTCCTCCTATCCAAAAAGTAAAACGTTGTTACCCCTTGTCTGCCCTTAGGGCGAGCTTTGCACCCAAGATAGACCTTTGACACCACTTGCGACCATAGCCCACCGGTTTGACGAAATTTGCGAGCCCAGAACGATTTGCTTAATTCGAGTGATGTTAAGCAAATTATGCCGAGTCGTATTTGCTTAACCTTTTCGTTTTTTTGATTTAGAGACTTCCTTCCGATCTGCCTGAATCTTTTTAACGATTTCCGCCTGCTCCGCTAGCCACTTATCATAGTCCGGTCCTGCAAAACTCGGTTCGCCACCGGTGTCGATATACTTCTGGATATCCTCCATAGCGAATCTCCCCAGAGCATCGTAAAAGTTAAGCAAGTTAAATGCTTCGTCCGAGGCTTCCTGATCCGTCCAATCAACACCAAAATCTCTTTTGACCAATTCCTTTAACTCGTCGATTTTCTTTTTTGATGGAATCATAAAATTAAAGACCTTCTTCGATCTCGATGGCATCGTCTTCATCCACGCCTAAATCTTCCATAATTTCTTGCACACGTTCGGCCGTATCTTTATCAAGATCGTGGCTTTCCATAAGCTCGGCGACTTCCTCGTCCGGGGCTTCTTCAGCTGGGTTGTCTTTAATTGGATCGTTATCGTCAACCATAATTATTTCTCAAAATTAGTTCCAATTTTATAAATTGAATCACCAATACTTTCCATACCAAACCAATGAAATAAAGTCTTTATCTCAAACATAAATTTACTATCAGAAATTTTAGCTTTTTGTATCAAGCAAGGCCAAAATTTATAGTGTACTTCTCCGCAATAATTTTCGAGAGTCCAATTCATGTTTATAACATCTCTGTTAACCAGCCGGCCTTTTTCATCAAATTCGTTGTCATTAATATCAGTGAAAGTTAACTGATAGTCATATTTTGGTATTGTAAAACCCGAGCCAGGCGCAACCGGCTTAACTGCGGTAACCAACTGTTCGTCCGAAGTCCCTTGCACTATAAATTTATTGAAGATATCAACATCTACTGCCTCACGACCTTCAATAACCAAAGGAAGTTTAATCTCTTTGCCTGTACGATTATCAATCATCCAGCTGGGTCCAAATCCGTCTCGCAAGGCACTGTCTTCTTTATCATTAGCCCAGACAACTAACCCAATATTGGTAATAGTATTTTTCTCTTTACTCTTATTTTTAATCAGGCCACCATGCCTAAATTGATAATAAAGCTGATTATTTTCGACAACGAGTTCTCCGGCCTTTCCGGAAAAAGAAAACTCAAGCTGGGATCGTGTGCTTAAATTCTGGGAGATGCTTATAAGCAAAGCGAAAGGAATAATATAGAAAACCTTTCTGATACCCCAAAGTTTTTTGCAAACCAAAAGAACAAGACTTTTAATTTTTCTAATGATTACTAAAATCCAATTTTTTGTTTTAATCAAAAACTTCCACATAATTATTATTTCTCAAACTGTCTGCGAGAGTTCCAATAAGCACAATGATCGCAATCGTGACCGGACTGTGGTATAGAGTCACTATCTAAACACTTTTTAATTTCAAATAGAGTCTTTTCAACCCAAGAATCATCGCCTTTATGCTCTATCAGATTTACATCAAAATCAATTCGCTTATCAAAAGCTTGCCTGTCCATTTTGCCGGTACAATAAACAAAATAGCCAGTATCAGAAACTTTCAAACCATTCTGCCTTAGTAGCCACTGATAAACTTCCATTTGTCGTTTATAGCCATATTGCCACTCTTTGTCTAAAGCTTTCACTGCCTCATCCTTGGCCGTAGCTTTATAATCAACGACAATATATTCATCTTTTCCGTTAATCCACAAATCGTCAATTGCACCGGTAACTAAAAGTCCGGTCGGTTCATGCAAATATTTAATACCGCCAAAATTTCTTCGCCATTCATCAAGCTCAGCGTGAGACATCGGCCGAGCGTCTATGCCGTATTCTTTTTGCAGAGGGTGCTGTTCGTTTTTAACACGATAAGAGTCAAATTCCTGCTTTAAAAGATAATCCACCGCACTGTTTATGGAAAAAGGAAATCCGGGCACTCGTTTAACGCCGAGTTTATTGTCCAAATAAAAACATCTCGGACATTCCAAAAACAGATCAATCTTTGATCGACTTAGTTTCCAGTTTTTTCCGCCGTAGTTCCAAGAGGCGTCTCTGTTTGGATTATAGTATTCGGACATATT
>JAKQDP010000056.1 GCA_029558735.1 bacterium | reverse complement strand
TGTTAATCCTTTGAAGAATACTTTTTAAGTTTGTAACGCAGCATCCGCTCAGACATGCCCAGTATTTCTGCGGCTTTTGTCTGGTTATCCTGCGCCTTTTTCATGGCTTCGGCAATCAATTTCTTTTCTAATTCTTCCACCGACTCTTTTAAAAGACCAAACGGCTTTTTTCCATGATCAGCAAACGAAGAGGGCTTAAAAGGCAAGTCATCAATCGTAATATATTCATCGCGCGCAATAACCACCGCTCTCTCCAAAATATTAACGAGCTCACGCACGTTCCCCGGATAATTATACTTTAAAAGGAGATCACGCGCTTCGGCAGTTAAACCTTTGATGTTCTTTTTGTTTTCAACGGCATATTGCTGAATAAAATGGTCAATTAAAATAGGTAAATCTTCTTTCCGGTCCCGCAACGGCGGGAGATGCATAGTTACAACTTTTAGCCGGTAAAAAAGGTCTTCGCGAAAATTACCTTCTTTAACCTGCTTTTCCAAATCGCGGTTGGTGGCACTGATTACCCGCACATCGACAGTTATATTCTGATTACTGCCAAGACGCTGGAATTCGCGCTCCTGCAAAAAACGCAGAAGCTTAACCTGCACCGCCGGGGTGAGCTCTCCTATCTCATCAAGAAACAAAGTGCCACCGTCCGCTTCTTCAAAACGGCCGATGCGTCGTGACGTGGCACCGGTAAATGCTCCTTTTTCATGCCCGAACAACTCACTTTCCAGTAAATTTTCGTGCAGAGCAACACAATTGACAATAATAATCGGTTTATTCGCCCGAAGGCTTAATTGATGAATCAATCGGGCCAGAAGTTCTTTTCCTGTACCGCTTTCCCCCTGAATCAAAACAGACGCGCGGCTGGCGGCCACACGACCGGCCATATTGATTACTTCCGCCATTAGGGGACTTTTATATACAATTTTATCAGCAGTAATGCCCTTTTTCCCCAGTTCTTGCCGTAAAAGCTCATTTTCTTTAATCAGTTGCCTTCTTTCGGCTACCCGATTAACCAGAATCAGTAATTCATCCAATTCCACAGGCTTGGTTATGTAATCTATTGCCCCGACTTTTATTGCCTCCACCGCCGTCTCAATAGTACCGTATGCGGTAATAATA
>JAKQDP010000055.1 GCA_029558735.1 bacterium | reverse complement strand
CCCCAAAGACCCCGTTAAAATTGCGGGCGTTGTCCCGCTTAAAGAATAGTATCAGGTAAAGTTTTCGATAGTTTGGCCCGGTAAACGTACCGGGCTTTTTTAATGCGAAAACCCGGCGACGTGTTACCGTGCCGGGTTTCGTTTTGGGTTTCGCTGCGGGTTAAATAATTTTTTCGGTAAAATGTTGCCATACCAAGCGCGTCAAACGTGCATCCGACAAGGCGTTGTGGGTTTTGTGTCCTTGTGGAAGCTCCAAGCCAGCCACCTTCGCAAAGTCTTCCTCGCTGGTTGGATCGCATAATGCTATGTATTTAACGTGTAAAAATAAAGCAAAAATGCCGTACAGTATTGCAAGTGGATTATCTGCCCACAGACCGGCAAGTAAAATAAGCGGCGCGGTGTCCAACATAGGGTATGGCCCGCTAAACTCGTCAATGTTCCCATTCTCCCAAAGCTGTTGGAAGAAGTTTGCCTCGACAGGCGCGCCCATGTGAGCGCATACTGCAATGGCCTTCCCATTTCCCGGACCCCAGGGTTCCCATCCGTATATTTCTTTTGCGCCTCTGTATGCCGCTGCGGCAGCGGCCAGAAAATTCGACCGGTCCGGAAATTCCTGGCCATCCAGGTTTGGCGCGACGTTTTCAGCCAACCAACTGTTTGTAATCAGGTCGGAGTGCCGGTAGTAGCCGTTAAAGATGGTTTCTCCTTCAGGGCCGACAAGGGCGGCGGCAAAAATTTCGCCGCGCAGTCCTGCGCTCTCACAGTCAAGGAAGATAATTTTTTTCATTTCAGTTTTTTATGCCAGTTGCCCGGCGATTTTAAAACAACCTACTGCAAATGCACTAAGGCAGATAATAACGATAGCCATTTGTGCATTAGTAAATTCAGTGATGTTTTTGTTTGCTCCGATTCCATAGCCTAATAGGCCGATCGGCCCCAATGTTAGGCACAATAGTGCCAAGCCTACGTTTTTCATTTTTACGTTTTTATGCTGTCTCCAGCTAGTTATTTTAAAATTGCGATGGCCTCTGCCACTGTGCAACCATTTTTACTTGCAAATGCCCGGGCTCTTTCGAGCAGGC
Source organism: bacterium (assembly GCA_029558735.1). Classification (GTDB taxonomy): domain Bacteria; phylum Patescibacteriota; class Patescibacteriia; order 2-01-FULL-39-33; family 2-01-FULL-39-33; genus JAKQDP01. The sequence goes on along the minus strand of JAKQDP010000055.1, from coordinate 186 downwards.
TTTTTGCCTGTTTTTCTGCTTCTTTTTTCATTTCGGCTGCGGCGCGTCGATCGCGCTCCTTTCTTTTTTCCTCCAGTTGGCGTGCGCCTTCTTGTGAAATTCCGTACATTTTTTTTTGGATTTTTGCCTTTCGGCGGTTAATTAAATTTTCCTTCTTTCTTCCAACACAACCCCGCAACCCTCGCA
>JAKQDP010000037.1 GCA_029558735.1 bacterium | reverse complement strand
GCCACCTTGGCATAGCGGACAAAAAATACTTGAACCATTTTTCGACTGGTATCAACGGTTAACATCCATCGGCGATGTGGAACTTGATTCCAGTATTAACTGGCGGCTGGTGCTTTGGCAAACCGCTCAAAAAACTTGGCTAGACAGCCCGCTAATCGGCATCGGCTTGGGCAGAAAAATACCGCTGGAATTCACTGATTGGCAAAATTTTGAAGAAATTAGAAATATCCACAACTCGCCGCTGGCTATTTTAATTCAAATGGGATTGATTGGCTTTTTGCTTTTTGCCGGTTTTATCAGCGCCAGCGCCATTTACAGCTGGAAAAAAATTCGGCCAAACCAAACCCTTTATCCCTATTACGTCGGATTAATTTCCGCCCTAGCGGCAATCTTATTTTTCAGCTTATTTCAACCGTATTTAGAAACAAACTTAATGGGGATATTCTTTTGGCTATTTCTAGGCTTAATTGCCACCAGCCGTAATTTTTTAACCCCCAACCAAGATTATGAAAATACTCCAAATCAATAAATTTTTCTATCCGCGCGGCGGCACCGAAACATATCTGTTCGGCCTGATTGATTTGCTGGAAAAAAACGGCCACCAAACCGTTGTTTTCTCCCAAGCCCATTCTCTTAATCGTCGCCAACCGGCAAAACAATATACTATCAGCAATTTGGAATTAAGCCGATTCCACTGGCGCTCGGCCAGTAAAGTCGGGCGAATTTTTTGGTCTCGGGAAGCCCAAAAAATAATCAAACAAATAATTAGCCAAGAAAAGCCCGACCTGGTCCATATTCATAATATTTATCATCAAATTTCACCCTCTATTTTACCAGCGATCAAGCAAGCCGGCATCCCAATAGTAATGACCGTCCACGATTTCAAGCTAGTTAAACACGATTACACTCTGCGAGCCGACCAACACCGCCGCCACAAGCCCCTCCTCTTCGATTGGTTGTTGCGTTTGGAATTTTTATTGCATCGGGCTTTGGATGTTTACGCCCAAAATGTTGATTTGTTTATTGCTCCGTCGCAATTCGTTAAAAATCGACTTGTGGAAAAAGGTTATCCGGAAGCCAAGATCGCGGTCGTGCCGCACTTTGTTGATAACATTGAAGATAACAATATAAACCCCAAAATAGAAAACTACATCTTGTTTTTGGGCCGCTTAGACGAGACCAAGGGAGCGGATTTATTGGTTGCCGCTATTGCCAAATTAAAACGCCACATCAGAGTCAAAATCGCCGGCAGCGGTCCTCAATATCGCTTGCTCAAAGAACAAATAACGCGATTAAATTTATCTGATCGTATTCAATTATTGGGCAAGCAGAACAACGAGCAAATTAAGGGTTTAATCAGAAAAAGTTTATTTGTGGTTTTTCCTTCCCGAGTCCACGAGACTTTCGGTTTGAGTATTGTGGAAAGCCAGTTGGGCGGCAAAGCAGTAGCCGCCGCCCGCGTCGGCGCCACACCGGAATTAATCACCGACAATGAAACCGGCATCTTGTTTAAAGCTGGCGACAGCCAGGCCCTGGCCCAAACCATCGACTTTATGTTGGCCCATCCGGAACGAACCGCCTTGATGGGCAAGAAAGCTAAAGAACTGGCCCAAAAAAGATATTCAGCCGAGACCCATTACGCCAAAATTATTTCGATTTATAAGCAATTGACTGATGAAAAATAAAATACTTATCATTTTGATTGGCCTGGGATTAATCCTAAGCTGGAGCAACACCAGCCAAGCGGCGGCTGACCCTGATCATCACTACCCTCGCCTGGTCAATTTATATTGGAAAACGCCCATTACCAAAGACGACGCCAAATTATTGGCCCAATGGGATATGTTAGCTTTAAGTATGGCCGCCCAGCTAGACAGCGCTGAAGCAATTCGTTATTTGCGTCAACTCAACCCCGATATTATTATTCTGGCTTACACTTCAGCAACAGAAATCCCCAAAGAGCGACTGACTATTTTAGAGCCCGAAGGCCATGGCTTATGGCATCAATTAATCGCTGGCCTGAGCGAAGAGTGGTATCTAAAAACTTATGACGGCCAAACCGTCTCCTGGTGGCCGGGCAATGTGTCAATGAATCTGTACGCGCCCAACCAAGCCGGCGACAGTTATGCCGATTATCTGGCTGATTTTTATGATAAACAAATTTTGGCATCCGGTTTGTGGGATGGTTTGCTCTTTGACACGGCTTGGAATAATATCGACTGGTTTAATCCCGCTCTTGATCTGGACGGTGACGGTCAAAAAGACAGCGGCGATAAAATCAATCGGCTCTGGCAAATCGGCCATCAGCGGTTATTGGAAAATCTGCGCCACAAAATCGACAACCGCTATTTATTACTGATTAACGGCGACGGTAACTGGCAAGATTTAGCCAATGGCCGAATGTTTGAAAGCTTCCCCGAATATTGGGATGGCGGCTGGACCGGTTCAATGGAAAAATACCAACTGAATGATTCTTCCGGCCAAAAACCCCGACTGAATATTATTAATTCAGACAGTAATAACAGCGGTCGAGCAACTGATTATCAAACCATGCGTTACGGCCTAACCAGCGCTTTGTTGTTTGATGGTTATTTCAGCTTTGACCACGGTACTGAACTGCGGGAACAATTTTGGTGGTATGACGAATATGATGTTTTTTTGGGTCGGGCCAAAAATTCCGCTGTCAATTTATTAAATGACAATTCAATCATCACCGAAGGAGTTTGGCAGCGCGACTTTGAAAATGGCGTGGCGATTGTTAATTCCACCGACCAACAACAAGCTCTGACTTTTGACTCGGAATACGAAAAACTCCACGGCCAGCAAGACCCGCTCGTTAATGACGGCTCGATTATTAACCAATTAGACATCAAAGCGAATGATGGTATAATACTGCTAAGACCAATCGAACAGCTCCGCCAAGCCGTCTATCAAAACGGCTCTTTTGCCAGAATTTTTGACCAAAATGGCCGCAACACCCGAACTGGTTTCTTCTCTTACCAACCCCGCTTTAAAGGCGGCAGTAAAATCATTGAAACCGACCTGGACAATAACGGCCAAATAGATATTGTCGCGGCCGTTGAGGGAACCATTCTACTTTTTAAAAACGAGGACCCGGTCGGCAAAGCGCTTTTTCCTTTTGGCGAAAAATATTCCTTAGGCCTATCCATTGCCGTCGCTGATGTGACCAATGACAGCGACCAAGAAATTATTGTCGGCGCGGAAATCGGCCAGGCTAATTTAATAAAAATTTATAATGCCAACGGCCAACTGGTTAATAGCGGCTGGTCGGCCTATAACAGCGCCTGGAAAAATCTCGGCGTTAATCTGGCCGCCGGCGACATTAACGGCGACGGTCAAAATGAAATTGTTGTCGGCGCCGGCGTTGGCGGCGGACCGCACATTAGAATCTTCTCGGGCGACGGTCGTTTGCTGTCCGGCGGGTTTTTCGCTTATGACAAAAATTTTCGCGGCGGTGTCAATCTGGCGGTTGGCGACATTAACGGCGACGGCATCAAAGAAATCATCACTGGTCCCGGCGTTGGCGGCGGACCGCACTTGGCGATTTTCAACGCCCGCGGCGAACTACTCAAACAATGGCTAGCCTATGATTCAACTTCAAAATCCGGCATCAAAGTGACTGCTTCGGATTTGGACGGCGACAAAATTGATGAAATTATCATTTTGACCACCAAAGTCTTCACTCTAAGTCTCTTAAAATAAATTTATGAATATCCTCAAACAACGCTGGGCCAAATATTACCGGCGCCAAAATAAAAATCACTCCTGGCATCTATTGATTGATTCAATTTTGGTTATTATTGTCCTAATTCTTATCGGCATTAATCTTTATTTTTCGGCCTTTCGCTCGGCGCTGGTATTAGGCACGATTGAACTCCTGCCCACCCCTTCGGATTCCGTTATTACCGACCCTTCGGACACGGCTGAACCGACCCTGGCGCCGATTGATTTTTCGCTGACAGTTACCAGCAATCAATTAATCGTGACGCCCGGCACGACCATTAATTACACGGTTTACTACCAAAATAACAGCCCCATTGACTTGACTGATGTTTCAATCAATTTCAACACCAATCCGGCGCTGGCTAATAATCCCCGAGCGACAGCAGTGATAAAACAAATTCCCGCCGGCGCCAACGGCAATCTTGATTTTTCAATAATCAGCCAATCGCCTTCAGTTGGCCAATCGGCGAATAATCTTATTCTTGAATCCAGCGTCCAAGCTTCCTTCAAACATCCGCAACAACCCGAATTAGAAATCACCATTAATAGCGACAAACTAGTCCAGAAAGTTACCACTTCAATAACCTTAAATGCTTTCGCTCGTTATTACAGCGACCAGGGCGACCAAATCGGCATTGGACCATTGCCACCGCAAGTCGGCCAAACCACCAAATACTGGGTCTTCATTAGCCTGAGTGATTACTTTAATGATTTAGAAAATATCACAATTAAAGCCGAGTTAGGACCAAATGTAGCACTCACCGGCAAACAGAGCGCCAGCGCCAGCTCAGGCCTGATTAATGCTGGCCGGCAAATCACTTGGCAAATTGACCAGGCTCGGATCTTGGGCAGTGAACCGGCTAATGTCGGCGTGGCCGCTGAAGTGGCTCTAACGCCGCAAAAAGAACAAATAGGCGCAAATGCCATTTTGCTCCAAAATATCTCCCTTAGCGCCACTGACGCTTCAACTAAGACGCTGATTATGAAAACCAGCCCTAATATCACCACTGTCCTATTTCCTAACCAAGAAAAAAATAATAATAGTATAGTTATAAAATAATGGCTTATTTTAGCAAAAAAATAAAAGCTAATATTTTGATATTTTGGGCTTGACAAAATTAATTTTATTTGCTAAGATAAGCCATTAAGCCAAAAGCTTAATTTGTCCCTTAAAAATAAAAAGATCCGGCTAAGTGGTCGGGGTCTTTAGAAATATAAAAAACAAAACCCCAAAAAAAGGGAGAAGCGCAATGCAGAAAATCTTGTTGATCGCTGTTATGATGGTGGTAGTTTTCGTCTTGACGGGTTGTCCGCCGACGGAAACCCCCACTCCGGAGCCGCTCCAGCGGTTCCAAAACGAATCGAAGCTCATTACTTCCATGAATAATGAGCTCGGCAATGTCCAGTTTGACCTGTCAGACTGGACAAAATACCAAGTAATACCCCAGGGTCAAACCCTGTGGGTGAACATTAATGCCACCAACGGCGAAGGCCAGGTTGCTCAAGTGGAGTGGCTGGAGGCCGAGGTCAAGTACGACATGGGTAGCGGCGCCTGGGGCGGCCAAACCCTGGTGTATTCATACACCAACGACGGTGATGATAGCAATGATGACGATATCATTACCATCAATCACGTCTCCAGGGTAGCGGCCTTCCCTTGGTACCTATACCCCGTGCCGTTTCGGCATGGAACTCCGTACTGGGACTACCCCTGGCCGGAATATGACTATTGGCAGGTGGTCCCAAAAAGTAGCGAGAAAAGCGCCATAACTGGCGACAAATGGCTCAAGATCGTTCCTGATCAAGAGCAGGACCGGATCACTGTCACAGTGGAATTCCGAGCCTGGAATAATCGGGGGGAAGAGAACAAAAAATTCTCCTTCCTAATCCTGATCGATTCGGACGGCGACAGCTATCCGAATTGGGAAGAAAATCAGGCGGGGACTGACCCGTTTGATCCAGAAAGTCATCCGGGCATTATACCGGAACCCGATCCAGACAGCGTTGACGGACCAGTGACAATTAGTTTTGTCGCTGACCCAGTGGAACAGTCGGTTTATATCGACTTGCACCAAATCACGCTGGACAATGCCTTCATTGGCATGCCCAACTCGGATGAGTGGGTAGCCATTGGCGTGCAAATCTGTTCGTCAGAAGGCCAAAATTGCCTCGAAGAAACCTTCGAGTTTGAAAGGGGCAAACCAAATTTAGTCAACCTGGCGCCAATGATTTCTGGTGAAACCCAAGAAATCTGCGTAAGGTTGTTCGCTCTTAACTTGGAGTTCCCCAATTTTGGGGAACTGGACGGCCGGTATTGGTTTGAGGTGGACGAGCAGGATACTGTCACCTTGAACGGTGAACCATTGGCGGAAGCGACTGGCGCCCAAGGCCAAGGACTGGGTTGCTGGCGCATCCCGCTATATGAACCGGAGGTCAGGTATAACCTGACCGCCGAAATCGAACCGGCCGGTAGTGGCACCGTAGCTGGCACCGGCTCTTATCTGAGCGGTGAGACAGTCACTGTAAAGGCCACACCAGCCACCGGGTGGGAATTCGATCACTGGACTGGCGATTTGGCCAGTTCAGTCAATCCGGCGACCGTGGTGATGGACAGCGACAAAACCATCACTGCAGTCTTCACTGAACTGCCCGTCTACTACACTTTAACAGTGGAAGTAGTCGGCCAAGGGTCAGTGATAAAAAACCCGGATAAAACCCTCTACCCCGAAGGCGAAGCAGTCACCCTGACTGCCCAAGCCGACGAAGGCTGGGGCTTTGACCACTGGACTGGCGATTTGGCCGGAACCGACAACCCGAGTGTCATCACTATGGATGGCAACAAGGAGGTCGACGCCGCCTTCAGCCAAGAA
>JAKQDP010000036.1 GCA_029558735.1 bacterium | reverse complement strand
GCCACCTTGGCATAGCGGACAAAAAATACTTGAACCATTTTTCGACTGGTATCAACGGTTAACATCCATCGGCGATGTGGAACTTGATTCCAGTATTAACTGGCGGCTGGTGCTTTGGCAAACCGCTCAAAAAACTTGGCTGGACAGCCCGCTAATTGGCATCGGCTTGGGCAAAAAAATACCGCTGGAATTCACTGATTGGCAAAACTTTGAAGAAATTAGAAATATCCACAACTCGCCGCTGGCTATTTTAATTCAAATGGGGCTAATTGGCTTTTTACTTTTCGCCGGTTTTATCAGCGCCAGCGCCGTTTACAGCTGGAAAAAAATTCGGCCCAACCAAGCTCTTTATCCTTATTACGCTGGATTAATTTCCGCCTTAGCGGCAATCTTATTTTTCAGCTTATTTCAACCGTATTTGGAAACAAATTTAACGGCGATATTCTTTTGGCTATTTCTGGGCTTAATTGCCACTAGCCGTAATTTTTTAACCCCCAACCAAGATTATGAAAATACTCCAAATCAATAAATTTTTCTATCCGCGTGGCGGCACTGAAACATATCTGTTCGGCTTGATTGATTTGCTGGAAAAAAACGGCCACCAAACCGTTGTTTTCTCCCAGGCCCATTCTCTTAATCGTCGCCAACCGGCAAAACAATATACTATCAGCAATTTGGAATTAAGCCGATTCCACTGGCGCTCGGCCGGCAAAGTCGGGCGAATTTTTTGGTCTCGGGAAGCCCAAAAAATAATCAAAGAAATAATCAGCCGGGAAAAACCCGACCTGGTCCATATTCATAACATTTATCATCAAATTTCACCCTCTATTTTACCGGTGATCAAACAAGCCGGCATCCCAATAGTAATGACCGTCCACGATTTCAAGCTAGTTAAACACGATTACGCTCTGCGAGCTGACCAGCAACGCCGCCACAAGCCGCTTCTCTTTGATTGGTTGTTGCGTTTGGAATTTTTATTGCATCGGGCTTTAGACGTTTACGCCAAAAATGTTGATTTGTTTATTGCTCCGTCGCAATTCGTTAAAAATCGACTTGTGGAAAAAGGTTATCCGGAAGCCAAGATCGCGGTCGTGCCGCACTTTGTTGATAACATTGAAGATAATAATATAAACCCTAAAATAGAAAACTACATCTTGTTTTTGGGCCGCTTAGACGAGACCAAGGGAGCAGATTTATTGGTTGCCGCTATTGCCAAATTAAAACGCCACGTCAGAGTTAAAATCGCCGGCAGTGGTCCTCAATATCATTTACTCAAAGAACAAATAGCGCGATTAAATTTATCTGATCGTATTCAATTGCTGGGCAAGCAGAACAACGAGCAAATTAAGGGTTTAATCAGAAAAAGTTTATTTGTGGTTTTTCCTTCCCGAGTCCACGAGACTTTCGGTTTGAGCATTGTGGAAAGCCAGTTGGGCGGCAAGGCAGTAGCCGCCGCCCGCGTCGGCGCCACACCGGAATTAATCACCGACAACGAAACCGGCATCTTGTTTAAAGCTGGCGACAGCCAGGCCCTGGCCCAAACCATCGACTTTATGTTGGCCCATCCGGAACGAACCGCCTTGATGGGCAGAAAAGCCAAAGACCTGGCCCAAAAAAGATATTCAGCCGAGACTCATTATGCCAAAATTATTTCAATTTATAAGCAATTGACTAATGAAAAATAAAATACTTATCCTTTTAATTGGCCTGGGATTAATCCTAAGCTGGAGTAACGCCGGCCAGGCGTCGGCTGACCCCAATCATCACTACCCTCGCCTCGTCAATTTATATTGGAAAACGCCAGTTACCAAAGACGATGCCAAATTATTGGCCCAATGGGATATGTTAGTTTTAAGTATGGCCGCCCAACTAGACAGCGCTGAAGCAATTCGTTATTTGCGTCAACTCAACCCCGATATTATTATTCTGGCTTACACTTCAGCAACAGAAATCCCCAAAGAACGACTGACTATTTTAGAACCCGAAGGCCATGGCTTGTGGCATCAATTGATCGCTGGCCTGAGCGAAGAGTGGTATCTAAAAACTTATGACGGCCAAACTGTCTCCTGGTGGCCGGGCAATGTGTCAATGAATCTGTATACGCCCAACCGAGCCGGCGACAGTTATGCCGATTATCTGGCTGATTTTTATGATAAACAAATTTTGGCATCCGGTTTGTGGGATGGTTTGCTGTTTGACACGGCTTGGAATAATATTGACTGGTTTAATCCCGCTCTTGATCTAGACGGTGACGGTCAGAAAGACAGCGGCGATAAA
>JAKQDP010000018.1 GCA_029558735.1 bacterium | reverse complement strand
TTGCCAGTGGCAGTTATGACCGCCCCTTCAACAGAAACATTGTTTATTTCATCATAAACGCTTATCTGCATTGCCGACAAGTCTATGGCTCTTGCCAATGAATAAGAAGGAGATGCTGCGGCGGGGCTTGCGCCGACGGTTCCTGTTAATTCAAGAGTTTTTTCAATTGGCGCAGGCGGGCCGTTGCCTAAAATTATGTTTGAACCGTCGTAATTTATCGTCGTGTCTTCGGTTAAGTTGAAAAAATACGACTCGCCGGCTTTAAACGAAGGATCAGCGCCGTCTAAAAGCGTTACCGCGCCGCTATTATCTCTTACCACTTGAATAAAACTTCCCGCCGCAGGACTCCATTTATAGATGCCTTTAATAGCTGAATATATGTTCATTAACGAACTGAATGATACTGTATTTGACGGTATTTTTGAAAAGCCTATAAGATTAAAACCAGTTTTTAAATTAATATTTCCGATTGTTTGAACGGCATCGCCGGGAATACTAATAACGGTATCAGAAGCAGAGTTGCTTTTTATTATATATCCCTTGCCGGCGGCTAGTGTTGACAGAGTACCCTCCGTTGCGCTTAAAAAACTTCCGGCAGCCGCGCTGAATAGATAAATATCTTCTATGACCGGGTTTTGTGTTTTTAACTGCGCAGGAGTTGATGAAATTGAGGCCGTAAAGCCGATGAAATTAAAACCCGGTTTTAACATTACTGTTTGAGCGGTTTGTGCGAATAATCCGCACGCAAGCAGAAACAGTATAAAAATCGATAGAACGATTTTTTTCAGCATTGTTGGCACTCCTTTATTTTTAATATGAAAGCAATGTTTAAGTTAAATATTTTAAGAAATGAAGTTTTAGAACGGGTTTTATTTAAAAAAGATTTATTGAAAATAAAAAAAAGGCCCATAGACAAAGAAATCAATGGAATTATTGAAAAGTATATTGAAATTAAAAAAGCACGGCACAAAACGAATTTATTTTTCATTTATATCTCTTATTTTAGGTATACATTGAATTATATTAAATCGTTTTGTGATTGTCAAGATAAACTTGAAAAATTGAAAGATATATAATTATGGTTGCTTTTTTTCGCGGTGGTGCGAGGTGCAACCGAGCGCGCCGCAGGGCGCAGCTCGCGCGGGCGAAACCCGGAGGCGGCCCCGAAGTGGGCCGCCGTAGCGCTTACGCGCTTGTTAGACGATAGGCCCGCTGCCTCTTGTTTGGGTTGCTGATATGTATGTAAAAAATGAAAAAGGTTGATTTGCGGCTGGTTATGAATGCTGTTGATTTTTTCAGAACGGCTGTGCGAGCTGGAAGCACGCGCGCCGTTCTGACATTTTGAT
>JAKQDP010000010.1 GCA_029558735.1 bacterium | reverse complement strand
ACGCTCCGATGTATTTTGACGTAAGCTGGCGGTTTTCCCTTTGATCGCCAGATGTCCAGTGTGATTTTTGCGAGGCCAAGATATTGAGCCGCTTCGCGCGCCGTGAACAGGCTTTCAAAATTTTCTTTCATTTTTTTTCCTTTCTTCCGGCAATAAAAAAAGCCGGACTGCTAGAGTTTAAAAAATTCTCTTCAGTCTGGCTCGTGAGCCAGTTAAAAAAACGGGTCTTGAAAAATTCTTATTTTAAATTTTAAGGAACAACTTCATTTTGAAACACTATAAATCAATGTTCATGTTTTTGTCAAGTTTTGCTTGATATATTTTTATAGATATTTATATTCCGTTGAAATATAAGCTTTTTATGCTTTCGCCGCTAGCTTCGCTTTTTCAGCTCTTAGCAAAATAAAATTACTAACTCCGTTGACGTTTGGGATTAATTGCTCTGGGCGGTCAGGCCTTTGCCCAGTTAAAGGAACGACTGCCGATAATAATTAAGGAAGGAATCGGGGCGTAGCGCAGCCTGGTAGCGCGCCTGCTTTGGGAGCAGGATGTCGAGTGTTCAAATCACTCCGCCCCGACCAGAATAAAATCAATAGCTTAAGTCACTTTTGAAGCATAGAAAAAAGCCCAAAAAAGTGACTTGGCTACAAAAATGGCTACAAAATAGGCTAAAATTTATTGCTTTTAAATGCTTTTAGAGAAGATTTTTTTGAAAATGAATGTCTAGGCCTGGATAAAAAGAGGCGATCATTCCTGACCGCCTCTTTCGGGTGGAATCAATGAAAAAAGTCATTGATGTTTATCTGTGCAATCATCAAAGCATATTCCTGTGAGCATTTCAAGAGTCAATTTCGCCTGTGCTTCAATTAAAATGTGCATGTGATCGCATTGATTGCGATTCGTTTTGTGGCGGAGATATACGCATAATCATCCTTCTCGCTGATTAGCTCTGCATTAAAAATTGCCATATCAAGACAACTTTCGATTGCTTGCCTTAATTTATTTTGTAAAAGCTCAACTGGCGCGGCGTCAAGTTCTGCTACATGAACGCCGTGCCTCTGGATAAACTT
>JAKQDP010000003.1 GCA_029558735.1 bacterium | reverse complement strand
TGGCGAAGTTCGGGCGCCCCAAAAACGCTTGCGTTTTTGAGGGCGGCCGAATTTGGTTGAGCCCGCATGGCCGAGCGCGCCACAGGGCGCAGCTCGCGCGGGCGAAACCCGAGGAGCCGCCGCGGTGTGGCGGCGACGCAGCGCTTACGCGCTTGTTATGCGATGGGTCCGGCGGCTGCTTAAGATGCGGTAATATATGACCAAAACAAGGAAAAGCTGATTTGCGATATTTAATTTGCCTGTAAAGGTTGTCCAGAACGGCGGTGCGTGCTGTAGGCACGCGCGTCGTTCTGGCAATTATGGTTTTTAATGTTCGAATATTAGTTTGCCATGCTTAGGACAAATAACTTCCCGTGTTGTAGTAGTTATGTTAAATAAATATCTATCGTTTAAAGAAATTGGGCAATAAGATAAATGGGTTTCGCATGTAAAATTATTCTTAAGTATATCCATTTTTATTTTACATACTATTTCTTGAGTTTCATGTGATAATTTTATTAAATATTCAGGTTCCAAAAAAATTGAATTCAAATATTTATTCTCATAAATTGAATATTTAAGAATTAATTCGGAAAATATTTTGTTTCCTTTCACAGGATAAATTGATTCGCGGCCAGGTATTTCTTCAATATAATATTGATGCTCTTCTCCTAAAAACATATTAAAAGTTTTTGATTGAAGTATAAATTCAAGTTTAATATTGAACGGGCTACTGGAATTATAATCCCAATATTCGTTTGATGATTGAAGCCCCGATGTTAAAATTTCAATATCCTTGGAATCAAGATCGTATTGATAAAACCATTGGTTATTCTTATTAAAATAAACTTTTACGTTAGTTGAATTTTTAAGCTCTTTAACAACTTTTTTTAATTCATACGAGGCTACTGACGCTGCAAATTCAATAATTTTATTATTATTATCATATATTAACGAACCATCCAAACTTGATTCTGAAGTCTGATCGCTTTGTGAAGTTTTGCTAAGATCATTTGTTAATTTTGATGTAAAACTTAAATAGTTTGTATTGTCGAAATTTTTACCTTGAGCATAAATATTTGTGTTCATTTTATTATACTTAGAAAATAATTCTCTGCTTTCAGTTACAATTAATTGCGAAGTAATTTCAATATTATTTGATGTCATTTTTTTAATAACATTTAAAAAATCATCAAATTTACGTTCGTTAAAATATTTGTTATATTCATATAGTAAAATTTTTATTTCGTTAGTTTCTGCTATTAATGGAAATGGTATTAAAACAAAACATATTATTATTGAAAATATAAAGGCATTTTTTTTCATAATTTAATATTATCATAAATTCAATTAATTTTCAATGTTATTTCGTTCTTGTCAATATAATTTTTATTTTGATTAGCGGCTGTGCGGGCAACCGCCCGCGCTGCTGCTAACAGAGATGGTTGGAATGCAGACCCCCGGCCGCCGGACCTTTCGCATAACGCCCCGCGCGTTGGCGAAGTTCGGGCGCCCCAAAAACGCTTGCGTTTTTGAGGGCGGCCGAATTTGGTTGAGCCCGCTAAGTGAGCGGTGGCCGCAGCCACGGCGCGCTTTTTGCCTTTTAAATCGAAGCATAGATTTTAATGTGCATCAGTGTTTTTGATGTGTCACATTTTTTTCACAACGGCAAAAAGCGTGACGAGTGAGCGTGCGGGCGAAACCCGGAGGCGGCCCCGCAGTGGGCCGCCGTAGCGCTTACGCGCCTGTTGTGCGATGGCCGCCGCGCGCCGTTTTAACAAAACAATTCAGCTTTGATTTTATTTAGTAGCCTCGCCGACATGATTTAAATAAATAAGGCCGCCCCTCTGATACACTTAAGCGCTCGATTTATATTTACTTTAACATATTTGATTTATTCAGTATTATTTGCTTCAAGTTATATCGAAGCAATCGAGCGCGTTCTATAGGTATCACGAAAATTTATTCACATATATAAGCGGGCGGCCGTTGTATGATACACCATCAAGCCCAATAGCAAATAGCTTGCCGGCCACCACTTAACAAGTACTTGCCCGGCCGCAAGTTTGGAATTTTTTAAGCGCTCGCCTATTCAATTTAATTCACATAAAATGGGTTTTTGTTAATAAAAATGATTCACTACAAACGATTAGCGAGCGCGTACTAAATTATGATTAAAGTTTTTTCACCAATTAGCTGAATTATGATAACGCAAGCGGCCGGGCGTTTGCATTACTACAATTTATATAGATATCGTA
>JAKQDP010000072.1 GCA_029558735.1 bacterium | reverse complement strand
ATGAGTAATATGAATCAAACCAAAAAGTTCTTCCTCTATGCTCGCAAATCCACGGACGAACCCGAAAGGCAGGTTTTGAGTATTGAGGCGCAAATGTTTGAGTTGCGAGAATACGCCAAAAAAGAAAACCTGAATATCGTCCGTGAATTTGTGGAAAGCAAAACCGCCAAAGAGCCGGGCAGAGAAATTTTTAACGAAATGGTGGCAAGCATAGAGAAAAATGAAGCCGAAGGAATTTTAGCGTGGCACCCTGACAGATTGGCTCGCAATTCCATAGACGGCGGACGGATAATTTACTTGGTAGATACTGGAAAAATAACCACGCTAAAATTTCCTACTTTTTGGTTTGATCCGACACCGCAGGGAAAATTTATGTTGTCTATTGCTTTTGGGCAATCAAAATATTATGTGGATAATCTTTCGGAAAATATAAAGAGGGGTATTCGCCAGAAATTGCGAAATGGAATATGGCCCGCTTGGGCGCCACTTGGGTATGTGAACGACAAGAACGCCCGCTGTATTGCCGTGGACAAGGAAAAGGCAAAGTATATCAAGCGGGCTTTTGAAATGTACGCGACTGGCGAATACCCCCTCGCTCAAATCCGAAAGATTATCAATTCCTTGGGCTTGGTTGGCAAGAAAGGCAAAATGCTTTCCGTCTCAAATTATCAGTATATGCTGAAAAATAAAATCTATTACGGAATGATTGAATATAACGGCGAATTGTATGACGGAAAGCACGAACCGATTATCACAAAGAGACTTTTTGATTTATGCCAAGAAGTGATGATGAATAAGTCAAAACCGAAAACACCAAAACTCAAGCCATACATTTTTAGAGGATTTTTCCGTTGTGGGGAGTGCGGTTGTTTCATTACCACCGAAACGCAAAAAGGTCATAACTATTTGCGATGTACGAAACGGAAAAATCCTTGTTCGCAAAGGTATGTAAGAGAGGACGCCATCACTTCTCAAATTAAAGAGGAAATCAAAAAAGTTTCTTTGTCTTCCGCTTGGGCAAACGCTTCAATCAATTATTTTGAAAATGAAAAAATGAAACTTGCCCAAGCGGAAAGCTCTTTCGCCCAAGAAGCGAGAAATGAGCTTGTAGAGATAGAAACAAAACTTGATCGTTTGCTTGATTTACAACTGGACGGCAGTTTGTCGCAAGCAGAATATACCGCTAAAAAGCACAAGCTCATTCTCGCCAAAAAGGATTTGGAAGAAAAAATCACTGCTTTTGGGCGAAAGAGCAATAATCGGTTCGAACTTACCATTGCCTTTCTAAAAGACGCCAACCAAGCCGAAAAATACGCTCAACAAGAAAATCCCGAACGGATTCGGGATTTTCTCAAAAAGATTGGTTCGAACTTCCGCATTGCCGACCGCACTTTGGTTTTGGATTTCAAAAATGCCTTCAAAATAGCGGAAAAATACCATGCCGAGGCGCTTTGCGCCGAGGCTGTTTCTTACGATTTCACAAAAAGTGAAAATTGGCGGAGAGGGAGGGATTCGAACCCTCGGTCCCTTGCGGGACACGGCTTTTCGAGAGCCGCACTTTCGACCACTCAGACACCTCTCCAGATTGTTTTTGGCAGTTAGGCTATTTCAGTTGGTTGATGAATTATTTTATCATTTATTACATAAAAAGCAAGGATCAGCCAGAATAGCATTGATAGGTCGTTTTTCAAATAGGGCGCGTCCACCAGTCCATGAATAAAAAACTGGACCATTATTGCCAACAAAAATAAATTAAAGATGTAATTTTGGTTCCGTTTGATGACCGCTCGAAGATTGTTCCAGCAAAACTTCAGATTTAGCCAGCCAAAAACCAGCAGACCGATTAGGCCGAGCTCGCTCCAGAAATTGAGAAAAATATTGTGCGGGTAAAGAAAGATTTCAAAAGTCGGCAAGTGGTAATTGGCGATTTTGGTTTGGTAACCGGCCAGACCGGCGCCGAACAGCCAATTATCTTTGAGCATTTGCCAGCTTTCCTGCCAGATTAATCGCCGGATAAATCCCGAATAGTCTTTTAATAATAATTTAGCGCTCAGATATTGATTGATGTCCGGATTCAGAAAGAATAGCGCCACCGCCAATAATAGCAGCATGGTTGCCGGTAGGCGGGTTTTTTTGTTGATTAATAACAGTAGCAGCCAGACGGCGACAATAGAAATAATGGCCGCTTCCGATTGGGCCAGAATAATGATTATTAGTCCAACAACAATAATCGCCAGCTTAGCCGCCTGAAGGATTGTTTTTTTATCACCCCAAAACAGAAAACCGGAAAACAAAATAATCAGCGGGCCAAAATAAAGGCCAAGAGCATTGGGGTAGCCGAATAGCGACACGACGCGGTCAACTTGCCCGGTTGGTTTTAAAAAAGCGGCCGGCACCGTTTCTGCCAGCCAGCCGATTTTTTGGGCCAAAGCGACAGCGCTTAAATACAACAGGGACAATCCCAGCGCCCAGATTATTTTTTTTATTTTGGCAGTTGAGTTGATGGTATTGGTCACCACTATAAAAAACATTATCGGCTCAATGAAATAGGCTTTCCAGATGCCGGCGCCGGCTCGGAGCTGGGGAGACAAAAACATTGCCAGAGTAGCGAAAAACAGCAGGCTAATGGTCGGCCCAAAAAACGGCTGGCGATAGAAATTTTTCAGCCAGCTTAATTTATTTTTTATCAGAAAGACGCCAAACAAAATAATGACCATTGCCTCCAGAAGAGTGAGCGGAATTGAGAGCAATTCAAAACGAATTAAATAACTGGGCAGACTGGCGGCAATAATATAAATCGCCCAGTCGGTTTTTCGGTTTGCCAAATAGGTGAAGAGCAGGCAGTAGATTGTGACCAGGAGGCCAGTAAACATAGATTAATTTTTTGGCGCGT
Source organism: bacterium (assembly GCA_029558735.1). Taxonomy (GTDB): domain Bacteria; phylum Patescibacteriota; class Patescibacteriia; order 2-01-FULL-39-33; family 2-01-FULL-39-33; genus JAKQDP01. The sequence goes on along the minus strand of JAKQDP010000072.1, from coordinate 23,579 downwards.
TGATTGAACGCAGGTTGGTAATTTCGGCGATAGTTTTTCGGGAGAAGCCGCGCAAGAGATAGAGGGCCCAGAAATAAACAACCAAGCCGATCGCGATTAATAAGAGCAGGTGTTGTTTCAACAGTAATAATAACACCAAAGACATTATTAGACTGGCTAAGGTCGCCTTGGCGGCCACTTTTAGATTGGGTGAAAAATTAGTATATTTTTTAATAACGCCGAAAGCCGCGATAGCAATGAACGCCTCAGTAAAAATAGTCAGATAAGCGGCCGCCCAGTACGAATAAATTGGAATCAGGGTTAAATACAGAACCAGCGAAACAAGGGCATCAGTCAAATAAAACTTAATCATTTTTTTCTGGAGCTCGCAGGCGACAATGGCGTAGCCGAACAGGGCGCTCAGATAAATGGCGGCGACAGCAAAAATTAATATTTTGAACAATTCGCCGGAAACAGCGAATTCCGGACCGGCAATTAGAATCATTATTTTAGGACCGAGAATAATTGAGGCAAAAATCATTGGTATTGTTAATATCACCAAAAAATCAAAAGCTTTTTGCAGGATAAGATTAAATAAATTTTTGTTAAGGGTGAAAAATTTTGTTAACAGCGGTAGCAGTAATCCCAAAAACAAGTAAGGAAACTGAATCAGGACCTCCAAAACTCGATAAACGGCGCCATAAATACCCACCTCGTTTTGGGGTCGGGTCAGCGACATAATAATGGTATCGGCGCGAAAGTAAACCAAAGTCAGAGCGATGGTGATTGCTAAGGGCCAGGCGACGTGCCAAATTTTTTTCCAAACCAACCAATCAATTTCTGGGGCAACTTTTATGTAGCGGCGACTTTGTTCAATTAAAATAACCAAATTGATCAAATTGCCGATCACGACCGCTCCCAGAATTCCCAATAGTCCCCACTGGTAGCCAACGGCCAGCGCCACTCCCGCCAACAAGGCGATTCGTCCCCAAATTTCTGCCAGCGCCACTTGGGCCATAGCTAAGTTTTTTTGAAATACGCTGATGAAGATTGATTGCAGGGCAATAAATAAAAAAGATAAACTGGCTAGGCTAATGCCCTGCTTGATGATCAGCGGGTAGGGCGCCAGCCAGCCGATTAAGGTCGCTAGACCCAGAGTCAGGATTATGGAGATTAGTCTTAAAGCCAAAATGTTGCCGAAGATTTTTTTCTGATTGGCCATTGGTCGGGACAGCATTTGAGTGGTCGCCATTTGCAAACCAAAATCAGCTAGAACGCCGAAAAATTGGAGGAAAGATATGACCGTAGTGTAATGGCCATAACCGGTTTGACCCAAATAGCGAGTCATCAGGCCGACGGTGATTAAGCCGAAGATGGTGCCAAAAAATTTACCAACAAGTTGGTAGAGAGTGTTTTTGGCGATTTGACCGGCAAGAGAAATGGGATTGTCCATGGTTTTGACTGATTATTTTTAGCTTATCATTTTGGCAGCCAATTTTCAATATTCTTGACTTTATAATTAAGATAGTCTAAAATAGCAAGTTGTGTACATACAATTAGAACCGTAGGAGCCAAGAGATGGAACACAGCTTTAATTTCGCTTGCCAGGAATTGTGTTTTTCTCGAAAAGCCGAAGAAAGATTTAGTTTGTATTTATATGGTCGAGAGCAGTTGAACGACGAAGAAGTGGAGTCGATGGAGGAAGAATTTTTGCTTTTACGAGAAGCTTTCTACGAAATTTCTTTGTCGGGTAATGTGATGCTGTGTGAGTACCTTTTTGCCGGTGAAGAAGTGGTGTTCGTGTGGATGACCCTGAAGGCTTCGGGAGTTACTTTGTCGGCGTCACCAGTGGCGATTTTGGGAACGATTAAGACGATTTATCGTTTTTTAGTGCCATTGGCCGCTCAGGCGTTGATTGATAACATCGAACAGATCCGGCTCAGCAGGAAACAGCTCGAAGAAACAAACAGCGCTGGTGGGGACATGGCTCCGGCCGACGAGATAATCGCCGCTATGGAAATGGAACAGGAAAGGAAAAAAAAGCGGCTAAATTAACTTGCCGCTACCAAAAAGCTCTGCGTTAGATTAACGCAGAGCTTATTTTATTCCTCGTTGGTTGTTGGTAGTGGTTGGGGCCACAGAGTCTTGGCTACTTGCCAAAAGCTGTCATCCTGTCTGTCTTTTTTCAAATAATACCACCATTCCACCCCCCAAAGATAAATGCTTTTGGCGCCGCTTCTCTGGGCAAAGAGAATATTTTTTTTAAATTGGCTAAGACTGAGTGACTGGTCGGTTTCTTCCTTGGTCATGTCTTTGAGGGTTTTGCCTTCCATGTGCCAGGCCTCGGCTTGCAGTTCGGCAATGATTACTTCTTGAGTTTTGAAGAGCTTGACAATCAAGTCTCCTTTGCCGCGGTAAAAAGCCGGCGGCAGAACATAGGGAATGTAACCGGCATATTTGTTGTAAACCATTCGATAAAGGGTGGTACCAACAATGTCCGCCTTGGTTTTGGCCGCTTCCACCCACCAGTTTAATTCGCCACTGTCAGTAACCATTATTGGTTTTTGGGTCAATTTTTTGGCTAGCGCTATTTCTTGGTATAAAAAATTTTTATCAAAGGGCGGACATTGGCCAAATAATTTTAGAAACGGTTCGTTCTCGATTTGCCAGATAATAATATTGGGATTATTGTTATAGCGCTTGATAACGGTTTCCAGATAAGAAAGCTGTTTCTGCTGAGCTTCTTTGTCAGTTAGAGACTTAAGCCAACTCGGGTCGTGGCATTCGGGCCACCGGGGCAATTTTCGGCCGACCGCTAGAATGATTTTGACCTGGCGTTTGGCCGCCTCATTAATTTGCCAATCCAAATCGGAAAAATCGTATTTATCTGGTTGCGGTTCAATTCGGTTCCAATAAGCCGACAGCCGGAGATGATCAATTTTTAAATCGTCTAAAATGGCTAAGTAGGTTTCGCGCCAATCAAGGCCCAGTTCGTCTTGGGCGTAGTATGGGCTAAAGGTTACCCCCCAATTAATATCCGTTTGGGAAAAATCCAAAAAATACATTGGAATAGCCACAATAAAACCGATCACAATTAAAATTATTAGAACCGAAATCATTTTTTTGAGCATAATTAAACAATTAATATAATCAGGCCGGCAATAATTAAACCAGTAGCGATAATTTTTTGCGCTAGAATGGCTGGTGTGATTTTTTCTTCCAGTAATTGAGGAAATTTACGATGCAACCCTAAAACAATCAAGAGGAGAAAAACGTATTCCAGGCCCCGCAAGGCATTGACGAGGGCAATACTCTGGGCCAAATCCATCGCTTTGTTAACCAGGATAAAGCTAATCGCGCCGGCTGCTTGACCAACCAAAAAAAGAAGGCTGGTATTTTTTTGCGGTTTTTTAATTTCTTTGATAATGTCCTGGCGGTTTTGAGCAATCAATAAAAGGAACAGCGCGCCTAAAAAGGCGCCGACTCTAGTCCAGACAAAACCGGACACAAAACCTTGCTGAATATAGGCATATTTACTGATAGTGTAAGAAATGGCAAAAAGAATTGTTGAAATTAGCGCCAGGAGATAGCCGGTCCGTTGGGAATTTTTTGATGGGTTTGATTGATTGTCGTCTCGGTGCCAAGCAATGACGATTGTTCCCAAAATAATAACCACAAAGGCGACAAACAGTTTGGCGGAGAAGGTTTCTTGGAGAAAGAACCAGGCTAAAATAAAAATAAAAATTGGCTGGAGGCCGCCGATAAACGGCGTAATGCGTGAAGCTTCGTTTTGGCGGAGCGCCTTAAACATAAACAATAAAGCATAAGCAAAAAAGATACCGCCAACAACGGCGACGACAATTTGATCCAGGGGGTAAAACTTAAAACCAAAAGGAATAAGAACCAAGGCGGCTAGGCTGAGAGCGGAAATAAAAAAAGTGTAGACCGCCGGATTGGAAATTTTTTTTGATAACAGGAATTTATCCACAACAATGGCGCCGGCATTTAAGAGATAGGCAATAATACAAATAATTAACCAGTCCATAAAGTAAAAATTTATAATGATTGTTATAATTATAGCAATTTTTTGTTAAAACAAAAAGCCCGGCCAAGCGGCGGCGTAGCGCAACAACAGAAACAAGCCGGTCTAGCGCCAGTTGAAGTAGCTAGCTTATCAGCATAGCATCGCCAAAGGAATAGAAGCGATATTTCTTTCTGATCGCTTCAGTATAGGCGCTTTTAATTAGTAGCGCGCCTTTGTTTTTTGTTGTGCCGATTGGGGCTTGTTCAATAAAAGCGGCCACTAACATTAACAAGGTGGATTTTGGCAAATGGAAATTGGTAATCATCGCATCGACGAATTTGAAATCATAGCCGGGATAAATAAAAATATTGATCCAATCTGATTTTGGTTTTAAGAATGATTCGGCTTTGTCGCAACCGGCTTCCAGAGCGCGAACCGTGGTGGTGCCGACAGCGATAATCCGGCGGCCGGCTTGCTTGGCTTGATTCAGGCGGCGAGCCGTTGCTGGGCTGATGGTAACAAACTCCGGGTGCATGGGATGCTCTTGGATATAATCGGTTTTAACCGGAGCAAAGGTGCCCCAACCGACATGAAGAGTGAGATATTCTAGTTGTATTCCTCGGCGTTTTAATTTGTTAAGCAATCGGTTGGTAAAATGGAGTCCGGCTGTGGGGGCGGCAACCGAACCGGCAGTAGCGGCATAAACAGTCTGATAATCGGCGGCCGTCCAGTTCTGATTGGTTTTAATATATGGCGGCACCGGTGTTTGGCCATAAGAAAAGATTTTTTCATCAGTCGCATTGAAAGCAATCAGCCAGGTTTGCTCAGCCAGTTTTTTTAGCGGGGTGGCGGTTATGGCAAGGGTGGCGTTTTTTTTCCGGGATACGGAATTGGATGCAGTGGGCCGATCCAAAATAATCGCTTGGCCGGGTTTGATTTTGCCACCCAGTAGACATTGCCAGTGATTAGTCGGGTGCTTGTTTTTAGGAGAAGCGGCTAAAGGTTTTTGCTGATAATGGGACAACAGAAAAATTTCCATTCGACCGTCGGTAATCTTGTGGCCCAACAGCCGGGCCGGTATGACCCGGGAATTATTAAGCACCAAAACGTCTCCAGCTGTTAGATAATGATCCAATTCAAAAAAGTGGCGGTGTTCCAGCCGCTCCGTGTTTCGATCCAAAACTAATAGCCGCGCTTGGTCTCGCGGCTTGGCTGGCTGTTGGGCAATGAGCTCTGGCGGCAGATAGTAGTCGAAATCAGCGGTCAAGATTTTTTTGTTTTTTGGCGCGCTCATCAAGTTGTTGAATTATTTTAGCGATACGGTAAGGGTCGGAAATTTGTTCAAAAACAAAGCGTTCTTTGGCGCCGGCCGATTGGATATAGACATGGCCATAGCCTAGAATAGTGGCGAAAAAACCTTTTTGTTCGGCAGTAACATCCTGAACGCGGTATAAATCCAATTCAGAGACCACCCGATTGAAGAGGCCGTTTTGTTCTCGGTTGATAATACGATAAGTAGTGATAGTCCAGACGTCCAAATAGGTCTCGGTCCACATAGTAAAAATGAAAGCCAGCATAGCCAGGTAGTAAATTAAAAGGGCCACTGTAAAAATAGCTTCGTTGGTTGGGTTGGTGAGAAAGGTCGGCGTAGTGAGGCGAACTAGGATATAAAGAGCGATCGGAGCGGCCATTAATACTATAAATAAGACAGCGATTTTGAAAAAAATAAACCAATGCCGCCGCAAATGAAAGATAATTTCTTCCCCTCGCTGTTTGTTGGGGAGGCTGTTTTTATTGATCATAAGCCAAAGGAATTATTGGCTGAAACAGAAAAATCAATTAAGACCGTGTTCCAGTTGACGTTGTTTAAAAGATTAAGCGACCACAAAAGAAAACCGGCGGAAATTAAAATATAAACAAGAATGATGGAAATATTAACCCAACTTAAAAAACCAAAACGCAATAAATGGTAGATATTGAACAGTCCCCAAATAAAGAAAAGTAAAATCGCGCCTAGATAGAGATAATAGAAAATCGCCAGAGTGATTACCATAAAATTAAAGCAATTTATTTTGCCAATCGGCCGGCGGCGTAAGTTTGAAGTGCTGGTAGGCCGATGCGGTGGCGACGCGACCGCGGGGTGTGCGGTTGATCATGCCAATTTGTAATAAAAAAGGCTCGATGACATCTTCAATCGTATCCATTTCTTCGGCCAGTGAAGAGGCAATGGTATTGAGTCCAACCGGGCCGCCATTGAATTTTTTGATGATAGTTTCTAAAAATTGTCGGTCAATATTATCGAGGCCGTATTCATCGACTTCCAATAAAGTGAGCGCCTCTTGGGCGGCGTTCTTGTCTATTTTACCATTTTTTTTAACTTGAGCGAAGTCACGGACTCGTTTGAGCAGGCGATTGGCGATGCGGGGTGTTTGGCGGGCGCGTTTGGCGATTTCCTCAGTGGCCGATTCGTCAATTTCTATTTTAAGTATTCTGGCCGCTCGTTTAATAATCTGGTTTATTTCTTCGGACTGATAAAAATTTAAGCGATAGACATTGCCAAAGCGATCCCGCAATGGCGATGATAAGCCACTCATTTTGGTGGTGGCGCCGATGATGGTAAATTTAGGCAGGTCGAGCCGCAAGGTCCGAGCCGATGGTCCTTTGCCAATAATAATATCCAGAACATAATCTTCCATTGCCGGATACAAGATTTCTTCAACGGTTTTATTCAGGCGGTGGATTTCGTCGATAAACAAAACATCGCCATCGGTCATATTGGTCAAAATAGCGGCCAAATCTCCGGCCCGTTCAATGGCCGGCCCCGAGGTAATCTTGAGATTGTTGCCCATTTCGTTGGCGATAATGTGGGCCAAAGTAGTTTTGCCCAATCCGGGGGGGCCGAATACTAGGACATGCTCCAGCGCTTCGCCGCGGTTCTTGGCGGCTTCAATAAAAATACGCAGATTGTTTTTGACTACGCTTTGGCCGATATAATCATCAAGTTTTTGCGGTCTTAAAGTCGAGTCCAGCAGTTTGTCGCCGCTTTCTTCTTGGGCGGAAGTAATATGATGGGGAGTTGCATTTTCCATGTCATTATCTTATCATTTGAGTAGTAAAAAGGCAATTTAAGCGGTTTTATTTATGGCGAAGATAATTTATGGTGTTTCCGGTCAAGGCTTTGGTCATTCGACTCGCAGCCAGGAAGTGTTGCGACACTTGACTCAAGCCGGTCATCAGGTGTTGGTGTTCACATATGGTCAGGCAATATTTTTTTTGGCGGATGAATTTGAGGTTTTCGAGGTGCCCGGTTTGGGCTTGAGTTATAAAAATAATAAATTGGTATATTGGCGGACAATTTTTGTCGGTCTGCGTCAATTAATTAACCAATCTCGTCACGCTCATCAGATTTGGAAAAAGTTTCGACAATTTAATCCGGATTTGGTGATCACCGATTTTGAACCCCTGTCAGCTTATTTGGCCAAGCTTAACCGTCGGCCCCTGATTTCTCTTGATAACCAGCACCAATTAACCAATACTGTTATTGATGTGCCCAAAAAGTACCAGAAAGATTTTTTAATGGATCGGTTGATTATCCGTTCACTGGTTTGGGGGGCGAATAAATATTTGGTTACCAGTTTTTTTACCACACCGATTAAGAAAAAAAACACTTTTTTATTTTCGCCGATTGTTCGTCAAGAGGTGCGAGCCTTGCAGGCCAGCATTGGCGAATACATCTTGGTTTATCAAAATTCCAATTTTAAATATTTAGTGCCCGTGCTAAAAACACTGAATTATCAATTTGTGGTTTTTGGCATGAATCTTGATAAGCCAGAAGGCAATATAATTTTTAAAAACTATGACTCTCGCGATTGGTTGAATTATTTGGCCGGTTGTCGAGCGATTATTGGCACCGCCGGCTTGAGTTTGATTTCGGAAGCGCTTTATTTGGGCAAGCCTTATTTGGCTGTCCCGATAAAGAAGCAGGTTGAGCAAGTAATTAATGCTGTTTATTTGCGAAAAATGGGTTTTGGTGATTATACTTATAAACTAACGCGGGAAATTTTTGCTGATTTTATTGATCAGGAAGCGACCTTTAGGGAGAATTTATCGATTTTAAAACAAGCAGATAATCAAGAGATTTTAGCTAAATTAGATGAGGTAATTACCGAGTTGGTGGTTGACTAGTTAGTCTTTACAAAAACTTATTTTTTGTTTATACTAGAGGTTAGTGAGTTATTTATGCGGCGGTAGTTCAGTTGGCTAGAACGCTTCCTTGCCAAGGAAGAGGGTCCCGAGTATTCGGGACGGGCAGAAATGAGCCAGGAGTCCGCCGGGGCGGACGACGCAGCGAATTTCGACAAAAGCGAGCTGGCGCAACTTTTGGCGCTGCCCAGGAACGCAGACCTCTGTTCTTTATTTTAAAAATAAAAATTGTTAATTATGCGGCGGTAGTTCAGTTGGCTAGAACGCTTCCTTGCCAAGGAAGAGGTCGCCGGTTCGAATCCGGTTCGCCGCTCAGTTTGTCTATTTATCCTAGCCCGGATGGTGGAATTGGTAGACACGCAAGACTTAAAATCTTGTGGCTGAATAAGCCGTGCCGGTTCGACCCCGGCTCTGGGCACTGATTGGTACTGGGCGTGGCCCAGTTTTTTATTCTTGACTTTTTGTTTAAAATAGGTTATTCTTTTTAAAGAAATATTAAATTTTTTTAACAATCATATGACGGAAAAAAAAGAGAAGAAAGTAGTTGCAGTAAATTGGCAGGAAACGGTTTTACCATTAATTAAGCCGGGTTCAACCATTAAGGTACACCAAAAAATTAAAGAAAAAAACACCAAAGGCGAAGAGAAGGAAAGAATCCAAATCTTTGAAGGCATAGTGTTGGCCAGACGCGGAGGCAGCGGCCGAAGCGCTACCATTACTGTTAGAAAAGTGGCGGCCGGTGGCATCGGGGTGGAAAGAATTTTTCCGATTTATTCCCCCGCTATTGCTAAAATAGAATTGGTCAAACAGGCCAAAGTTCGACAAGCTAAGTTGTTTTATTTGAGAGATTATAAAAAACGATTAAAAGAACAAAAAGTCTAAATTAATATTTTCGCCCCGATTAAATATCGGGGCGAAAAGTTGAAGGGATTATTTTTTGATTTTATAATATAAGAGGAAAGAATCGAGCCCAGGTGGTGGAATTGGCATACACACCAGCTTGAGGGGCTGGCCGCGCAAGCGGGTGCGGGTTCAAGTCCCGCCCTGGGCACTGATTTAAATATCAAAATTAATATTTTGATATTTAAATCAGTATCTCCAAGGGAGAGGGGGCTTGAACGGGTTGGAAGCGAATCAAGCCACCAAAGGCGGAGCAGATGAGTGTCAAAAATTGCGAGCTGGCGCAGCATTTTTTGCCAACCCAGGACGAGACTCTTCGAGCAGAGCGAGAAGAGTATGAGCGGTCCCGCTCTGGGCACTGGAATTAATTTAAAATTTTAAATTTAAAATTGTTTGTGCACTCTTAGCTTCCGCCCAAGGCGGAGTTAGAGTCCGCCGTGGCGGATTTACACCAAGAAGTCTTAATTAGCACGCTTAGCTCAGTTGGTTAGAGCATCTCGTTTACACCGAGGGGGTCGGGGGTTCGAATCCCTCAGCGTGCATAAAAATATGTTCTATGTCTATGTTTTAATTAATAAGGATGGTAAATTGTATATTAGTCAAACTAGTGATATTAATAGGAGAATAGAAGAACATAATTTTACAGGAAATGGATATACGTCAAAGTATCGTCCTTGGAAATTGGTTTGTAAAAAAGAGTTTTTAAAAAGAAAAGACGCAATGAAAGAGGAAAGAAGATTGAAATCAGGCGTTGGTAGAGATTGGATAAAGAATTTTATTGATTTGAACGATGTTGGTTAGAGTCCGCCGCGGCGGATTTACACCGAGGGGGTCGGGGGTTCGACTCCTCTAGTGCCCACGAGAGAGTCAAAAGTCTTTAAATTTTGTAAAGTCTATAAGGTTCATAAAATTAAATTGTTACATTGTTAAATTGTTTTTGACTGCTAAACTTAGAGAAAGGAGAAAGGACATAATAATCAGCCGCGGCGGAAAATGAGACAATTTATTAATTATTCCTTTAAAAATTAGAAATTGTTTTTAAATTTTAAATTAAAAATTAAAAATTTCTAACCACATGTTTTTAAGAATTATCATTGGTTTGGCCGGTATGATCCTTGGTTTTTTTATGGTTTGGCGTCCAGCCGCTTTTTTAAGTATGATTGGTCCCCAAATTTGGATGGAAAAAATATTTGGTCCTGGTCGAGAAGTTTCCGGCTATAAATTGCTGGGCGTGGTCATTATTATTGTTTCCATTATGATTATGTTGGGCTTAATTGAAGGAGTACTGATGTGGTTTTTTAGTCCAATTATACCCAAACAATAGTTATATTCGTAGAGACAGGGCATGCCTATGGGCCCGTAGCTTAGTTGGTAGAGCGCCGCATTTGCACTGCGGAGGTCAGGAGTTCGAATCTCCTCGGGTCCACCAAAGTTTATTTACAGCGTAATTTGCCTCGCTCGGGGCGGAGTTTACCCCGTATACAGCTTGCTGTTGTGCGGGGCCCCTCGCTTCGGCGGCGGGGCTATTATAATTTATAGTCGTCCTTGTCCCACTCCACCCATACGCGGGCGACACAAAGAAAATCCCTCGACTTATTTTAACACATTCATTCACTCCTTAAAGAATTTTAAATATTTCTTAAAGCTAAAGCCCTTACTTTTATCTAATTTTCTACCTTTTGAAAAACTCCAAATACTTCTTCAAACCGCCTTTGCTTTTTTGATATACCATTTCTTTCAGTTTCGGTAATACTTCTTTAGTCGCTTTTTCACCAGTTAAAATTTTATTTTGACCGTTAGTAAATTGATACCAATAATTTTTACCAACATTTATCTCAATAACTATGTCGGCGTTTGCCACATTTGAAAGTGCCAGATGGTGGCGCAAAATATTTAATGAATCATTGGCGATGTCGTACCACCCAGTCTCCCGTTCCTCGTCGCAATAATGTTTATCTAAATTAACAGCAATGACTATATCAGCCCCCATATTTCTGGCAATTTCTACCGGAACAGGCGCGGACAATCCACCGTCGGCTAATATTCTTCCGTTTATTTTCACTGGCTTGAAAACCAAGGGAATAGAAACGCTAGCTCTGATGGCCTGCGCCATCTCGCCTTTATTTAAGACTACAACCTCTCCTGTTTTTAAATCCGTAGCCACGGCAACAAAAGGGATTTTACAATCCTCAAATTTCTTTCCATTGATATAATCCTCAATAAATGTTTTTAGTTTTTCTCCGCCAATCAACCCTTGTTTTAAATGCGGGTCAAATAAAACAGAAAATACTCGGCGCCAAGTAGTGCTTAACGCGATTTTCTCAATTTCTTTTATGCTCAAACCAGCCGCATAAAAACCGCCAACCATTGTGCCAATACTTGAACCAGCGACAAAATCAATCGGGATATTATTTTCTTCCAAGGCTTTAATAACCCCAATATGAGCCAGTCCTCTTGAGCCGCCACTTCCTAATGCTAAGCCGATTTTTGGTCTTTTTAGTTCTGTCATAATTTTAATTCTGTCCGGCTATTCTTTTCTTAAAATTATCGGTTAAATTAAAGGCCTTATTTTTCGCAATTGAGATAAACCGGTTTGCTGTTTTTCCTATCTCGTCTCTAATATATTTCACATTATTATACTGCGATGGATAGCCGACTAATTCCATAAAACCGACGCCTTTTACTTTTTCTCCGCCGAAATCGCCATCCACCCGAAGAGGCCCCTCCCAGTAATTGATTGAACCGAATAGCATTTCCTGATTATCAACTTTTGCCGTTAAGTTTAATTCAATGTTTTTTGTCGGTATTTTAATTTTCCATGACAATGGATAAACCGCTTTGCTTTTTGGACTTATCCATTGCTGATTAGAAGAAATTATTTCGATTTCTTTATAATGTTCTTGGTGATTATCCGCATAAGAAATATCAGCAAAATAAGTTTTTACCTTGCCATCATCATACACGCAGCAAACCATTTCCGTATTGTTATCCAACTGCGCCGAAAACCAATTCCACTTATCCTTGGAATAGCTTGCGTCTGCCCATTGATGATCCATCCAAGATTTTCCGATAACATCTATCCACTTGTTTTTAATTTTTATCCTGCCTTCAGCTTTTAAGTTGGTTAGAGAATAGTAGTAAGTGGTTTTGGAATGAAGATCCAAATATCCTTCCCCGCCTTCAAGCACCGGCTTTTTAATTGAAGTCAACTTCAAATCAATATCCTCGTTTTTTAGGTGATAGGTTGATTCGCCGGTTTTTTTAATAACGCAATTAGTGTAACCATTTTTGATTTCGGGATTGATATAATTTATATAAAGCAGGGATTTGGAGAAACTATCGTCAGAAATAATAGAAAACGGAGCTATTCTGTGATGAAAATTTTTATGCTTTAAATCCGAAACAAGGGAATGAGAAAAGTAAGACGTTTTAAGCGGTATTTTGTTTAAAAAAGGTATTTTTACTTTTTTGACATCCACTTTAAAAAGGCAATCCATAAAAGAATATTCGTTGTCGTCCTTGTCTTTTAGATGGCCGTTAAAATACCACCATTCAACTATGCAATCATGAGCTGATTCATCTTTGGGGAATTTTATTGGTTTATATTCTTTATACATAAAAATTGATCTTTAAAATAATAGAAGATCGTCTTTAATTATCCGTAGCTAAATCTCCGCCCTTTAGGGCGGAGATTTAGCTTCCCCGGAGCTCTGCCGCAGGCAGAGCGGAGGTGTATTTATCTTTATTTCTTTGATTTTTGATAAAATATGGTAAAATGAGCCACTTATCTGGGAAAATAGATAAAATATTTTTTTGGAAAGTAGCTTACACTTATCATAAAATTGTTGCTCATTTTGCTTTTATTCCCAAATATCGCAGACGGCTATTGCAAGGAAAAATAGCTTTGCGAATCAGACAACCATTCTTCGAATGCAGTGAAGTGAATTCTTGGTTTATTTATGAAATGGAAGTCATGCCCGACCATGTCCATGTCTTGATTCAAATTGACCCAAAAACCTCCTTGTCTCAAGTGGCTATGTTTCTCAAGGGAGGTTTTTCGAAGGTATTAAGAAAAGAATTTTCTGAAATTAAAGAATTTTTCTGGGGTGACAGTTTCTGGGCCGATGGATACTTTGTTGAGACATCAGGACGAGCCAATGAGATTACAATTAGGGAATATATCAAAAATCAAAGAAACAAAGAGATCGGAAGAAGCTCCGGCCTTTAGGCCGGAGCAGTTAACAATAATAATAGGAGATCGTTTTTAAAATTATTTTTCGCATTTTTTACATCTTTGGCAATATTCTTTTTCCCAAATAGGGTCAGTAGCCTCGGCCAGCTGATCGTGATATTTTATTAATCCTTTTTTATACTCCGAATCTTTTAAGGCTTGACTAGCTGTTTCATCCATTGGCTCTGGATGATATTTATCTATCAGTCCTCTTAGCATTTCATAATGGTCTTTAATCGGGCAGGTCATAATCATGTTGCCTTTTTCCTCTGGTCCTTTTTCCAAATAATATTCTTTCTGCCAACTTCTAATCGCTTTAAAAAAGGGAGCATTTATAACATCATTAAGTGTTCTGCCCTGTTTATAAACTTCATTAATATTTAGAGGAGAATATGGATTAAAAACACAAGGTGAAATTTTGCCATTCCAGTCAATATATAGATAACCTCCTTCTCTTCCCGCCGAAATACAACCATCAACAACTGTTCCAGAATTCCAAAAATCAGCTACAAATAGTTTTTTATTTTTGACTAGATATTGATGTTGTCTAAACATTTTTACTCTTTGTTTTGGCGTAACCATTAACTTTAAAGAAGTACTTCTGCCAATGGGCATAAATTGAAAAACCCAGCAATAAATCGCTCCCTGTTTATTAAAATAATAATCAAAAGTTTTATCATCAAGAATCCAATCAGCATTATTTTTGGTGGCGGTGATAGAAATACCAAAAGGTACTCCTGCTTCTCGTAAATTTTCCATTGCCTGTAAAATTTTTTTATGGACACCCTTACCCCGACGTTCATCGGTCTCTTTTTCAAATCCTTCTACTGAAATAGCTGGAGTAATATTACCCACCTCAGCTAATTTTTTCGCCATTGCATTATTAATTAAAGTGCCGTTGGTGTATATTAAAAAATAATTATCTTGATGCTTTTTGGCTAAATCTATAATAGTTTTACCTTGACTTTCATAAAGAAACGGTTCGCCTCCGGTAATAACAGTAAAATAAGACCCCCAAAGATTGGTTTTTTCCATTACGATTCTATCTAAAATATCCCAATCTAATTTTTCTGCAGAAGCAGAAGAACTATTGGCGTAACAACCAATACATCTTAAATTACAAAATTTACCAGGAGCAATTGTTAAAAAACCAGGAGGGCAAAAACCAAATTGCTTTTTAAATTCTTCAACTTGTGGTTTCTTTTTTAAAAAATTATTTTGAATAAACGAATTGATTAACGCTTTACGTACCATCGGCGCATTTTTAGCTTTCCGGAAAGCTTCATCCATAGCCAAAATCATACTTCTCCCCATATAGTATTTATCTTCCCGAACTTTATAAGGGTAGTTTTTATCTTTTAAAAGATCTGCCCGAATTTTTTTATCAGCGAATTTGATTATATTTTTTCTAATTATTGCATTGGAAAGAAGTAAATCTAAGGGTTTGTTTGCGTATTTCTGTGAAATATCCCCTAATAAATTATCTGAATTTATTTTTTTTGATGTAGTTTTTTTTGGCATAGCTTTAAGTTTAATAATTATTAAAAATTAGTTTTTATTTATTGCATAATCCTCTAACCGAAATGTCCAAATTTATAATTAAAGACATCTGAATATATTGGTCCTAAAAAAATGAGGTGCGCTTCAACAGCCAAATATTTCACAGAAATATTAAGACGGCCGTCTTTATCTAATCTTCGAACAGACACAGGAATGCGAACGCTTTAAAGAAAACCAAAATGAGCAATTTTACTTATTCTTAAAACATAATTATGATCTTCTGCTAATTTAATTTTTTCATTAAAGCCACCGACTAATTGGTGAATTTCCTTTTTAGCAAAGATGCAAAAACCGGGCGCATAAGGAAAGCTTTTTTTAGTTGCTTGAAAATAGAGATTGACTACGCCATGTAAAAATTTATCAATTTTTCTGTCGCCCAAAGGATCAATTAGACATGAAGCGGAAGCAAAAGTTAATCCTTTAATTTTCCCCATAGCTTTTTCTAAAAAATCGGGAGGCAGAATTACATCAGCATCTAAAAACAATAGCCATTCACCGCGAGCAATTTTTGCGCCATTATTACGGCCGTGAGCAGGCAATCCTCCATTAACTAATTTTACGCCACCTTTTAAAGCAATTGAACGCGTGGCGTCAGTTGAATTATTGTCAGCCACGATAATCTCAAAATCTTTGAAAGTCTGCTTTTTAAGAGATTTCAAAAGGTTAGGCAAGATTTTTTCATTAAAAGTCGGGATGATAATGCTTAGCATAAAATTTTCCGATCGTTAAAATAAAACGGCGATAATTTGGTCTGATATTTTTGCCGAATTTATTTTTTTATTAAGGAATGAATATTCCAAAAGCAATCCGTCAATCATACCGGTAAGTAAAGAAATTAATAATCCGACATCAATTTTTTCGGCCAATTTTTTGCTTATGAACACTTCCTTAATTACCGGTTGGATTAGATTAGCGATCCGCTCCCTTAATTGAGTAACGCGTTTTATTATTTGATCGTCAGCCGGCGACGACTTCAGTATTAAAGCTTTGATAAGATTTTTTTCTTTAAAACCGAAGTCCAAGTAATTCTTAATTAGTTTATGCAGTTTTTTATCAATCGTAGCCTCGTTTGACGCTTGGGTAATAGACAGACTCAAGTCATTAAATACATTATCAAGCACTTTCTCATAGATTTCCTTTTTGCCGGTAAAATGATAATAAAGCGCCGCCTTGGTAATATTCAGTTTTTTGGCGATGTCATTCATAGAGACACCGAGATAACTAAAGTCCGAAAATAAATGACGCGCCGTGTCAATGACATATTTTTTAGTGTCGTGGTCGTGGATGATGTCTTCGGATTGGTTTGCGATTGTTTTCATCTTTTTTGGCTTACCTTTAATTTACTTATCACTCGGTAAGTAAATTTAGTATATCAAAATGGGTAAATATCTGTCAAGCAAACAAATTTATAAAGACGATAATATTTGTTAAACTTATTATTAAGAAATAAGGTTAGAGAGTTTTTAAATCCACCAGCCACCCTTTTTAATTTGTGGCCCCGCTGCCGAAAAAAATCGGGCGAAGTCCGAAAGCAAGCGGGCAAAAAGAAAAAGGGGTGTGGGGAAAATGCTTTTTTGCCCGCTTGCCAGTCCGGCGGAAGGCAGACAATGGAGTGGGAGCGTTTCCGCACCTCCTCTCGCAAGAGGAAGGCAAAACAGAAAAAATTTGTTTTCTTAATTGAAAAAAATTTTTGGGGGCAGGTGATTAAAAAAATGTAGAGAAAATTTTTCTGTTTTGCTAGCCGAAGCGAAGCGGAGGCGGGCGGAAACACTGGGCGGGAATCAATCCGTAAAATCCTCTGGATTTTGTTCAAAAAAAGTTCGGATTTCGTCCAACAAACACCACTATCAGAGTTAAATACTTGTCTATTTAGCTCTTTTTTGTTAGAATTAAATTTGTCTTTTTACTAAATTTTATTATGTCGGAAAAAAATAAGAAATTGTGCGCTGGCTGTGATATTTGTTGCCGCTATGTGGCTATAGAAATAGACAAGCCAACATGCAAAAAGGATTATGATCAGATTATTTGGCAGTTACTTCATAAAAACGTCCGGATTTTCGTTGATTGGGATAATGATTGGTATGTGGAGTTCATTACTCCCTGTATGGCTTTGGATTTGAAAACTAAGCTATGCCGGATTTATAATGATCGACCGATGATTTGTCGCGAGCACTCGCAAGACGAGTGTGTTAAATACGGCGATGGCCCGGCAGAAAAATATTATTTCAAATCAGCTGATGATTTTATTAAATATTTGAAAAAGAAGAGGATTGATCATAGGTTTAAAAAATAATTTTTTTAAACTGTGGACAACTATTGTTGACTTGTTTTTTTTGTGGTATAATAATAATAACGATTGGAATGATTTTTATTTATTAAAAAACATTTCAGTTGAAGATAAATCTAACCGGTAAAGGAGGTGATCAAATGAAAAAAAGAAAAGCTACCAAAAAGAAAGCAGCCAAGAAGAAAACCACTAAGAAGAAAGTAGCGAAAAAGAAAACTTCTAAGAAGAAAGCTGCTAAGAAGAGGAAGAGATAAAAATTTTCTCAAAGACAAAATCCCCATCTGCAGAGGGGATTTTGTTTTTGTTTTAAAATTTTTTCGGGATAATTATTTGTTGTTAAACAAAAGATATTAGACTGGCCAATAATGGTTAATTATTTTATTTTTGTCTAAAATAAGCTATTTTGATTTGATTTTTGATGGTCGTTATTAATACTAATTTTGCCATAGATGCCATCATAGCCCGGTTCAATTTTTATTTTCCCTTGGCGCATCCGAATAATTTTGTTAGCGATTTCATGGTCGGTGATTTTTTTTAACCGTTCAATATCAAGATCCAATAGTATTTCAAATTCAGGATCATTTTTTACCAGTTTAAAATATTCGGTCTGGACTTTTTTGGAATTTTTGCCGACGCCGAATGTATCAGAGATTATTTCTTGTAGGGGAATCAGATTTTTGTAGGGAATGTGTTTGTTTTGATCAACGGTCTTTTCTTGGCGGTCGGCCAAATCATTGACGCGATGCATTACGCCCAAAGTCAATTCTTTTTTGCAAATCGGACAAATGTTTTTATTTTTTCTGCTTTCATTGGGATGGCTGGAATAGTTACAATTGGCATGGCCATCAAAATGGTACTTACCTTCTTCGGGAAAAAATTCAATAGTGGATAAAAATTTTTTTCTATTTTTATTTTTAATGATATTGTAGATTTCATCATAACTTAGTTTTTCCGGTTCAATATCAAAGACATTGGCTTCCCGGCCGAGATTGGCCGGCGAGTGAGCGTCGGAATTGGAAACCAAAGTAATGTTGTCGAGCGCTGATAATTGCCAATTCATCTGCGGGTCGGATGATAAGCCGGTTTCAACGGCATAAATATAGGGCGTCATTTCTTCAAAACATTCTTCCAAAGAATCAAAGCCGGATTTAGAGCCGAAAACCGCAAACCAGGGCGTCCAAATATGGGCGGGAATTATTAAGCATTTTGGCTCAATTTGGAGAATTATTTTGGCTAAATTTTTTGCTGATAGGCCAATAATCGGTCGGCCGTCGGCCTTAAGATTAAAACCGCGTTTAGTAAAATCAGTGCTGATTTTATCAACTGTCTCAAAATTGGGCGCTAGAACACAAAGATGCAATCGTCTCGTCTTACCACCTTGGGAATAAATACAACTGATTTCTGTCGTTAGGATGAAGCGGGTATGATGGCCTGCCCCCTTTAACTGATATAATCCGTTTTTCGCCTCTTCTAAGGCGGTTTTTAATTCCGCCAACCAGCGCGGATGAGTGAAATCGCCGGTGCCGACGATATCAATACCCTTGTATTGGCACCATTGGCCAATATTTTTGGGGGTCAACTGTTGGGAGCAGGCGCGGGAATATTTTGAGTGGATATGAAGGTCGGCGATTAGACGCATAATTGTTGGCGCTTAGATTTTAGTGGTTGGAATCAATGAGGTGATTTTAACATTTTGAAAATATTTTTTCAAAAGATGAGTTTGGGCTGGCCTTTTGTTTTTAACCAAAAAAACGCCAGTTAAGGCGTTTAGTTTGTTTTGGATGCAAGGTTCCCGCGGCGACCTACTTTCCCCAATAAAGAGTATCATCGGCGCTGAGAGGCTTAACTGCCGAGTTCGAGATGGGATCGGGTGTGACCCTCTCGCCAAAGCCACGGAAACTCTGCATCCAAAAATATTATTTGCGTTGATAATAACGCATAAATTTATAAAATGATTCTTGTGATTAAACAATGACCGATTAGTACTCCTCGGCTGAATCCGTTACCGGACTTACACCTGGAGCCTATCAACCTTATCGTCTATAAGGGGTCAAAAAAATCTAATCTTGAGGGCGGCTTCACGCTTAGATGCTTTCAGCGTTTATCCTAACCGAACTTAGCTACCCAGCGATGCCCTTGGCAGGACAGCTGGTGCACTAGAGGTTCGTCGTTTCCGGTCCTCTCGTACTAGGAAACGATCCTCGCAAATTTTGGCGACCATGGTAGATAGGAGACCGAACTGTCTCACGACGTTCTGAACCCAGCTCGCGTGCCCTTTTAATTGGCGAACAGCCAAACCCTTGGGACCTTCTTCAGCCCCAGGATAGGACGAGCCGACATCGAGGTGCCGAACCTCCCCGTCGATGTGGACTCTTGGGGGAGACCAGCCTGTTATCCCCGGAGTAGCTTTTATCCGATGAGCTTCCGCCGTCCTATATCGCACGGTCGGATCACTAAGTTCTGCTTTCGCAACTGCTCGGCTTGCAGGCCTTGCAGTAAAGCTGGCTTGTGCCTTTACACTATCACTCCGATTTCCATCCGGAGCTAGCCAACCTTTGTAAACGCCTCCGTTACATTTTAGGAGGCAACCGCCCCAGTTAAACTACCCACCAGACACTGTCCTTCTCCCGGATTCACGGGAGTAAGTTAGGATTGCAATATAACAAGGGTGGTATTTCACTGGTGTCCGCCTTGCGGCGGACTCCCACCTATGCTAAACATGCAATACCGCAACCCAGTACCAAGTTGTAGTAAAGCTTCACGGGGTCTTTTCGTCTAACCACGGTAATGTCGCATCTTCACGACACTTGCAATTTCGCCGAGTACATTGTCAAGACAGTTGCCAAGTCGTTATGCCATTCGTGCGGGTCGGAACTTACCCGACAAGGAATTTCGCTCTAGCTTCCTTATAATTGAGCTTTGGACTATATCTTCATCCGCCGCAGCGGAGCTTAGCGTTTAGTCTCTGAGGATTCATAAATAATTAAAATTTTAATTTTTTATTTTTAAATTTTAAGTTACTTATGTCTTTCCTGCTGATTGTTTGGCATATTTTATAATTAATCTATGGTAATATTTTATACCTTAGTATTTAGATTATGCCAACTTTCCAGCATATAGCTAAGTGTTTTAGGACCAATTTTACATTACTGTAAAAAGAGGCAGCGTTTCTTTAGTAACAGTCCTAGTCCTTTTGCGTTTATTAATCAATAAGCGCAAAACCTTAGGACCGTTATAGTTACGGCCGGCGTTCATCAGCGCTTCAGTTCAAAGCTTCTCCCGATTGCTCGGAATAACCTCTCCCCTTAACGTTCTGACACTGGCCAGGCATCAGCCCCTATACATCACCTTGCGGTTTAGCAGGGACCTGTGTTTTTGATAAACAGTCGCTTGGCATCTTTAGCTGCGCCCGCCTTGCGGCGGGAGGCCTTATCCCGAAGTTACGGCCGCTATTTTGCCGAGTTCCTGAACAATGTTTCTCTCGTACACCTTAGGCTACTCGCCTCACCCACCTGTGTCGGTTTACGGTACGGTTGCCTTGGTCTTAGCCCTAGAGGTTTTTCTTGGCACCAGTTTTGATTGAATCGGGTCTGCCTTGCGGCTTTCCCTTTTGCCAGCCTTGGCGTTTAATGACAGACGGATTTGCCTATCTGTCACGCCATTGGCTAGCAACGTCATAAGCCAAATAACGATCAATCTCCACTAATGCGTCACCCCATTGGAAAACCAAGGTAGTGCTGGAATATTAACCAGCTCTTCCATCGACTACGCCTTTCGGCCTCGCCTTAGAATCGACTAACCCTGGGTCGATTCGCGTTGCCCAGGAAACCTTAGGTTTACGGTGTCAGGGATTCTCACCCTGATTTTTGCTACTTATGCCAACATTCTTACTTCCAACCAGTCCACCGGCCCTCGCGGGTCCGACTTCATCCCGATTGGAATACTCCTCTACCACCTCAGCGCTAAGCGCTGAGATTCGCATCTTCGGTACCATATTTAGCCCCGGTACATTTTGGGCGCAAAACAACTTGACCAGTGAGCTGTTACGCTATCTTTAAAGGGTGGCTGCTTCTAAGCCAACCTCCTGGTTGTAAAAGTCGTAATACCGCCTTTTACACTTAATATGGATTTAGGGACCTTAGATGGCGATCTGGGCTGTTTCCCTTTTGACTGATGGAGCTTAGCCCCCATAGTCTGACTTTTGAGATACGGATACCTAGTATTCGGAGTTTGGTTGAAGACAGTAACCTTGCGGACCCGCCCTCAGTCAGTGCTCTACCCCTAGGTCTAATCTCAAAGCTAGCCCTAAAGCTATTTCGAGGAGAACCAGCTATTACCGAGTTCGATTGGAATTTCTCCCCTAACCACAGCTCATCCCCTCGTGTTGTACGGCGAGTGGGTTCGGGCCTCCTCCTGATGTTACTCAGGATTCACCCTGGCCATGGTTAGCTCACCCGGTTTCGGGTCTTATCCACGCTGCATTTGGTGTAAACACCAAACGGGCTATTAACCCTCGCTTTCACTGTGCCTTCTCCCTGTCGGGATTAAACAGGCAACGTAGATAAACTCGTTGGCTCATTCTTCAATAGGAACGCCGTTATCCAGTAATTCCCGACAAGTCGGGACACTTGGACTTCGACTCTTTGTAAGCAAATGGTTTCAGATACTATTTCATCGCCCTCACCGGGCTGCTTTTCACCTTTCCCTCACGGTACTAGTTCACTATCGATCATCAAAAGTATTTAGCCTTACCGCATAGTCACGGTTGGTTCCCTCAGGATTTCACGTGTCCCAAGGTACTCTAGATAAAAACCGTAAAGAAATAACCCCTTTCGCGTACGGGACTTTCACCCTCTGTGGTTGGCCTTTCCAGACCATTCTACTAGGGAAGCTATTTAGCCTTACCTTGCCTGTGTATGCAGGCAAACATTTCTATCATCACACCTATTTAGCAACGACATACATCTTTAACCGCCGGCTTAGCTTTGTCCCGAAGGACTCGGCCTTACCGACAGAACACTAAAAGGGTTTGGGCTGCTCCGCGTTCGCTCGCCACTACTAACGGAATACAGGCCTACAGATTAATTGTCCACCGTTGGCGGACCATTAATCTATAGACGCTTAACTTTTTTCTTTTCCTCCAGCTACTGAGATGTTTCACTTCGCTGGGTTGTCTTCCATACCCTATGGATTCAGGCATGGATTTTCCGTCTTCAACGGAAAGGGTTTCCCCATTCGGATATCCCCGGGTCAAAGGTTGCTTGCCACCTCACCGAGGCTTTTCGCAGGCTGCGACGTCCTTCATCGTCTTTTGATGTCTAGGCATCCACCATTTGCTCTTGTTTGTTTAATCACAAGAATCAGATTATAAATGATTCTTAATATTTTTTGTATTTCGGCGAATTATAATTGTAATTTTTTAATTCGTTTTTAATTGATATTCAATTGTCAAAGTTCGGGGATAATTGTCTCCCAAAGAGCGATTAACATTTTGCTTAATATTAGCCGAATCTTCGGGGGGCAAAAAAACCGCCTTTCTCCAAGCGGTTTATCCCAGGGGCGCGGAAAAACTGTCCTCTTAGCTTGGAGAATGATTATTAGTTTGATTGATAGTGTATCTCATATATTTGTCACTTAATGATTTTAGCGGATTTTTAATTCTTTGTCCATACTTTAATAGGGATTGAGTGTGGATAAAGAGTTGGTTACATTGAAAATTATATCTTTTTTCAAAATTCTTGTCAAGCTTCCGGTTGGTTTTTTTTGTCTTTTTCCAGCTGTTTTTTGGCAAAATCGGTAATTTTACCCAATCTTAATGTAATTATAACAATAAAAACCGTGATAACAGCCGCATAAATAAACTGGGCAATAATATTGCCGGCCTGGGGGAAAATGGCGGAAAACAAGGACTTAATAGCATCATTCCAGGCTAAGGCGGCAACTAAACCGAAGCCGGCGGTAGCCAAATCAGTCATTTTTTCCAAAATTTCAATATGTAATGATTTTTGTTCAGTGGTTTTTTGTTCGGACATAGATTTTTAATTAATTATTAATAAAATTAAAAAAGCCCGCACTCGTATTGGATTTTTCTAGATTATTAAAATTATAATTCGTTTACTGGGGGTTGTCAATAACTTGGTTGTTTCTGAGTTGTTTCTAAGTTATTCGCTCATTGGGAAAATTGGGTGAAACAACATGGGCGGCACAAAGTGCCGCCCATGATCTCGCTCTCAAAAAGCCGAAAAGTTTTGTGATGGTGCCGGAGAGAGGACTCGAACCTCCAAGCCCGAAGGCACTTGCTCCTAAGGCAAGCGTGTCTACCAGTTTCACCACTCCGGCTGATTATTTCGTTAATAAAGTCTCGGCTAATAAAAATAGGTTCTTATTTTTTAAAA
>JAKQDP010000048.1 GCA_029558735.1 bacterium | reverse complement strand
AGGCGAACCGCCGATTATTATATCCGGCTTTTCAATCTTCCATTCCCGCCATTTTGTAATATCGCCAAGCCGGATTATATCGGGGTAATTTTTTTCGGAAACAATCTGCGCGTATTTGTCAATTTCGCTTGCGTAGTATTTTTTCACTATTATCCCCGCCCGTTCAAGCGCAATCATACCGCAAGACATGCCGTCAAATAATGACAAAACTACAATTCCTTTTTTCACGCCGTCCCCCGCACCGCGTTCGTGCGTTTCATTTAAGCCCCCGGAAAATATGCGCGATAACATCAACTGTCCAGCCATTGCCGAGCATTTTATAACGCTGGCTATTGCTGACCGAAACGGTGTAATTATCCGGAACTGTTTGTAAACGCTCACACTCCACGGGGGTCAGTTTTCGTATATAGCCTTCTATCAGTACCCCGTGTTTATCCTGGGCGGTTAAAGTGTAGAATTTCTTACCGTCACTGAACCTTTGTCCATTTTGCCTCTTGTTTATTCTGTCAGGGGTTATGCAGCCGAAAAGATATTGCCCCATCTTTGCTGCTCCACCACCTGCGTCACCGCACAAGGTAACAGCTTTATCATGAATATAATACACTCCGTTTGCCTGCGAATCTTTCCTGAAAAACCCCGCTTTACCTCGTTCAACTTCTTTTTCAAGTATTTCAAGGGTTTTATCAAATGGCACTATGTACTCACTTAAGCTCTCGATAACCACGGTTCGCTGGCCATGATTATCCACTCCCTTCCAGTAATTAGCGTTTATACAGTTCGCTTTATCTGATTTTTCCCTATATTCACCGTGATCTTTTAATACAGCGATATCACAATTTTCATGCACTATGTCTTTGAGCATAATTCCTTTATCTTCAGGCGGCCCAATAACCGGTATATTAGTCCAGTACAGTCTTTTCCTGTTTTGAGCTGATACCAGACTCGAATTTATTTCAACAGGTTCCACGCCAACTATATTCGTTATTATATCCTGCCACTCTTTTTTCATTTTAACGTTTTCAAGTAAAAAATATCTGGGTTTATAATGACGCAATATCTCAACAAATTTAAAAAATAACTTACTTCTGGGATCATCGAAATTAAGCCCTTTACCTGCAACAGAAAACCCCTGGCACGGCGAACCGCCGATAATTATATCAGGCTTTGCAATATTCCACTCACGCCATTTTGTTATGTCGCCAAGTCTGATAATGTCGGGGTAATTTGCCGCGCTCACAATCTGCGCGTGTTTGTCGATTTCAGAAGCATAATATTTTTTTACCTTTATCCCGGCGCGCTCAAAAGCAACCCGCCCACAACTCATTCCGTCAAACAACGATAAAACAATTATTCCTTTTTTCACGCCGTCCCCCGCACCGCGTCCGCTAACTCGGTTTTTTCCTCAATTTTTTTCCGCATCATCTTATCGACGCCGCGTTCAAAAAAGAAATAGACCCATCTAACATTTTTAACCTGACCTATTCGGCGCG
>JAKQDP010000029.1 GCA_029558735.1 bacterium | reverse complement strand
TTATTTCCAAATATACCGCCATATTTTTGATACCGGCTTATGGAATTTATTGGCTTATTTGGGACAGAAAGGTTTTTCGCCAAAAAGAGTTTTGGCTGGGAGTGATTATGGCCGTTGTAATATTGTCGCCGGTGGCAATTTACAATTTAAAAGTTTTTCAGACTCGCGGCCATTTGGATGCGGTCTGGTCTTCCACTTTCGGCATTGAGACTGAAGATTTTATCGGTCTTAGCGGCCGCAAGGTGGGGACGAACTATTGGGGCAATTGGCTGGAATTTTTCCGGACCTCTTCAGAACTTTATTCTTATCCCTTTTTTGCTTTGTGGCTATTGTCTTTGGTGTTTTTACTTTATCGCGCCACTATCAACAAGTGGTCCAAATTGGAGAAAATATTGCTCATCAGTTTTGGTTTTGGTTTTTTGATGTTTACTTTTATTGGGGTGGCGCCTCGGTTTTTGTCCATTTTGGTGCCGCTAGTAGTATCGATAACGGCGTTGGCGGTTTATATCGTCTTGATGAAAATAAGAAAGAAAAAGGTTTTGTTTTATATCGGTTTAGCGGTTGTCGGACTGATATTGGCCGGTGAGATGTTTTACAGTTTTAATACCAATATTTTGACTAAGCCCATTGGTCCAAAGAAAATTTTTTATTCATCTTCTCGTTTTTATGGCCGCGGTTTCAACCAGCTGGATGATTATTTGCGGGGTGAGGTCTTTGGATCATTGGCCAAGCCGGTTAGCCCTAAGAGCTTGGAGGAAATATCAGTTGGACTCAATGAGCTTAAGGGACAAAAGGTGATATTTTTTGATGAGACTATTAATTGGTTTTCGTTTGTTTGGTATATTCAAAAATATTCGTTTTTTTATCGCCAGCCGCTGTTTTCTTTTTATAATTATCTGCAGTTTGCCAGCGAGGATATTATCTCGCCCTTGGTCCAGGCGGGAGTGGAAGGATTTTATTATATTTATGCTGCTGATGATTCGGTGGTTGATTCGGTCAAGAAAGATATTCCGGCGATGCGCGATAATATGGTGATTTTTTCCCAGATGCTGGAAAACAACAATATCGAACCGGTAACTATCGGCAATCTTGACGGCGTGACGGTATTTAAGATTTATTATGTTCCCCTAAGCAATAATTAATTTATATTTTATGGCTAAAGATCGGATTATTTTCGCCGCTAAAGTGGTGATTTGGCTGTGTTTGGCCGTGATTTTATTTTCTCCCCTTTATACCAATAGCGGTCTGTTTTTTCCTTTCATTGTCACTAAAACAGTAGCTTTTAATATCGCCACTGTCATAATGTTTTTGGCCTTCTTGGTTCTGGCTTTTAAGAGCGATGATTACAAAATCAGGATTAACCTGGCGGTGGTGATATTGGCTGTTTATATTCTTATCAGTGTTATTTCTTCAGCGCTGGGTGATAATTTTTACCGCAGTTTCTGGAGTAACAATGAACGTAGCGAAGGTATTTTATTGTTTATCCATTTGTTTTTGTTTTTTGTGGCCATGTCCGGATTTTTCCGCAAGCTCAAGGATTGGTTGTATGTCTTTGATTTGTCTTTTTTTGCCAGTTTGATTGTCAGTTTGGTGGCTTTAGGACAATATTTGCAAATTTCTTGGCTGTTGCCCTCAAGCGGCGGCCAGCGGTTGGCCGGCACTATTGGCAATGCCGGTTATATGGCCGGCTATTTGATATTTGCAGTTTTTTTCGGTTTATTACTGATGTTCAAGCGGAAAAATAATTATTTGAAAATTTATTACGGTGCGGTGATTATTTTGGAGATTTTTATCGCCTTAAACACCCAGACCCGCGGCGGTATTTTGGCCTTGGCTTTGGGCGGTTTTGTGTTTTTGCTTTATTTGTTGTTTTTCTATTTTCAAGACAAGCGTTTGAAAATTATTGGGACGGTAATTATTATATTGGCGATTATAGCGCCATTTGCCTTGTTGGCCGGCAAGAATTCGCCTTTAATTGCCAATAATCCGGTACTGGCCAGAATTGCTAATATCTCCTGGTCTGATACCACCACCCAGAACCGCTTGATGACTTGGAATTCCGCTTGGCAAGGATTTAAGGAGCGGCCGATTTTCGGCTGGGGCAATGAGAATTTTTATCAGGTGTTTGACAAGAATTTCAATCCCAAGATTTATCGTCATGTCAATTCGGTGGTCTGGTTTGACCGGGCCCATAATATTATTTTTGACCGGCTGATTATCGGCGGTCTAGTCGGCTTAATTCTTTATTTGGCTTTTTTGTTTGTGCCATTTTATTTTTTGTGGCGCCATTATTTGTCTCGGGAGAAAGATTTGTCTTCGGCCGATAGTCCGACCGTTTTCAAGCGGACGCGGCAATATTTTTTGCCCATACTGTTTAGTCTGATGATAATTTCTTATTTTATTCAAAATTTGTTTATTTTTGAGGCACTAGTGATTTATATTCCTCTGTTTTTGGTTTTGGCGTTTGTCGGTTTATTCACTCCGCATTTCAATTGGCAGTTTTTGGCTGACCGGCGGTTCAAGTTGATTAGTTTGATTGTTGGGCTGGTATTGTTTTTGCCGGTGCTTTATTATTTTACTTATCGTCCCTTGTCGGCCAATATCCAATTTACCAAGGCGTTTGGCGGCATGGCCAACATCACCGTAGAACAGCGCATTGGTTTGTTTAAGTCGGCGATTGCTAAGGGGACTTTGGGCAATCAGGAATACCGGCGGCAGCTGTTTAATTTTTTTCAAAACGTGGCGGCAGCCAATACTGGCACTGATTCGGCGATCATTAATGATTTGGCCAGTTATACTGAGCAAGAATTGGAACGGCAATTGGAGGAGAACCCAGAGAGCGCCGCTAATTATCTGTTGATGATGCGGTTTAATAATTTTATGTTCAACCGTACCGGTAATATCGAATATGTCAATGAAAATTTCAAGCTGTTTGACCGGGCCAAGCCGTTATCACCGACTCGTCAGCAACTTTATTTTGAAATCGGTTATTCTTATCTGTATCTAGCCAATGCCTATCAGGCGTCTGGTCAAGCTGATATTGCCGGCCCTTATTATCAGTTGGCGGAAGAGCAATTTTTATTTGCCTTGTCCCTTAATGAAGAAAATTTTGAATCGTATCGTCAACTATCCAGTGTTTATATTTTTTCCGGTGATAATGAAAGGGTTTTGGATTTGATTAATCGAGCTGATCAGCTGGAACGCAAATATGACAAGCCGAATTTTTTACTGCAGATTATTAATACTGCCATTCCAGCCAAGAATTATGAATTAATAAAAGAGATAGCCAAGCTGCTGATTGAGATTGACCCCGATAATCCGCAGTATTATGTCCAATTGGCTCTGGCCCATGCTTATCTAGGCGAGGAGGCCGAAGCGATTGCCGCTGCCCAGAAAGTTTCGTCTTTTGGCGCAGAATATGAACAGCAGTCTCAGGATTTTATTGAAAAAATCAGGCGGGGGGATTTCAGGCAGTAATTATTTTTTAGCTATCCAAAAACGCCCGACTTTTAGTGGGGCGTTTTTAATTTTTATTTTTTGACTTTCGGCTTATTAGTTTCCTCTATATTCTATATTCCAATTCTTATCCGCCCAACTTGCCTACATACCCATGGCTTGTAAACCGGCAGGCAGGGGTGGATTTATCTGCCCAACCTGCTCGCCATGGGCGAATTGTTATATATTTAAATATCAGCTCATTTCGAGTTACCAGTCACGAGTTATGAGTTACCAGTGTCGAGTTTCGTTACCAGTTGTTTCCTAACCTTCGACTTTATAGACTTCTATTGTCTTCTCGGCCATTTTTTCTTTGGAAAATTTTTCTTTTATATCAATCTGTGCTCGACCAGCTAATTTTTGAGCCAAAGATTTATTATTGGCCAGTTGGAATATTTTTTCCGCCAGTTGGCTTGGATTTTTCGGTTCTACTAGCAATCCGGTGCGATTGTTCTCAATAATTTCTGGGATACCGCCGACATTGGTAGTTACTATTGGCAATCCGCCTGCCATTGCTTCCAAAATGGAGTAGGGGAAGCCTTCTTTGACTGAAGAGCAAGCATAAATATCAAAGGCTTTAAGATAGCGGCTGGCGTTTTCTTTTCTGCCGGCCAGTAATACCTTTTTGTTCAATTTTTTTTCAGCGATTATTTTTTCCAGTTCCAGTCGCTTTTCGCCGTCGCCGATAATGATTAGGGTAACGGGTAATGAGTAACGGGTAACCAGTAATTGGATGGCCTCAATCAAGTAGGGCAATCCTTTGGTTGGATAGAAATTGGCAATAGTGCTGATGATAATATCAGTGTCAGAAATTTGGAAATCAGTATCACTGATTAATTCTTTGAGCGCTTCTGTCTTAGGCAAAAATTCAATTTTATCAGCGTCAATTCCATTGTGGATTGAGATTAATTTGTCATTAGGCGCAATTTTGTTATCCAGCGCTGATTGTCGGTCAAATTCGGAGACGCAGATTATTTTATCTTTTGCTCGAGCAGTCAATTTTTCCAGCCATAAAAAAATGTTTTTTTTCCATTTCGGCAATGGCTCATTAAATACCCAGCCGTGGGCCGTGTAAATTGTTTTACAGTTACGATACCCCACAGAAGCCAAGGAGCCAATGATGCCGGCCTTAGTGCTGTTTAAATGGATAATATCGGGTTGTAATTTTTGATATAGTTTTTTTATTTCCCCAATAGCCGCCAAATCTTTCACCGGCGATATTTCTCTGACTAAATTTTTTAATTGATATGTTTCAAGCCCCTGTTTAGCCAATTTTTCCAAGAGCGGCCTATCTTGGGCTGGGCCGGCTGCCACCATTACCTGGTGTCCTTGCTTTTTTGAAAATACTGCCAAATCAAAGACATAGCGCTGGGCGCCGCCCCATTCCGGCTGGGTGATAAGATAAAGTATTTTCATGTATTTTAAGTCTTTACTTTTTGGCTGAAATATATAATAATATTAGAGTATAATCAGTTATTAATCAAGCTTGTTTATGGCGATTTTAATTACCGGCATTGCCGGTTTTATCGGCTCTAATACCGCAAAAAGACTGCTGTCCGAGGGGGTGGAGGTGGTGGGCGTGGATAATTTTAATGATTATTATGACCCGCAAATCAAGCGTGACCGCATTGCTAAGTTTTTGGCTGATTATGATTTTAAGGTGTATGAATGCGATATTGCCGATAAGGACAAACTCAAGGGGGTCTTTGCTAATCATAAAATAGATAAAATTTGTCATTTGGCCGCCCAAGCCGGTGTCCGTTATTCGTTGGAAAATCCCGCTGCTTATATTTCCGCCAATATTGTCGGCACTAATAATATTTTGGAATTAGCTAAAGATTATGGCATCAAGGAAGTGGTCTATGCTTCATCATCTTCGGTTTATGGCGGTAATACCAAAATTCCTTTTTCCGAAGCGGACCCGGTGGATAATCCGATTTCTCTCTACGCCGCCACTAAAAAGGCTAATGAACTTCAGGCCCATGTTTATCATCATCTTTATGGCATCAATACGGTCGGCTTGAGGTTTTTTACCGTTTATGGTCCGTGGGGTCGGCCGGATATGGCGCTATTTAAATTTGTCAAGGCGATTTTGGCCGGCCAGCCGATTGATGTTTATAATAATGGAGAGCACCGGCGTGATTTTACTTATATTGATGATATTGTCGCCGGCATTGTCGCCGCTTTGAATAATTGCCAGGGATATCAGATTTATAATTTGGGTAACAATCAGCCGGTGGAGTTGGAATATTTTATTTCCGTAATTGAAAATGAACTTGGCAAAAAGGCGATTAAGAATTATTTACCTTTGCAAGTCGGCGATGTGCCGGCCACTTATGCTGATATTGACAAGGCAAAAAGCCAGTTGGGCTATGAGCCAAAAGTCGGCATTGAACAGGGGATTAAGAATTTCTTGGAGTGGTACAAAAGGTATTATCAGGGGAGCAATAAATAATCGGTAACGAAACTCGGCACTGGTAACTCGTAACTTGAAAAATTATCTAACACCTAATACAAAATATTAGAAGTTAAAAACCTAAAAAGTTATAAAGTCAAATTGTTATATTGTTAAATTGTTAGGTTTTGTCTTTGTAATGTTATAAAAAATATAGCAATATTAAAATTTGATAATTATTATTTTTTAAAATTTAAAACTTAAAATTAAAAATTAGCTTAGATATGGAAAAACAAAAAATAGGCTTTATCGGTCAAGGCTGGATTGGCAAGAATTACGCTGATAATTTTGAAGAGCGGGGATTTACAGTGATTCGTTATGCTCTGGAGGAGCCGTATAATGGCAATAAAGATAAAATAAAAGATTGTGACATTATTTTTATTGCTGTGCCAACACCATCGACGCCGCAAGGTTTTGACGATAGTATTGTCCGGCAGGCAGTGGCGCTGGTGGGAGAAGGAAAAACTGCGATTATAAAATCCACAATAATTCCCGGAACCACCCAATCAATACAACGGGAATTTCCCAAAGTATATGTGATGCACTCGCCGGAATTTTTGACCGAACGGACGGCCGCCTGGGATGTGGCCAATCCGGGGCGGAATTTAGTCGGTATTCCGATTGACAACGAAGATTATCGCCGGAAGGCTCAAGAATATTTGGATATCCTGTCTCCGGCGCCTATTGCCAAAATAATGTCTTCCCGGGAAGCCGAGCTGTTTAAATATATCCGCAATTGTTTTTTTTACACTAAAGTCGTTTTTATGAATATGGCTTATGACTTGGCAGAAAAAAACGGTTGCAATTGGGATTCGATTCATGAAATTATGAGCGCTGATCCCTGGATTGGCAATATGCACATTGATCCGGTTCATAAAAGCGGCCGCGGTGCCGGCGGGCATTGTTTTATCAAAGATTTTGCGGCCTTTAAGGAGTTTTACAAGCAGGCGGTCGGCGATGAAGCCGGGCTGGAAGCGCTAAATGGTTTTGAAAAGAAAAATATTGATTTATTATTGAGCACTAATAAGGATTTGGATTTATTGAAAGGAGTTTATGGCGAAGAGGTGGCTGATAAATTTTAAATTTAAAATTATAAATTTTAAAATAATTTTAAATTGAATAATTTTAAAATTATGGAGGGATATGATTTAGAAGAAAGAACGGCTAAATTTGGGGAATCTATAATTTTATTTTGTCGTTCGGTCAACCCCGATGTTGTCAGTCGGCCGTTGATTTCCCAACTTGTTAGATCAGCTACCAGTATTGGGGCAAATTATATGGAGGCAAATGGGGCAAGCTCAAAGAGAGATTTTAGAAATAAAATATTTATCTGCAAAAAAGAAGCCCAGGAAACTAAACATTGGTTAAGAATGTTAGCAGTAACTTTGCCCAGTCGGAAAGAAGAAATAAGAAAATTTTGGCAAGAAAGTCAAGAGTTGTCAAAAATTTTCGGTAAAATATGCGTAAAAATTTAAAATTTGTATTTTGAAATTAAATTAAAATTTATAATCTAAAATTTAAAATTAAAATGACTGTTCGCCCTAAAATATTAATTTTTTCTTTGGCTTACTATCCGTTTGTCGGCGGCGCCGAAGTAGCAATCAAAGAAATTACTGATCGTCTTGGCGACGATTTTTCCTTTGATATGATTACCGCCAATTTGGATGGCAAGCAAAAAAAAGAAGAGAGGGTTGGCAATATTAATGTCTATAGAATTGGTAGAAGCAAATTATGCAAATACTTATTTCCGTTTGTCGCGTATTTCAAAGCAAAAAAACTGCACGAGAAAAACAATTACGATATGATTTGGGCGATGATGGCCAATCAGGCCGGCTGGGCGGCGCTTAAATTTAAAAACAAATTTCCGTCGGTCAAATATTTGCTCACTCTCCAAGAAGGAGATAGCGGATGGGATATTTGGTGGCGGACTTTTTTTATCCGACTGATTTACAAAAATATTTATCGTCGTGCCGATCATATTCAGGCCATTAGTAATTTTTTGGCGGAGCGAGCCAAAAAGTTGGGAGCTAAAAATAAAATAGAAGTTGTGCCAAATGGTGTTAAAAGTGAATGGTTGACTCAATTGGGTTGTACTGATATCGTTGAAATGAAGTCGAATTGGAAAGATAGTGTTCAAGAATCTGGTTTGGGAAAAATAATAACATTTTCTAGATTAGAAAAGAAAAATGGGATTGAATATTTAATTAGGGCCATGAAGGATATTAACGGCAGATTGATTATATTGGGCGATGGTAGATTGAAAAGATATTTAGAATCTATAACCAAAGAATTAAGTTTAGAAGACAAGGTAAAATTTGAGGGATTCGTGAATCAGAATGAATTTCATAATTTTATAGCTGGTTCCGATGTTTTTTGTCGCCCTTCCTTGTCTGAAGGATTAGGGAATTCTTTCTTAGAAGCGATGGCTTTTAAATTACCCGTTATCGCCACTCCAGTTGGCGGTATCCCTGATTTTTTGCATGATGGTGAGACCGGTTGGTTTTGTAAGGTTAAGGATCCTAAAAGCATTGCTCAAAAAATAAATTATGTATTAGATCCAAAGAACAAAGAGGAGGTGGAGATGGTAGTTGATAATGCTAGAAAAATGGTTGAGGAAAAATATAATTGGAATAACATATCCGAA
Source organism: bacterium (assembly GCA_029558735.1). Classification (GTDB taxonomy): domain Bacteria; phylum Patescibacteriota; class Patescibacteriia; order 2-01-FULL-39-33; family 2-01-FULL-39-33; genus JAKQDP01. The sequence goes on along the minus strand of JAKQDP010000029.1, from coordinate 47,974 downwards.
AGCATGAGGAAAATTTTTAATCAATTAACGAACCAGTTATGAAAATTTTAATTACCGGTGCGGCAGGTATGTTGGGAAGCTCCATGATTCCGGTTCTTCGCGATGAACAGAAGCATGAAATTTATCCGACCGATAAAAATCCCGAAGCCGGCATAGAGTTTTTGGATGTTCGGGATTATGGCAAAGTTTTGGAATGGGCGGAAAAAATAAAACCGGATTTTATTTTTCATTTGGCAGCGGAGACTAGTTTGGAAATTTGTGAGAACGATCCGCATTACGCTTTTGCCACCAATACTATTGGCACTCAAAATGTCGCTTTGGTCTGCAAGAAACTGGGCATTAAGATGGTTTATATTTGTACCGCCGGAATTTTTGACGGTGAGAAAGACGGTTTTTATAATGAATTCGATCCAGCCATACCCTTGTCGGTTTATGGCCAATCAAAATTAGAGGGGGAGAAGATTGTCCGTGAAACTTTGAGCCAATATTTTGTTTGCCGGCCCGGTTGGATGATCGGCGGTGGCAAAAAAGACAAAAAATTTGTCGGTCAGATTTTGAAGCAGATTCGTGATGGCGCCACGAAGCTTTATGCGGTGGATGATAAGTTTGGCACGCCGACATACACCAAAGATTTCTGCCGCAATTTAGCTAGGTTGATTGAGACTGAATTTTACGGCGTCTATCATATGGTTTGTCGGGGTTCGGCGAGCCGTTATGATGTGGCCTGCGAAATTGTCAAAGTTCTTAATCGCCCGGATATTAAAGTACAAAGCGTCCATTCGGATTATTTTGCCAAAGATTATCCGGTCAGTCGGCCGCGGTCGGAAATGCTGGAAAATCTAATGTTGGAATTGCGTGGCCTCAATTTGATGCGTAACTGGCGGGAAGTAATCAGCGAATACATCAAAGATAATTTTTTTGAAATGATTAGTAGCGAACCCCTGGCGTCTGATTATCAGAAAGACGGTAAACAAGTAGTGATTTTGGGCGGCGGTCTGTCCGGTTTGGCTTGCGCTTATAAATTATTACAGAAAGGGATTGGAGTGACCTTAATTGAAAAAGAGAAGGAAGTCGGCGGCTTGGCACGGACCATTAGGTATAAAGATTTTTATTTTGATTTTTCCGCCCATCGTTTTTTAGGCAAAGATAAAGAGCTGATAGAGGAGATGAAAATTTTAATGGGAGACAATTTTAAAAAGTGTTCCAAGCGTTCGCGGATTCTGATGTGGGGGCATTGGCTCAATTATCCGTTTGAATTGGCCAACCTGATGATTTATATGCCCAAAACTCTCGCCGCCAGAGCGGTGGTTGATTATCTTTTTTCTTTGGTTAAGCGTCGATTTAAGCCGGTAGAAATAGTTTCTTTTAAGGATTGGTTCATTGCCAGCTTTGGCCATACTTTATACAAGACAAATTGTGAGCCTTATGCGGCTAAACATTGGCGACGTGACCCATCGCAAATCGCCTCTGAATGGGGTGAAGCCCGGTCGCCGGCCAATTTTAATTTGAAGACTATTATCAAAGATTTATTATTCAAGAAGCATGCCAGTCAGTTGGAAGAGGGTAATCCCTATCCTGACGCTGACTCTTTTTATTATCCGGTTCGTGGCGGTTGCGGTTCTATTCCCAAGCGCTTCGCCGAGGAGATTCATAATTTGGGCGGGAGAATAATTACTGAAGCTGAGTTAATAGCGGTCAACAATGAGTCGGGAAATTCTTATGTTAAATACAATCGAAATGGCGAGTCAGTTAAAATTATGGCTGATGTGATTGTTTCCACTATTCCCGTCAATAATTTGGTCAAGATTTTAACTCCGCAAGCGCCGCAGGAAATTTATGATCGTTTGGCCCAATTGAAATATCTTAACACGATTTTTATAAACGTAATTATCAATAAGCCAAAAGTCAGTGATGATTCCTGGCTTTATTTTCCCCAGCCATCAGAAGAAGTGCTGTTTGTTCGGGCGGTAGAAATGAAGAATTGGAGCGAAGACTTGGCACCGGCAGATAAAACCGGCTTGTGTTTGGACATATCTTGCACTCCTGACGAGCCTATTTGGCAGGAAAATAATGATCGAGCATTAGTGGCTAAGACCAGAGAAGGTTTGGTTAAGACGGGGATTATTTCCCGTCCTGAAGAGATGGAAGAGGGGATTGTTATCAAAGTACCTTATACCTATCCGATTTACGATTTGACCTATTCAGAAAATTTGAAATCGGTCATAGATCATTTGGAGGATAATGGCCGATTGAAGCTGCTTGGTCGGACCGGCAGATTCAGCTATACCAATATGGATGATAATGTTAAAGATGGTTTTAAATTAGCGGAAAAAATTATTTCTTCACAATGATAGATTTTATCAAACGACACAAAATATTTTTCATTTTATTTATTGTTGCCCTAGCTGTGCGGTTATTGTTTTTCGGGTTGATGATGTGGCACTATGGTCCGGGCAGTTTTTATCTTGATAATGATGGCATGTTTTTGGATGGGAATGATTCTCAGCATTATGTACTGATTGCCAAAAATATTGTTGAACGCGGAGTTTATTCTCGGTTTGTTGATGAGCCATTTCAATCCACTGCTTTTCGTACTCCGCTCCTGCCTCTTTATTTTTTGCCTTTTATTTATTCATTGGGTTTTGGCGGTATTTGGCTGGCTATTTTAATTTTGGATGTTATTTTATCGTTTACGCCGATTGTAGTCTACCTTCTGTCCAAGTTGTTTTTATCAGAAAAGAAATCCATTCTAATCGCATTACTTATAGCATTAGAACCGCTATTGGCATATCGATCCAATCTAGCTGAACCGGATGCGCTAATGATTTTATTATTTTTGTTGTCTCTCTATTTTTTAATTTTGTTCTGGCTGGACAAGAAAAAAACAGGATTGATTTGGTCTGCGATTGTCTTGGGTTTTTTGGCTTTAGCCAAGCCGGTCGGTTTTTATTTATTGGTTGTTTTCCTCTTATTCGCCTTATGCAAGAAAATATTTTTTTCCGTTGATTTTAAAAAATTAATTTTGCATATTGTTTTGGCCGCAATAATTTTTACTGCCATTGTTTCCCCATGGCTAGTGAGAAATAAGATTGCTTTTGGCCATTTCGGTATGTCGTCCGTTCAGGCTTTTAATTTCTACCTTTTTTATACTGCTGATTTGACAGAGCCCAGAATAAAAATCGTTTTTGATCCGGACATTCGCGAGCCGGAGCGAGACCTTAGATACTCCAGCCAGCTTATGGAGGTGTCGTTGTTGAGGATAGCCAATCAGCCCGTGAAATATTTGAAGAATCATTTTACTGGGACAATCAGATTATTAATGTCGGGCCAGTTTCAGTCTTTTTATTATTACGGCCACCAAAAACTTCTGCCGTTTTCAGTGGAGCCCAAGCATGAAGTCAATTTGACTGAAATGATTTCCGATGGTTATTGGCGGCAAGCGGCGGTTTTTGTGTTGAGTCGGGAAAATTTGTTGCTGATGATTAGATATTTGTTGTTGATAATTGTCTATCTTTTAGCGGCTTATCATTGGATGAAATCATTTTGGCAGGATAAAAAAGTTTTTGTTGTTTTTTCTCTATTTGCGCTGTTGTCTTTTTATTTTGTGTTTGCCGCCGGCCCTTATGTCGACCCCAAATATCGATTGCCGATTATTCCTTTGCTCTTAATTATGCTTCTTTATAATTTTCAAAATAAAAAATTTGAAAATAAAATTGTCATTGCCAGTGGCACTTATTTGCCGGAGGTCTCCGGCCAGTCCACCTTTGTTTCCGGTTTGATTAAAAACTTGTCGGCCGAAACTGTCTGGTCGGTGGTTGCTTATGGCGAAAAAAGAGAAATTCGCGAAGATAAAATTTTTATCGTGCCGAGAAATTTTTGGCGTTATTTTAATTATTGGCGGATTGTCAGAAAACAAGCCAAAGACGCCAAAATTATTTTTGCCCAAGATCTGGTTTCTTCCGGCTGGCCGGCAGCTTTGGCCAAGCGAGCCGGCCAGAAGCTTGTCATTAGAATCGGCGGTGATTTTCTGTGGGAAAAAATGGTTAACTCTAGAAAGAGCGAAGTACCACTGAGTCAATATTATGACCAGCCGAAAAGCTTGACTGAAAAAATTTATTTGACAATTTATCGCTTGGTGCTGGGGCGGGCGGATATGATTGTTTTTAATAATAAATGGCAAAAAGAAATTTATCAGAAGATTTTTAATTTGCCGGATAGCAAGGTTTCCTTGGTGGAAAATCCATTTACGAATAGAGCAGTGAAGCATTCGGCTGATAGTTATAATGCCGATGAAATAATTTTTAGCGGTCGCTTCATACCATTGAAAAACTTGGAAAGGTTGATTGAGGCTTTCAAACAAATAAAAACCAATAAAAAACTGGTTTTAATAGGTGATGGGCCGGAGAGAGAAAAATTGGAACAATTTAATGGTAACAATATATTTATTGAAGGAAAGATGGATTACGCCGATTTATTGGAGCGTCTTGCTACTAAGGGATTTTTATTTGTTTTGCCGTCTATTTCCGAGATGAATCCCAATGCGGCCATAGAGGCCTTAAGTATCGGCGTGCCGGTTTTACTGACCAAGGAAAACGGCCTAGCTGATGATTTGAAAAACCAGTGTAAGCTGATTGACCCATTATCAACAGACAGCATTAAAGAGGGGATAGAATATTTTTTGGACGAAGATAATTATCGGGATTATTTATTCCAAAGAGCCGCGGCAGAAAATTCTTATTCCTGGAGTGATATGGCAGATAGATTTTTATCAATTTTTGAAAGTTTATGAACATCCTAAATATTGGCACGGACAAAACATTAGTTGGAGGCAAGCGGCTGGGTGATGCCATTGAGCGTCATCGGAAATATGGCGAAGCCGTCGACCATTTAGATATTATTGTCTATACCGATAAAAAAGAAGACTTGAAAGAATTTTTTATTTCCGACAAGGTCATTGGTTATCCAACCAATTCTTGCTGTAAGCCGTGGTTTATTTTTGACGCGGTTAAAATTTTCAAACAAATAAATAATAAACATAAAATTGATTTGGTTCAGTGTCAGGATCCGTTTTTACTGGGTCTGGTCGGCTGGTGGCTGAAGAGAAAATTTGGCGTCAAATTGCAGATAAATTTTCATGGCGATTTTTGGGATAATCTTAGTTGGTTAAAAGAGCGAAAAATAAATAGGATATTTTTGTGGATTTCCAAATTTACCGTGCCGCGCGCTGACGCCATTCGGGTGATGAGTGAAGGGCAGAAAGATAAATTAATTAGAGCCGGAATTAATGAGAAAAAAATCAGAGTTATTTCTACGCCAGTGGATATTGATAAGTTTAAAGTTGAAAGTGAAAATTCTAAAGCTGAAAATGACAAGAAGATAATTTTACATATTGGCAGAGATGATGAGGTTAAGGATTATAACACACTGGTCAACGCTTTTAGATTAGTGAAGGAAAAAATTCCGGATACAAAATTTGTTCAGGCCGGAGCAGACAATGAATTGTATCAAGCGATGGATAATATTAATTTCAAAGACATTTTATTAAAGGGTCGGCTTAATCATGATAGTTTAATGGATTTGTATAATCAGTCATTTGTTTTTGTTTTATCGTCCACTTCCGAATCTTTTGGCAAGGTGCTGGTAGAGGCGAATGCCTGCGGCAAACCAGTGGTGTCCACGGCGACCACCGGCGCCAAAGAAATTATTGAAGATGGCAAAAATGGTTTTTTGGTCGGAGTAGGCGATTATCAAGCACTAGCAGAAAAAATCATTTATCTGTTGGAGCATCCAATTGAAGCCAAGGCCATGGGTGAACGCGGCAGGCAAATGGTAAAAGAAAGATTTGGTGATAATACTAGTAAGATAGTCAAATTCTGGCAAGATATTATTGGCGGTAATTTGTAAAATTATTTCTTCAGCCTCGCGGATGATTCGCCTGCTTTATTCCCATTTCTTTCCCCTCCTTGTTTAAACCTGCCTGCCGGCAGGGGAGGGGGGGGTAGGGGGAGGTAAAAATATATAATTTATGAAAATAGCAGTTTCCATCGCGACTTATAATGAAAAAGAAAATATTGAAAAATTAATCCGGCAAATTTTTGCTTTACCAATTGCTAATTTGTCAGTGATTATTATTGATGATAATTCCCCGGATGGCACGGCTGAGATTGTCTCAGATTTGAAAACATATTTTCCCAATCTGTATCTTATTTGTCGGCCGGGCAAGCTCGGTTATGGCAGTGCTCACGTGGTCGGTTTTAAAAGGGCGCTGGCATTGAGCGCCGAGATTATTGTGTCAATGGATGCTGATTTTTCCCATCAACCGGAAAAGATTGTTGAACTGGTCCGGGCGATTGAGTCGGGCGCTGATGTGGCTGTTGGCTCGCGTAAAATTAACGGCGGAGAAATAATCGGCTGGAATTGGTGGCGGAAATTTGCCAGCGCCGGGGCAATGTCAATATCAAAAATTGTTCTGGGTATTAAGACCAACGATTTGACCAGTGGTTTTCGCGCTTATCGTCGGTCGGTATTTGATAAAATAAATTTGGATGCTATCGGTAGCAACGGCTATTCGTTTTTGGAGGAAATTATTTATCTGGTGGAGCGGGTCGGAATGGTGGTAAGAGAAGTTCCTATTACTTTCGTCGACCGTCGGCATGGCAAATCCAAGTTGTCCCAAAAAGAAATTATCAAATTTTTCATTACCATTTTTAGGATTAAATTTCAAAAATTATGACTCTATTAATGATAACCAGAAAAGTTGACCCTAATGATGCTTTGGCTGGCTTTGCCTATAATTGGGTGAAAAAAATTGGTGGCAATCTGGACACTTTGTATGTAATTTCTTGGCAGGCCGGCGATGCTGCCGGATTTCCAGAAAACATCAAGGTATATTTTTTGCCCAAAAACAAATTTATTAAAGTTTTGGCTTTGTGGAAATTGCTTTGGAAGACTCTGCCTAAGGTGGACGGCCTATTCTGCCATATGAATCCCGAGTACACTATTTTAGCCGGTCCAATGGCAAAAATTTTCAGCAAAAAGATTGTTAGCTGGTATACGCACAGAGCTGTCACTTGGCGTCGTCGGTTGATGGAACGATTGGCTGATATTATCATTACCGCCTCAACAGAAAGTTTTCGCGAGGCGAAATATCCTGCCAAAGTCCGGGTAATTGGCCATGGCATTGATACTCAATTATTCACTCCGGATAGTGCCAAACAAACTGATGGTTTTTTTAGAATAATATCCGTCGGCCGAATTTCGCCAACCAAAGATTATGAAACAATAATTAAGGCAATTGATATTATTGGTAGCCCTAAAATAAAGCTGACGATTATCGGTGATGTGATTTTGCCATCCCAGCGCCAGTATTTGGACAGTTTGCGTCAGATGGTGGCGAAGATGGATTTGGTTAGCCAAGTGGAATTTGCCGGCTGGGTGGCCAATAAGGATATGCCTCATTATTATCAGCAAGCAGATTTATTTATTAATATGAGCGGCACCGGCAGCGTGGATAAGGTGGTCTTGGAAGCCATGGCTTGCGGCACAATGGTTTTGACTTCTAATGAGGCTTTTATCAATATTCTCGGCGAGAAATTTATGACGGAAAAAAATAACCCTCGACAATTATCAGTGAAGATTTCTCAAGCGGTGGCTTTGACTGATCAGCAAAGAGTCGAAGTTGGCCTGTCATTAAGGCAAAAAGTGATTAATGAATATGATTTGGAAAAGTTGGCAAAAAAAATAGTCAGTCAATTTTAATATTATGAAAGTTTGTTATTTTGGCATTTATCGCTCAAACTATAGCCGCAACCGGACGCTGATTAAGGGGTTGAAAGATAATGGCATAGAAATAATTGAATGTCGAACTGATTGTCGTGGCTTGGCCAAATATATTGACTTGTTCAAGCAGTATTGGCCGCTTAGAAAAGCTTATGATGTGATGATGGTCGGTTTTCCCGGCCAGCAGGCGATGATATTGGCGCGGCTATTAACGCGCCGGCCGATTTTTTTTAACGCTTTTGTATCATTATATGATTCAATGGTTTTAGACAGGCAAGAATTGTCCCCTCGATCGTTGAAAGCCAGATATTTTTGGTTCCTGGACTGGTTGTCTTGCTGTTTGGCTAGTATGATTATTTTAGATACTGATGCCCATATTGATTATTTTGTCAAAACTTTTCATCTGGAAAAAGAAAAATTTTTGCGGGTTTGGGTTGGTTCGGATGACAGAGAGTTATTTCCGGTAGGGAGTAAAAAAAACAGTGATGATTTTATGGTTCATTTCCACGGCAGTATGGTGCCGCTGCAAGGAGTGAATTATATTTTGAAAGCGGCCAAGTTGTTGGAAAGCAAAAATATAAAATTTAATATTATTGGTAGTAAAATTAAGAAGCTGGCTCCGGTTGGCCAATATCCTAATGTCAATTTTATTGATGATGTCCCTTATGAAGAATTAAGAGACTATATGGCTCGGGCCGATGTCTGTTTGGGTGTGTTCGGTGCTAGTGATAAGACCAAGCGGATTATTCCTAACAAGGTTTTTGAAGCGATTGCCTGCGCCAGGCCGGTGATTACCGGCGATAGTCCGGCCGTCAGAGAATTATTTACTGACGGTGAGAATATCGCCTTATGCCGGCTGGCTGACAGCGAGTCTTTGGCGGCAAAAATATTAGCCCTAGAATCCAATGCCCTATTGAGGAAAAAAATAGCGAATAATGCTTTTGTTTTATTCCAAAGCAGATTAAAGCCGGCTAAATTGGTTGAAGGGTTAATTTTTAACATAGAAAAATATGCGCGATAATCCCTTGAAGAAATATTATAATGAGGTTAGGACAGATTATGGCATTAATAGTTTGCGGCGTCGTAAAATTTTGGCTTTGGCTGGTAGTGGATTATTAGCCGGCCAAAGAATTCTTGATGTTGGTTGTGCCAGTGGTTATTTGGCCAAGGAGCTGAAACAGCCGGACAATTTTGTCGTCGGTTTGGATATTTCAGAAAAATTTATTAACGAATTGCAACAACGCCTGGATGCCGCGCGGTCCTTTGACTTAGAGCGGGATGATTGGCCGCCGGAGCTTATTGATAATAAATTTGATTTGATTATTTGTGCGGAAGTTTTGGAGCATCTGTTTGATATTGATGGCTCTTTGCAGCGCTTGAAAGAAGTCCTTAAGCCGGATGGAAAAATTATTATTTCTACGCCGAATTTTTTGCTTTGGAACAATCGAATCAGGATGTTTTTGGGCCATTATGGGGAGAAGGAAATATTTTATGATTGGGGGCATATTCATTTGATGAGCTATAATGGATTGAAAGACAGATTGGTGAAAAATAATTTTAATATTTTGGCGGAAGACAATATCTGGTATCCCAATAAATTGGAAAGAATGAAAAAGTTTTTACCGCCCAATTTGTTTGTTTTTCAAAGTATTATAAAAATAGAAAGTAAATAATCTTTATGTCCAAAATAACCAAGCCAACCGATATCGTATTAATCCTTCCGCCGAAAAGGTTTAAGGAACATCGTTATTCTCTCGGGGTGATGTATATTTCCGGCTATTTGCGAGACCACGGTTATGACAATACTATTATTGAGAGTAAAATTCTTGGTGGCAAAGATTATGTTTATGACCGGCAGAAGGCGAGAAGAGAGATTATAGAAACGGCGATTAGATTACAGCCGAAAATTATTGGTTTTACCGCCAGTACGATTGAGATAAATGAAGTAGTCTGGCTCAATAACCAGATTAGGGAAAAAATAAATTGTTATTCCATTATTGGCGGGCCTCATGTTACCGCTTCTCCGGCAGAAGTTTTGGGTCGCGGCTTTGAGGTGGCAGTTATCGGCGAAGGCGAGCAGACTACTTTGGAATTAATTCGCGAGCTGGAAAAAGATATACCGGAGTTGTCCTCAGTGAAGGGGATAGCCTGGTTAGACAAAAGTCAAAACAAAACAGTGATAAATTCATCCAGAGAGTTGATTGATATTTCCGAATTGCCCTTGCCGGCTTATGACAAGGTCAATATGGATTATCACACTAAGATCTGGGACGATGTCATTAGGGGCATACCGATAAAATCAGTGATGGTGATGGGTTCGCGCGGCTGTCCTTATAGCTGTACTTTTTGCGCCTGTAACAAGGTATTCGGCCGGCGGGTGCGTTACCGCAGTCTGGATAATATCAAAAAAGAACTGATCTTGCTTAGGGATCAGTACGGGGTGGAGGGGGTGTGGTTTGCTGATGATACTCTGACGGTTAATTATGATTATGTTAAAAAAATATGTGGTTTAATGAAGGAATTAGGGATGTATTGGGGGGCGCAATCAAGAGTTGATTTAACTAATGAAGGTGTGGTCAGATTGATGAGAGACAGCGGCTGCCTTCAGCTTGATTTTGGCGTTGAATCGGGCAGTCAGAGAGTGCTAGATGAGATAATTAATAAAAGAATAAAATTAGCGGATATTACCAAGGCCTTTGAATTGTGCCATAAATATGGCATCAGGACGGAAGCCAGTTTTATGATTGGACTACCCGGGGAAAATAAGGAAGAGATGGTCAAGACTTTTGAATTGGCTCAACGGATAGAGTCAGACCATTATTCTTTCAGTATTTTTATGCCTCTGCCCGGCACTAAGCTTTATGACGATTTTTTTGCTGGTAGCCTGAACTTGGATGATTATAATGATATCACCTTTCACCAGAGCGCTGATAAGTTCAATAAATCCTTAGTGCCGTCGGCCGAATTAGATGTCCTGTTTAGGCAATGGCGGCTGAAGCTGTTTGAGGGAGTTAAAAAACGCGGCTTGAAACATTTTTTGCGCATTGCCGTGATTTGGCTCAAATTGGGTAACAAGAAAGAGCGGCTGGATTTTATTTTGTTCAAAATTAAGCGAGCTATTAAATATCTACTCAATAAATTCGGCTTTAAATTTGCTATTAATTAGAATAGTCCTCCCTTGGAACCGCTTGTCTGTGCCGGAAGGGAGATTGTCGATTAAATTTTTCCTTAAAGGGGGGCATCACCAATTAAATTCCTCCCCTTCAAAGGAGAGGATTATCAATTAAAATTCCCCCCTTTAGAAGGGGGAGGTTAGGAGGGGGTAATATTATGAAAATATTATACATCGCCAATGTAAGAATGCCGACTGAAAAAGCGCATGGTCACCAGATAATGAAGATGTGCGAACTATTCGCATCTAATGGCGCAGAGGTGCAGTTGGTTTTGCCCAATCGAGTCAATCAGCTTAGTCAGCTGGATGTGTTTGATTATTATCAAGTCAAAAATAACTTTGTCATTAAAAAGCTGAAAATTTTCGACCCTGTTTTTTTGATGCGTGCGCCAGCCGGCTGGTATATAAAATTACAATCTTTATTTTTCATTATCAGTTTGTTTTTTTATCTTTTGTTTAAAAAAAATAGACAGAAAATTATTTTTTATACTCGCGATGAATATCTATTGCCGGTTCTGAGTATTTTTTCCAAAAATATAGTCTGGGAGGGCCACGCTTTGCCTGCCAACAAAAAGCGCTATGTCAAATATTTTAATTGCATCAGGGCTTTAGTTGTTTTGACCGGAGAAATGAAAAAACGACTTGAGCAGGATGGCGTCTCACTGTCTAAAATTATAGTTTCGCCGGATGCAGTGGATTTGGATATTTTTGGTATAGAGATATCTCCGGAGATGGCTCGGCAAGAACTGGGCTTGCCGGTTGACGCAATTATTTTGGGCTATACCGGCAGTTTCAAAACCAAGGGAATGGATAAGGGAATTAATGACATTATTAAGGTGATTAATCTGCTCAAAAAAAATTGGCCAAAAATTTTATTTGTGGCGGTCGGCGGCAATCAGACTGATATTGATTATTACCAGCAGCGGGCTGTTGACGCGGGGGTGGAAAAGCAGACACTTTTTTTGGGCAAGGTTTCGCAAGACAAGCTGGCGATTTATCAGCAAGCGTTTAATATCTTATTGATGCCATTTCCCTGGACCGAGCATTACGCTTATTTTATGTCTCCTTTGAAAATGTTTGAATATCTGGCGGCCAAGCGGCCGATAGTCGCCTCGGATTTGCCGACTATTCGGGAGATTTTGGATGAGAAAAGTGCCGTGTTTTGTCGGCCCGATGACCCAGCTGATTTGGCGGAAAAAATAAAGCTGATTTTGACGGACAGTAATTTGGCGACGGCAATTAGCCAAGGGGCTTATCAGAAATCCAAGCAGTACACTTGGCACAATCGGGTCCGAAGTATTATAGACTTTATAAAATAAAAACACTTTTCTAGTATTAGTGCTGTTTTACCGGTTTTATGGCCGGTATTTTTTATCTTTACATTTTTGGTAAAAAATGTTAGAATTCAAGTTGTTAAATACGGTAATGTGCAAGTATTATTTATAATATGCAGAAGCCGAAACTCCATTTTCAACGCTTTGAATTTAAATATTTTCTGCCCAAAAACAAAGCCGATAAGCTGATTCCCGCTCTATTAAACCATATGGAGTGGGATCCTTATGTATTGACTACGGGCCAGGATTATTATCAGGTGAATAGCTTATATTTTGATAATGAGAACTTTGATTGTTTTTGGGACAAAGAGGCCGGTGTTTCTGATAGAAAAAAGCTTCGTTTTCGCTATTATGGTCATGCCGTGACCGAAGACCAGCGGGTTTTTTTGGAGATTAAGAGAAAAAGCAACGCTTTAGTGATTAAAGACAGGATATTGTTGCCAGCTGGTGATGCCGTTAATAATATTTTGGATGCCAAATTATTGGAACTTTATAAACAGGATCCGGATAATGATTTTATCCACGAATTGATTTGGTTTAAAAAAAGGAATTGTCTGCGGCCGAAGCTGTTTGTCACTTATAAGCGCAAGGCGCTGATTGACCGTAGGGATAAGAGATTCCGAGTAACCTTTGATTATGATATCCAGGCCCAATTGGCCGATGCTTTGACCGGCCGATTGGATAAGCTTCGGGCGATTTATCCGACCGGGGTGGTATTGGAAGTCAAGTACAATAATGTTTTGCCCAAATGGTTTCACGAAGTAATCCAAAAATATCAATTGCAGCGGATCACTTTTTCCAAGTATTGCAACGGCTTGAGGAAGGTCAAGCCGGCGTTAGACGATAATAATTATATAATTTAAATAAAAAACTATGTTTGAAAATTTATTTGGTTTGGGGTGGGAAAACCAGTTAAGCGTCGGCTTAGTGTTGTTTAATATGATTTTGGCGACGCTATTGTCGCTATTAGCGGCTATCGTTTATCGGGTAACCCATAAGGGCTTGTCATATTCTCAATCGTTTACTTTTTCTTTGGTGCTGATTGGTCTATTGATGTCGGTCATTATTACTGCCATTGGCAGCAGCTTGGCCGCCGCTTTCGGCGCTTTCGGCGCTTTTTCTATTATTCGTTTTCGGGCGGCCATTAAAGATCCCAAAGATATTTCTTTTATTTTGCTGGCTTTGGCTATCGGCTTGGCAGTCGGCACCGGCAATTATGTTTTAGCGGTGGTAGCCACAATTTTCATTACGATTCTGGTTTATTATATGTCTCGGATGAATTTTGGCACCATCAGAAAGTATGACTATGTGCTGACCCTTTCGGCCGACACAGCGTCTTTCTCCAACGAAAAGATGCGTGACCTTTTTAAAGAATACCTGCGGGCCGATGGACTGTTGAATGTGGTTTCCAGAGAAAACGGCAAGGTTTTGGATTACACCTTCAATATTCGGTTTTTTAAGGCGGAAACTATTAGCGAATTTATCTCCAAATTAAGCGCCATGTCTGGTATCAGTGATGTTAATGTGATTACCGCTAAGAACGATATCGAGTATTAATTAAAAAATGCCTTTTTTTAGAAAAATATATTTGCAGTTTGTAATATTTTTACAGAAATATTTTCCGCTGGCTGGGGTGCCGGTTTTGTTATACCATTCCATCTCTAATGACGGAAGCAAGTTGTCAGTCAGTCCGGATGATTTTCGGCATCAGTTGGATATTTTAAAGCGTAATGGGTATGGCTCACTGTCTTTATCGGAATTGCAGGGTTATTTTTCTACCGGTCATTTTCCTCGCCATAAAGTCTTGGTCACTTTTGATGACGGCTTCAGGGATAATTATGACATTGCTAGGCCGCTTTTGGCGCAATACGGATTTAAAGCGATTTTTTTTATTTCCGGAAAATATATAAATCGGACAGCGGATTTTTGCACTGATAATGCCGATAAGCGTAAATTAATGATGACAGTCAATCAGTTAGTGGGTTTACAACAAGAGGGGCACGAGATCGCTAATCATTTTTTTTCTCATCGGCCGATCGAAAATTTGAGCGATGACGAAATAGAGGCTGAATATTTCAGCAATAAAAATATTTTGGCTGGCGCGGTCGGTTCGAAAGAAAGTTTGAATTGCGTGGCTTATCCAAGAAATAAAAAAGCCCGCAGTATTTTTGGTAAATTAAAAGAGATCGGGGTTAAATTGGGTTTTGGCGGCCGACCCGGGGTTTGTTTGTCGGCCAGTTTGCCGCTGGATATTGAACGGATACAAGTCTACCGACAAGATTCTTCTGAAAAATTTCTGGCGCGGCTGTCTCCTTATTATTATTTCTTGCCTCGGCTCTTGGCGGCCGTCTCCAGATTGGTCGGGTCGAAATGGTTTTGGCTATTATTGTTTTTGGCGATGTTGAGAATTTTATTTTTTAATTTATCATTAGCTGGCTGGCCAGCTGATGGGGCAATGCTTGGCGATTGGTGGACAGTCTATGGCGGCGATGAATTGGTTTATTTTAAAACGGCTAAAAATTTTTTTCGGGGAATATTGTTGCCCGACGCCCAGCCGATAGGATTTCCTTTATTTTTGGCTCCATTTATAGCCTTATTGAAGCCCGATAGAATAATAGACATTTTTCCATTAATATCATTTGTAAATGGAGTCATTATTTATTCCTTGTCGGTGGTTTTGGTCTATTTTTTGTCAAAGGAGATTTTTATTTCTAAGGTAAAATCATATTTAGCTGCTCTATTGTTCACGATTTATCCTTATGGATTTTATTTTTTATTCAAATGGTTTGTCCCGGGAGGCGATATTATTAATCCTTTCGTGACCAGCCGGTTTATGCAGCTGATGTTTTGGCCGGTAGCATCCGACCCCTTAGCTACCTTACTGTTATTGGCCACCTTATTGGTGGTATTAAAATTGGCTAAACAAAAAATCACCTCTGATAATTGGGCTATCCTTTTAGGATTTCTCGCATCAGCCGCCTTTGTTACCAGAATTCAGAATATTTTAATTTTGCCCTTGTATTTTTTCATCTTGATTGTTCTGAAAAAAATTCGACCGGCGATTTATTTTGTTATGAGCGCCTTGCCGTTATTATTCATGCAATTATATGTAAATTTTGCTAGCCGCGGTTCAATTTTCAAAACTTCTTATGAGGTGTATGACAGTTCTTATTATGTTAGTTGGATTTATGTCTTAAGAATCTTTACCTACCCCTTGGAATATGGTTGGATTATTTTTGTACCGTTGGTTTTTGTTTTTTTATTTATGATTTATGGTTTTTATTTATTAATTAAACGTCAGAAATTAATTGGTTGGCTAGTGTTATTTTATTTTATCGCCAACACGATTTTGCTGCCTTTTATTGAGCCGACTTTTAGGAACCCGCGTTATTTTTTGCCGATAGTACCGATAATGATAATTTTATTTTTTATTTCTATTGAGGGATTAATAAATTTGTCCAAAAAATATGTTAAAACAAAATGAAAAGTTAAGTTTGGTCATTCCGGTATATAACGAAGAAAAAATGGTAGCGGAGACGGTTTTAAAATGCCGGGAGCAACTTAATTCTTTGGGGTTAGATTATGAAATCATTGTAGTCAATGATGGTTCCAGAGACGGCACCAAAGCCAGTTTGGCGAAAGTGGATTCTATAAAAGTTTTGAATAATCCATACAACATCGGTTACGGTGCTTCTTTAAAAAGAGGCATTAAGGAAAGCAGCGGCGCTTGGGTGATGATTATTGATGCCGACAGCACCTATCCGATAGATAAGATTCCCGAGTTTATCAGATATGCGGGAGAGTATGATATGGTGGTTGGCAATCGCCAGCACCAGCGAGATCACTTTGGCCGTAAGCCGGCAAAATGGTTTTTGAAGAAATTAGCCAGCTTTTTGGTGGGTAAGACTATTCCCGATCTGAATTCGGGGATGAGGATTTTCAGAAGAAGCGTCGCCGATGAGTTTTGGCATCTATTTCCCTCAAGATTCTCTTTTACTAGTACAATTACTTTGGCGTGTTTCAGTAATGATTATTTTGTTAAATATGTTGACATACCTTATTATAAAAGAGTAGGCAAGTCGGGTATTAAGATTAGAAATTTTTTTGATTTTATTAGTTTGATTATCAGGGTAATTATTTATTTCAAGCCGCTGAAAATGCTTAGTCCGGTTGCCGCGATTTTTTTTATTGCCGGTTTAGTTAAGCTAGTTAAGGATTTCACGATCAACGGCTATATCGGCACCTTGGCATTATTATTGATTTTATTCGCCATTCAGATGTTTTTTATGGCAGTAATTTCTGAGGTAATTATTAAACGTCAGAAATAATGAAAAAATTTATACAGCAACAAGCCAATAAAGATAATTTTTATAAATTTTTTAAATTTATCCTCGGTGGCTTAATGGGTTATGCCATTAATTTGACGATCACGTTTACTTTAGCAGATGTTTTTTTGTGGCATTATATTATCGCTTACTCGTTAGGCTTGGGTGCTAGCATTTTGTTTAATTTTATTTTTGCCCTGAGAGTCATTTTTAAAATAAATTCACATCGTTTTCGTATTTTCGTTTCATATCTCTCGGTGGTTTTATTATTTTTTATTATGAATCTTGGCACGGTAAAATTTTTAACGGAATCATTCCAGCTTAATTATAAATTGGTTATAATCGTGGTCACTGGCTTTTTTTTGGCATTAAAATATTTAATATATGATAATTTTATTTTTAGAGATAACAATAAATCATGAATAGGAAAGAGAGGGAAAAAATTTTGCACGATCAATTAGCTGATAATTACGAGTTGATTAGAGAAAGCCAGGCCAACGGTCGTTATTATTCGTTAGAGTGGGTAAGGCATTTATTGGGTCTATTGCCGAACAAACCATTTGTTAAGATTTTAGACTTGGGTTGCGGTACCGGCATTGCCTATGAGGTTATTAGAGAGGCTTTTCCTAAGATGGAGTATGTCGGCATTGATCTATCGGAAAAAATGATTTCAGTGGGAAAAAGAAAATATCCTCAAGCCCAATTTATAGTTATGGATTGTGAAAATCTGGAATTTTCAGATGGTTCTTTTGATGTTATTATTGCTCGAAGCATTTTGCATCATGTACCGAATCCAGAGCGGAGCTTACGAGAGATAAAAAGGGTATTAGTTGGCGATGGGGCAGTGGTTATTTCGGAACCCCACAGAAATGTTTTTACTTTTTTGCCTCGTGAGATATTAAAAATGATTACTGGAAAATTTGACAAGGAACATACTAATTTTACTACTTCAAAAATTAGGTCTTTATTTGTGACTAGTGGCATGAGGCTGGATGGCATACATTATTTTGGATATTTGGCTTATCCATTTGCCTTTCCCGATATTATCAAGGTGTTGAAATATTTTCCTTTTAAATTATTCAAGTTTTTATTTCGTTGGGATCTATTTTTATCAAAGATACCAGTACTCAATCGAGCGGCTTGGCATATAATTATTGTCGGCACCAAAGAGCTTGGCTGATATTTATTTTATTAAAATGGGAATTAATTGTTAATTAGATGGTTTTCACTAAAAACAAATTATTTTTTCGGATTATCCGTTTTATTTTAGAACCATGGCCAGACATTGAGGCGTTAAAAAAAGAATACTCAGCCATTTATTTGTTGAGTTATGATAAAAAGGATTTGCCCGACTTCAGTGTTAAAGAAAAGGATACGCCGATAATATATTTAAATAGGACGATGGATGAAATTTTTAAAGATTTCAATCATACTGCCAGGAATGAAATCAGAAAAACATTTGACAATAAAATTCCCGGTTTGCGATTTTTTTCCGATGATCATGACTTAGTTGCCAATTATAATTTAAGCGCTGAATTTGAGAAATCTCAAGGCCGCCGGCCGGATAATATTAGCGATTATCGGGGATGCAAAATATTTTCTGCTTATTATTATGATGAATTGATAGCTAATATTATTTGTTTTGACGTTGGCTCGATTTTACGAGCTAAAGCGATTTGTTCCAAGCGCCTTAAGGTCGATCAACCGGATAAGAGAAGAATCATATCTTATGCCGGTAGAAGGTTGATGTATGAGGTTTGCCAGTATGGGCTTAAAAATAATTATTCAATTTATGATTTAGGCTCGGTTAATTTTGCCAAAAAAAATTTGGCTCAATATAAAATGAGTTTTACCCCGGTTACAATTAAAGAATATACCTATACTTATCGTTCCAAATGGTTCAATCGATTAGAAAAAATTCGTCAATCTATCAAATTGGTATGAATCTTATCACTAAGGCAAAAAATATTATTTTATTTGTTGTTACTTACCCGGTTTATTGGGGGCAAAAATTATTTTTTTTAAATTCAATTAAGTCCTCGCGGCAAAAAATATTATTTATCCAATTGTCCAAAATGGGTGACTTGATTTGTACTACCCCGATTTATCGATTGGTAAAAATGAATTATCCGACCGCTGAAATTTCAGTCTTAGTTGGTGATAGCTTAGCTGGGGTTTTGAGGGATAATCCGCACATTGATAAGATTCTGACTGTGTCCGATGACCGAAAAATTATCCCCTTAATTAAATCGATTAAACAAAGTGGTTGTCGGGAAATAATAATCTTTACTCCCTCAATTAATATCGTTATCGCTTCGGTTTGGGCGGGAGCTCTTAAGAGAATCTCTTTTTTAATTAAGGAAACAGGAAGAATGAATGCTTTAACTGCTCGTCATTTTTGCAATCAAATTAGGCCTTATTTGCCCCACCAGTATACGGTCAGCCAATATATTGATATTTTGTCAGATGCTGGCATTGATATTAAAGTCGCTAATCCGCGGATGGAGAATTATGATATTTTTTGGACGGAAGAAAATAAGAAAAAAGCTTATGATTGGTTGGCCAGTAAAAATATTAATCCGAATAGGGATTTTTTGGTCGGCATATCGGTCGTCGCCGGCAATCAATTTAAAGTATGGCCTCTGGAAAAATTTGTTGAATTTTCTAAGCAAATAATAAATAAATACAATGCCAAGATAATCACCGTCGGTACGCCCAAAGAAAAAGCGATATTGGAAAAATTTGTCTCCGGAGTCGGTGGTAATTCAATATTTTACAGCACTGATTTTTCCATTAATGAGAGCGCCGCTTTATTTTCTTTTTTGAAAGTTTTCGTATCTGCTGATTGCGGACAATTCTATTTGGCCCATGCAGCCGGAACACCAGGCGTTAACATTATCGGTCCGATAGACAAATTAGAACACCCGCCACTGGGCAATAATTGCGAAGTTGTGGACTATAAGGTTTCTTGTCAGCCATGTTCATTTAGTGCCCTAGCTGCCAGAGAATGCCGTTATGGCACCTCCCAATGCCTTCTGGATACGACCGTTGAAGATGTGATGGCTTCTTTTGAAAAAATAATTAATTTTAAAAAATGATAACCAGAATCAGAAATCTATTTAAGAAAAGATTTATCAAAGATACAATTGTCTTGCAGTTTGCCTCAGTTTTTTCGACCGGATTGTCTTTTATTGCGTCAGTAGTTTTTGCTAGGACGTTAGGAGTTGAAGGTTATTCGGCTTATGCCTTGATTTTTGCTTTTGTTGGTATAGTCGGCATCTTTATGAATATTGGCACCAATCAATCAGCTTTGACATTGTTATCAGGGGCCTATGCTCAAAAGGATCGAGATAAAGCCAGGAATATATTGACTTATTATGTCCAAGTGACCGGCACGGTTTTACTTGTTGTGGGGTTTTCAATTATATTAATATCGCCATTTTTAACAAAATTTTTTTATGGCGATAGTACTATAGGTCAATTGGCACGAGTAATTATTTTAGTTGATATTATAAAAATATTTTTTGGCATGTATATAATTGTGCTTCAAGTCATCCGTCAGATTAAAATTTTAGCCGTTATTGAAAATATTAATAAAGTTTTTTATGTGGCGGTTCCGGTTACCTTGGTTTTAATTGGTTGGGGACTTAAGGGAATTGTTTTTGGCCACCTGATTGTGGCGAGCGGGTTTGCCGTATTTGCCTGGATTAGTTATTCACGCTTGGCGAAAAATGATCCAATTTTACCGTCTTGGTCGGAGATTTTTTCCAATATGTTCAAATCGCGTTTCAGCTATTATTTCCGCTTTGGTTTTATGATTGCGATTGATAAAAATATTGTCAGTCTTTATAGTACATTGCCAATTTTTATTCTGGGGTTGTTTAGTATTAATGATGTTGCCATTTTAAAAATTGCCATTGCTTATGCCGGCCTGCCGCTAACTCTAATTGGTCCAGTCTCGCGTTTGTTGAGTGTCCATTTACCAATAACAAAATCCTATAGTTTGAGCATATTAAAGAGAGATTTTGTCCGCTCATCGGTTGGCAGCTTTTTGATTACTTCTGGTTTGGTAGTAATTTTTGCATTAATGGCGCCCATTTTGATTCCTTTAGTGTATGGTCAGGAATATGTTCTCTCCGTTTATCTGTCTTTTCCACTTTTGGTCGGTTCGGCAATTACCGCCTTAGGCGTAGGCAATGGTTCGGCTTTCAGGACGCTTAATTTAATGCGCAAGTCCATTTATGTAAATGCCGTAGCGGTTTTGACTGGCGCCGGTGTAATTTATTTTTTTATGAAGCATTATCCAATCACTGTTTCCGTTTATCCGGTGGCCGCCTGGGTACCCGTTTCCACCTTGATTTTTTATGCCTATTTGCTAATATATATAAATTTAAGAATAAAAGAAGGTCGGACTTATGTTAATCAATAAAATGATTTTTTTGTTTCGAAAGTTTAGGTGGATTATCGTGGCACTATTGGTGTTGTTGCTGGTTCTTTTATCTTTTACAATTTTCTATTTTGAATATACTGGTCGCTTAGAGGCGATTGCCACCAAACATCCCTCCTTGGCTTGGTTTGAGGACCTACCCCTGGCTCTGGACATTTATTATTTGCCATTGATGATTAAAGGATCTAATTTGCCGGAATATAGAATAGAGATAGACGAAAATAAATTATCCGAAATTAATCAGTCCCTACCGAAACAGCGAGGCTGTTTTGGTTGGGATATTTTTGAAGATAATCGTCAATATCAGCCGGCAACTCTAAAGCTTGGCGGTCAAGATTATGAAGTGAAATTGAAGGTTAGGGGAGACTGTTTTGACCATTGGATCAACGAGAAAAAATCTTGGAAGATAAAATTTGGCAATGTGCCGCCAGCAGATGGCTTTACTTCAGTTGATCTAATGATCGCCTCGTCTCAGGAGTATATTATGGAAGAATTGAATTATTATCGGGCCAAAAAATTGGACCTGGCTGTCCCGCCGAGTCGGTTTGTTAAAGTTTTCATTAATGGCAATTATTATGGTCTTTATTGGGAAAGAAAATCGCATAATAAAGATGTTTTGGAAATCAATAACATAAATTCGGATATTAATTTATATGGCGATGATATTATTAGTAATCGCTTGTTTAAAAATGTAAATTATTGGCAAAAATATTCTTTCAATCCGCATACCGCTGAAGGCAATTTTGCCGAGTTGCAGTTATTATTGGATTTGATAAATAATGCCAGCGATGAAGAATTCAAAAAGCAAATACCGATGCTGGTGGATTTGGATAATTTTTATCGTTGGCACATTTTAGAGATGTTGGGCGGCAACTATCATCAGGATTTTGCTCATAATATGCGGCTTTATTTTGATGCGACCTTGGGCAAATTTAAATTAATGCCGGCTGATATTGGTATCTCGACTGAGTCGGCCAATGATTATGTTTATAATCCTTTGGTTACTAGAATTTTGGAGAATGAGGAGTTTGCCTATGAGCGCAATAAAATTTTATGGGATTATGTCGGCCAAGATAAGAATCTGGCTGATGATTTACGGGAATTTGATAAGTATTATGATTTGGCGCGCTGGCCGGTTTATCGTGATCGTACCAAAGATCATAGTAATTTTTATTTTGACCGAAAGATAAGAGTGCGCCGTCAGATTATGGTTGACAATTTTATGAGCGCGCGTGATTTATTTGTTAATGATAATAATAATGCCAATATTATTATTGAGCGCCAATCTGATTCAATAGTTGGTATTGGAATTGAGGTGGATAATTTCAGCGGCCTAAAAATAAAGGATATTAATATTGACACTGAACAGCCGTTGAAATATCAATTAATAGCGGACAGTAATCACAATGGCAATTATGATTTAGGGGATGTTAAATTGGCTGATATAGAAAATGGCCAATCAGATATCAAGAGATTGACCGAGGGATTAGTGCTATTGTCAGACCGATCAGTGCCGGAAGGCATTAGCTATGTTCGTCCCGAAGAAGGAGGAGATCCCGATATAATTTTTCAGCCCATTAAGAGTATTCCCACCATGCACCGTCTTTTTTTGGTGGCTGACAATATTGGCAATACAATTAATGACAGAAATTTAAAATTAAAGCTGGAAAATGTCATTACTGGAGAAGAGATAAATGAAAATGAAAGATTTGTCGATTCGTCGGTTTTTGACAACTGGCAGGATATTTTTTTGTCGCCACAGGAATTTGTCAATCGTCATCCGATGTTTTCTTTTGTCAACGGCAGCTTTATTTTACCAGCCGGCCAATATTTTTTTGAGCGTGATATTGTTGTGCCTGGCGGTTACGGGTTGGTAATTAGTCCCGGAGTCAGTGTGGCTTTAGCCAAAGATGTTTCTTTGATTTCCTATTCACCCGTCGTTGCTGTCGGTTCGCCCGAGGCGCCAATCAGATTTTTTGCCGCCCGCTCGGATCAGCCTTGGGGTTCTTTTGGAGTGGTTGGAACCAAGGATAAAAATATCATTACTTATGCTAATTTTTCCGGCGGCTTCCAGGATTATATCAATGGCGTTTTTTTCTCCGGTATGGTTAGTATCTATCATTCTCCAGTTGAAGTTAGCAATTGTTATTTTAGCGATGCCCACGGCGACGACAGCTTGAATGTCAAGAATGCGGAAACCAGTATGAGAAACAATAATTTTTCCAATAATGGTTTTGATGCTATTGATTGCGATTTTTGCACTGGCCAAGCTGAAGGCAATATTTTTTCCGATAATGGCAATGACGCTTTCGATGTCAGCGGTTCAAAAATGATTGTTTCTGACAATCGCATTTTTAATGCCGGCGACAAGGGTATCAGTGTCGGCGAGCGTTCTGATTTGATTATTTTCAACAATCTAATTAAAGATGGCAATTATGGCATTGCCGCAAAAGATGGGTCAACCGCTCTATTCTTTAATAATACAGTAACTGGCAATAATATCGCTTTGGCCGCTTATCAAAAGAAGCCGATTTTTGGCGGTGGCAATTTAAAGGTTTTTAATTCTATAATTTGGGGTAATGAGCAGTTTATTGAACAGGATGAAAAATCTGATATTGAAATAAAATATTCGATCATTGATTCTGATTTTGGTGATAGTAATTCCCAAACGCCCCCTGTCTTTCAGGATAATTTTCGGCTCAAAAATACAAATGATTTTTCTGATATTATGGAGTTCGGCTGGTTTGATAGCGAGGGTTTGAATCTGGAAATTCAGAAAAGCATAATCGGCATCTATTAAAATTTATTTTTATGACGGAAAAAAAAGATATCAAAGTATTATTGATTGATTCTGTCGAGCGAGTCAGCCTGCCCAGTATTGGGCTTGGCCTTCTGGCGGCCTGTTTAAGGGAGTGGGCCGGCGTTTATAATGTTAAAATATTGCAGAGGAAATTTATTC
The DNA here is from genome assembly GCA_029558735.1 of bacterium. Taxonomy (GTDB): domain Bacteria; phylum Patescibacteriota; class Patescibacteriia; order 2-01-FULL-39-33; family 2-01-FULL-39-33; genus JAKQDP01. Next base: position 23,958 of record JAKQDP010000029.1, on the reverse strand, counting down.
CTGACTTGGCTGATAAAATAATTGCAGAAAATCCGGACATTATTGGCTATACGGCCGTCACTCCTTATCTGCACGAAGTTGTAAAAATTGCCGCGCAGGTCAAATCCTCTTTGCCGGGTGTGCCCCAGATAATTGGCGGACCGCACATAACTAGCTTGCCTAATACCCTGCCGAAGGAATTTAATTTGGGGGTAATTGGTGAGGGAGAAAAGACCATTTGCGAATTGGTTGATATTTATCGTCGAGATGGTAAATTTACATCTGATAATCTTAAGATAATAAACGGTTTGATATTTTGGGACAATGATAGATTGGTGAAGACTGATGCCCGCCAGCCCCTTGATGATATTGATTCTTTGCCTTTGCCGGCCCGAGATTTGATGAATATCAGGGGATATTTTGCCGAGGCAGAAACAATTTTTCCGACCAAGCTCTATCGTCCCTCAGGATTAATGACTGCTCGCGGCTGTCCGTATAATTGTATTTTTTGCCAAGAGCGCGCCCTTTCGGCAAGGTTTCGTCCCCACTCGTGGGAACGTACTATTAAAGAGATCGAAGAACTGGTTTATCAATATGATGTCGATTTGATTGATATTATGGACGACCATTTTTTGGCCAATATCAATCGTTTTAAGAAAATCGCCCAGGAAATTATTGTTCGGGGTCTGAATAAAAAAACCGCCTTTTTCTGTTATACCAGAGCTGATCACATTACCAATGAAGTTTGCCAATTACTCAAAGAGATGAATGTCAAGTTAGTCTTTATTGGTTTTGAATCCGGCTCGGATAGAATATTGAAATATCTTAAAAATGATAATTGTTCGGTGTCAACAAATCAAAAAGCTTATGATTTATTGAGGAAGCACGGCATTCATGTTTATGGCTCGTTTATTTTCGGCTCTCCCGATGAAACTATGGAGGAAATGAAAATGACGTTGGATTTTATTAAGCGTAATCATATGCCTTCGGTAGAAATGCAAGTTTTAACGCCACTGCCTGGTTCTGGCATTTGGCAGTACGCTTTGGGGCGGGGATTGGTATCCAATAATATGGATTGGAGCCGTCTCATTCTTCGTAATCGCGGCAAGAATGTTTGGCTGGGTGAAAAAGTGAGTTATGATGAATTTTTAAAATTTTATCATCAAGAATTGATTCCCGTTTTCTGGCACCATGCCCAGATTATTCATGATTTTGAGTTTAAAGATTTATTTCAATTAAAGCTCTGGCGAAGATTTTTTAAAAAACCGAAGTTGTATTTATCTAAAATAAAACATACTTTTATTTTTCATAAAAATAATTTGAAAAGAAAAGTTAATCAGGGCACTGATTATATTTATCAAGTGGACAGGATTTTGCTCCGTCGGCAAGTCAAAAAACATAGCCGGTTTGTTTCTGGTAAGGTATTGGACATTGGTGCCGGCGGTCGCAGCCGTTATCGGCAATTTTTTAGTTGCGAGAGTTATATAAAAATGGATGTGGAAAAAAATAATAACATTGATGTTGTCGGCAGCGCCAGTGATTTGCCTTTTGAGGACTCGTCATTTGATTCCATTGTTTGCACTGAAGTGTTAGGCAATGTGTTTGATATTTTCAAGGCGTCAAGGGAGTTTTTTCGAGTGTTAAAACCCGGGGGGCACGCCCTTATAACAACTACGTTTTTAAATCATTTGTATGATGAGCCGAATAATTTTTGGCGTTTTACCCATTATGCTTTAGTTCGTCTTTTTGAAGAAGCGGGATTTAAAATTGAGCTTACAGAACAGCGCGGCGGTTTTTTTTCCGCTCGCGCCCAAACTAATGTTCGATACTTAATTGATCGATTTAATCTTCATAACAAGTTTTGGGCGCGATTATTGAATCCTATTTTAAAAATTTACTCCAATTTTATGGTCTGGCTGGATAATCGTGACACCGGTCATGCCAATCGTCAATTCGCTATCGGCTGGCTGATTATAATCAAAAAAGATAGTGGCTAATTCTAATAAAAAAATAATTTTTACTACCAGCTGGGATGACGGCCATCAGTTGGATTTGCGGCTGGCTGATTTATTGGATCGGTATGGTATAAAAGGTACTTTTTATGTGCCTAAATTTTTTGATGGTAGGTTGAGTGATCAGGAGATAAAAAAAATATCATTGCGACATGAAATCGGCGCTCATACTGTCAACCATGCTTTTCTGCTGGAGACCGACAAAGGGGCGGCTACAAGAGAAATAACTGAGCCAAAAGAATGGCTGACCAATTTAATTGGTCAGCCGGTAAAAATGTTTTCCTATCCCAAGGGTCAGTATGATTTACAGATTAAGGCATTAGTCCAAGCGGCCGGTTTTTCTGGCGCGAGAACCGTAGATATTATTAAAGATGATTATGATCGGTTTGCTCTGCCGGTCAGTTTGCAGGTTTATCCTTTTCCTTTTCGACGGCGTTCAGCTCAGCGCCTGCATTGGTCTAAATTTTTGTTAGAGCCGCTATTTTATTATTGGCCAGTTATTAGGAAATATCATATTTCCGCTCGGTCTTTATTTAATTGGAATTCTTTTGCTCGAGACTATTTTAGATCAGTCCAGAGAAAAGGTGGTGTTTTTCATCTTTGGGGTCATTCTTGGGAAATAGAAAAATATGGTTTATGGGGCAAATTAGAAAAATTTTTAAAAATGGTTAGCGTCTCGGAAGATGTTTTATTGTTAACCAATTCCCAATTGATAGACTATTATGAAAATATTAATATTAAGTGATGTATTTCCGCCGTTTGCCGCCGGTGGAGCAGAAATGGTGGCTTGGCGATTGACACGGAGATTATTGGCCGCTGGTCATCAGGTATTAGTGCTTTCTGTTTGCCAAGATTTTGATAATAGCGGCTGGCGCCAAGTTGACGGTGTTGATGTTTTTTTTATTTTTAGTCGTTACAATCTGCGCTGGCGGGGCTGGCGCGGAGTTTGCAATCCGGCGGTGTTAAAAATTTTAAATAAAAAAATTACTGAGTTTGGTCCTGATGTCATCCACGCTCACAATATTCATACCCATATTTCTTACGGCGCTCTGTGGTTGGCCAAAAGAAAGTGCCCTAAGGTTTTTTGGACCGCTCATGATGTTGACTCTTTTCATCAAGATAAATTTCATTCTTTTATTGATCCGGAATTAGTTTATCGATCAGGGCAGAAGTTTGATTATTCACTAAGCATTAGTGATCATTTAAGACAGCTGAAGAAAACACTCAATCCTTTTCGTCGGCCATTGGTTAGGTTTTTCCTAAGGCAGACCAATAAAAATTTTGCTGTCAGTCAAGAATTAAAAGAAGCGATGGAGCAGAATGGCATAAGGAATGTGGAGGTGATTTATAACGGCGTTGATCCGGTGGTTGATATTGGTGGTCTCCAGACTAATGAATTAATTCATAAAAAATTTGCCATTGACCCCAATAAAAAAGTGGTTTTAATGGCTGGCCGAATGGGTCGGCTCAAAGGTACCGGACTCGTCTTGAAATACATCAGCCGGCTTAAGGATGATTTGGATAATTTTGTTTTCGTTTTGATTGGTAGCAGATATCCTGGTTTTTTCGAAAACGCCGTCGGGCTAGATAGTTATTTATTAGTATTGGATTGGGTACCGCAAGACGATCTGGCACGGTGGTATAAGCGCTGCGATTTGGTAATTAACCCCTCTGTTTGTCTGGATACTTTCAATTTGACCAATGTCGAGGCGATGCTTTTTAAAAAGCCGGTTGTCGGCACTTGTTTTGGCGGTACCCGAGAGATTATTGTCGACGGAGTTACCGGTTATGTCATCAATCCTTATAATGTTGAGTTATTCAGCCAAAAAATCGGAGAATTATTGACCGATACTGCTAAGGCAAAAGAATTTGGTCAGGCTGGTTACCGGCGGGCGTTGGCGGAATTTTCTTTAAATCGTCAATTGGAAAAAACTATTAGCTATTATAATTTATGAAATTATTACAAAAAAACTGTCTAAAATATTAGACAGTTTTTTGCTTTTGTTTTATTGCCCCTTACCGCTTAACACCACCTTGATGGTTTTGAGCATGATGTTTAAATCTAAAATCAGCGAGCGGTTTTTGATATAATATAAATCGTATTTTAATTTTTCCAGCGATTCTTCCTGCGAGCCGCCGTAGGCCGGTCCTTTGAGTTGGGCCCAGCCGGCCAGTCCGGGCTTAACAATCAGCCGTTCACGGTAGAAGGGGATTGATTGTTCCAAGATTTTGATGAATTCCGGGCGTTCCGGCCGCGGTCCGACTAGACTCATCTCGCCGCGCAGAACATTTACGAGTTGAGGAATTTCGTCCAGTCGGGCTTTTCTCATAATTGAGCCAAAGCGGGTGATCCGAGCGTCGTTTTTTTGCGCCCACTGAGCCCCATCTTTTTCAGCGTTTTGAATCATCGAGCGGAATTTTATGGCCAGAAAATCTTTACCGTTTTTGCCGGTCCGGATTTGTTTGAAGATTATCGGTCCCGGGCTGTCCAGTTTGATGATTAGAGCGATGATCGGCATTAGCGGTAGGGTGATAATTAGGCCCAAACCAGCGCAGCCGATATCAATCAGTCGTTTGATAATTTCATATGCTTTTTTGGAGTGTTCAGTCAGGTTGTCCAAGAACCATTCGTGCTTGATGTATTCGACCGGTATTTTATTGGTGATTTGTTCATAAAAATTATAAGTATTGTAGAAGTCAATCCCCAGAGACAGACAATCAAAGATTTTTTTAGCCAGGATTTGATTAGTTTGGAAATCGCCGGCGCTGACTAAAATATCAATATGGTTTTCCAAACAATAATTTTTTAAATTTTCCGGTTCGGTAGTTAAGTGAATTGCTTGATAACCGAGTTGTGGCCGCCGGATAATTTCTTTTGCTAATTCGGCGCTTAGTGGCGAGGGACCCAAAATCAGAATTCGGTTGGCAATTTTGGCTGATTTAATGAAGTGATAGAATAATTTTCGCCAGGCAAATAAAACAACAAATAAGCTGGCAATTTCGATGACTAATACTCGCTGGGGTCTGATGGTGTCCAAGAAACGGCCAAAAAAGTAGAAAATTATTACTGCCGCCAGAGCGTTAATCACCGAGACGCGGATCAGATTGTTGATTAGATTGCTGGTGTTATAACTGATTTTTAGGTCGTATAAATCATTAATAAAAAAGACAATCAACCAGACGATAAAAATCAAGGAAAAGGGGTAGAGATGCCTGTCCCAATTTTGGTTAATGTTGCCCCAGCCATATCGGGCCAACAAGGTCAAATATAAAGACAAGTACAAGCAGGCGATATCGCCGGACAGCAGGATAACTTTTTTTGTTTTAATTACTAAATTATTCATATATTAGGATTATTTATACAATATTTTTTGATTTTTTTCAAGTGGCTTTTAAAAAGACTGGAAATAGGTTAAAATTAATTTAATCCGTAATAATATGTTTAAAATATCAAACCAAAGAATAATCATCGGTTTATTATTGTCGATTTTGACTTTGCCTTTTTTTAGCATTACTGGGTTGGCTTATACGCCGTCAGATCCGATGTATTCTTTTCAGCCGTATCTTGAGCAGATAGAAATTGAATCGGCTTGGGAGGAAGCCAAGGGTCGGGACGTGGTAGTGGCCGTGTTGGATTCCGGGATTGACATTAATCATCCGGATTTGGCCTTTAATATCTGGACCAATAGTGATGAAAAGCCGGGTGACGGAATAGATAATGACAATAATGGTTATGTTGACGATGTTAACGGTTGGGACTTTGTGTTGAATTTGCCCGATCCGCGGCCCAAACTGGAAGAAGGCTACTCGTCAACTAGTATCAATCACGGCACTGCCATTGCCGGTTTGATTGGGGCGGTCGGTAATAACGGCAAGGGGATAATCGGCTCGGCTTTTTACGCCAAAATTATGCCGATTAGAATTTTGGGCGGTGACGGCACTGGTGATGTTGGCAATTTGATTAAGGCGATTAGATATGCGGTTAATAACGGGGCCAATATAATCAATTTAAGTTTGGTCGGCTACGAATATAGTGAGGAATTAAAGGATATTATCGCTTGGGCTAATAACAAGGGAGTGTTGGTGGTATCGGCGGCCGGCAACAGTAATGAAAACGGCGGGGTCAATCTGGACAGTCAGCCGGCTTATCCGGCCTGCTATGGCGATAATCAAGATAATAATTTGGTGGTGGCGGTTTCCGCGGTTAACAACAATGACCAAAAATCGTCTTTCACTAATTACGGTTCCTGTATTGATGTCAGTTCTCCCGGTGAAGCTTTGGTCAGCCTGGCTTATTATAGCCCGGCCGAAGGTTTTAATGATTATTATTCTTACGGTTGGCAGGGGACATCATTTTCCGCTGCCCTAGTATCCGGTGTCGCCGCCTTGATCAAATCCAAGGACCCGTCATTAACGCCGGAAAAAATTTCTGAAATTCTGTTGTTTAGCGTAGACGATATTGATGAGCAAAACTCTGCCTATGTCGGCAAATTGGGTACTGGTCGAATTAACGCCAGTCTGGCGTTGGGCAGTGATTTGATTTCCGGTGCCGGCTATTTGGGCAAATTGGCAACGGCGCCGGCAGTTTATTTTATTGATGGCCGAGGTGAACGGCATCTGTTTTCCAACGAAGCTACTTATTGGAGTTGGCATCAGGGCGCTTGGACCGATCAAGATATCAAAGTAATTTCTCAGGCCGAATTCGATAGTTTGGCGGTTGGTCGCAACATTACGGTTAGGCCGGGTACAAATTTGGTTCGTTTTGAAAACAGCCCCCGGGTTTATGCGGTCGGCGTCAATCAGGTTATTTATCATTTGACCGAGGAGCGGGCTCGGCAACTTTTTGGCGATAATTTTGGCAAGCGAGCAGTGATTATTCAGAACGCTTTTGAGACGGATTATCGCCGCGCCAGTCAGTGGACGGACTCGCCTTATCCTTCCGGTAGTTTGATTAGTTATATAAATTCGGACAAAGTTTATTACCTGGAGGGTCAAATTAAACGCCTGGTAACACCCGAGTCTTTTGTTGCCAATAATTTCAATCGAAATTATGTCATCTCCGATGTGTCAGTGGATTTTATTTATCAGACCGGTTTGGATTTAGGAACTTTATCTGCCTATGAAATATAAATTCAAAAGGATAATCGCGTTGATTATTGGTTGGGCATTACTTAGGCAGTTTGTAAAATTTTGCCTAGTTGGCTTTACTAATTTGCTGATTGATTTTTTGGTTTATTGGCTGCTGACTAGGTGGCTGGGTTTGTTTTATATTGGGGCGGCGGTGCTGTCTTTCACAGTGGCGGTGACCTGGAGTTTTTTTGTTAATCGTCGTTGGACCTTTCGGCATTCGGCGGGTAATGTCCGTCGTCAATATATCAAATTTTTTCTGGCCAATTTAGCCGGCTTGGTTTTAAATTTGACTATTTTTTATGCCCTGGTTGATTGGGGCGGCTGGCATGATTTGGGGGCCAAGTTGGTGGTAGCGGTAATTGTCGCTTTTTTTAATTTTAGCTTGAATCGTTTTTGGACTTTTCGCCGGACTTGATTTTTTTCCTTGTTTTTGCTTTGTTTTTTCGTTATAATGTTGATAACTTACAAATCAATTTAGTTTTTAATTTATGCCCCAAGAAGTGATTTTCGACCGAAAAAATATTCTGGTCGTTGGTGGCGCCGGCTTTGTCGGTTCCCATCTTTGCGAAGATTTGGTTATTGATAATAAAGTAATTTGTCTGGATAATTTGTTGACTGGCCAGGATGTCAACATCGCTCATTTGTTGCAGAATCCTAATTTTAAATTCATTAACCATGATATCACCGAGGCGATTGATTTGGCCCAACAGCCGGAGTTGCGTGATTTTAAAGTGGAGTTTCAGGGACTGCAGGAGATTTATTTTTTAGCTTCGCCCACTTCGCCTCGTGATTATGCCCGTTATCCGATTGACACTCTGGCCGTCAATTCTTTGGGTCTGAAAAATGCTTTAGATTTGGCGGTTCAGTATAAAGCTCAGTTTCTTTTTACTTCCAGTTCGGCGGTTTACGGCGAGCCGGAAAACAATAAGCCGATCAAGGAAAATTACGTCGGTCGAGTCAATCAGTTGTCTAGTCGCGCCTGCTACAGCGAAGCGAAGAGATTCGGCGAAACACTGGTCAATAATTATCGGTTGCAACGTGGTGTTGATACCAAAATTGTCCGAATTGCCAATTGTTATGGTCCGCGAATGCGTCTTGACGACGGTCGGCTGATACCGGAAATTATCCGAGCGGCGATTCATAACGAGCCGATAAATATCTTGGGCGGGCCTAAAGATAAAAGCGCTTATTTTTTTATTTCCGATCTAGTTAAAGCATTAATTAAGGCAATGGAAGTGTCGGAAGCGGGGCCGTTTAACTTGGCCTCCGAATGGCAAATGACTTTCAAGGAAGTGGCTGAGAAGATTGTCGCTCTGACTGGTTCCGGTTCGGCGATTAATTATCAGCAGTCGGATCAGGCGGCGGTTCAGTTAATGGTCGATATTGCGGCGGCGAAGGAGAAATTGGGCTGGTTTCCGGTGGTTTTATTTGAAGAGGGCGTTAAACAAACAATTGATTACTTAAGTGCCCAAAAAGATGTTTTGCGGCCGACTGTTTAAGCTTGTTTTTATTTTTTTAAATCACTATTAATCGTTTAGGCGGTTAGTAGTGATTTTTAAATTCGGCTGATTTGTTTTTTGGCTTAAAAAATGTCATAATTTATTTATGGAAATATTGGTTATCATTCCCGCCAAAGACGAGCAGGAAAAAATTGTTGAGGTGGTAAGGGAAATTATACAAGTTGGTTGGCCGGTTTTGGTGGTGGATGACGGTTCCATTGATGATACCGCTTCCAGAGCCAAAGCGGCCGGGGCAGCGGTGGTTCGGCACCCGCTTAATCGTGGTCAGGGCGCTGCTCTCAAGACGGGCATTGATTATGCCCTGGCTAACGATTTTGATCAGGTAGTTTTTTTTGATGCGGACGGCCAAATGATGGCGACAGAAATAGCTAAAGTGGTTTTGCCCTTGGCCGAAGGTTATGAGGTTGTTCTAGGTTCGCGATTTTTGGGCCAGGCCAAAGCAATACCCTGGCTCAAACTGTTGACCCTTAAAATGGCTTTAGGGTTTACCAGACTTAACACCGGTCTTAAATTGTCTGACACGCATAATGGTTTTCAGGCCTGGCAGGTCAGCGTTTTGAAAAAAATCAAATTGACACAAGATCGTCAGGCTTATGCCTCCCAGTTGTTGCAAGAAATTTCCCGCCACAAACTGAAATATAAAGAAGTGCCGGTTACTATTGTTTATACTGATTATTCCAAGCGCAAAGGCCAGAGTGTCTTTAACGCTTTTAATATTTTATGGGATTTAATCATTAAGAGGTAATTTATGCTTATTCAATTGATTTTAGTGGCCGCCCTGCTGCTGTTTATTGGTCGGCTGGTTGCCCAATTTAGAAATCAGAAAATATCCGGTTGGGAATTTATTGGCTGGAGCGGGCTTTGGTTGGGTGCAATCGTTGTGATTTTGTTTCCGGATATCACCAGTTTTTTGGCCATTAAGGTGGGCGTGACCAGAGGGGTGGATTTGGTGATTTATGTGTCGATTATTTTGGTTTTTTATTTACTGTTGAAATTATTGTTACGAATCGAAAAAATTGAAAAAGATATCACCAAGCTTTGTCGGCAGGCCGCCCTCAAAGATGAGATTAAAGATAATTAGCTTATGTGTCCAATTTGTCAGGGTCTGGCCGGTCATTATCTTGATTACCAGAAGATAGGCAAGGGCGATTATCAGTTGTTGCGTTGCTATAACTGTCGGCTGATTTTTACCGTTCCTCTGCCAGCAGTTGATTTTTTGCGCGATTTTTATCAGCATTATGACAGTATTGGTCAGACGGACAATTATTATCGAAATATAAAAAATTATCGCCGCCAAGTTGTTGGTCGGAAATTAATTAATCATTTTCATCGACTCAACGACCAATATCATTTTCGGCGGGATCTTCGATTATTGGATTTGGGCAGTGGCGGCGGTATGTTTTTGGATATTGTTAAGCAAGCTGGTTTTTCCGGCCTGGGAGTGGAAATCAGCGCTCCGGCCACCAAATTTGCCCGGGAAAATTTTGCGGTTGAATGCTTAACGGCAGACGTTAGTTCGGTTGATTTTGAGGAACAGTTTGGCGCAGTATTTATGTGGGATTTATTAGAGCATCTGTCCCAGCCTCAGCAGTTGTTGGGTCGAATCAACAATTGGCTGGCGCCCGGCGGTTATTTGGTCATCGAGACCCCTGATAGTCGGGCGCTGATTAATCAGTTGATAATTTGGTTGTTAAAAATCGGCATTCGTTGGCCGGCCAGTTGGATGTTTGGTTATCATCATTTGTATTGGCATTCCCAGCAGTCCCTAGCTTTCCTCTTAGCCCAGAATAATTTTAAAATCTTGGCGGTCGAACGGTTTAATACTGAACCAGCTAGAATTTTTCCTTGGAGTTGGAAGTTTTGGGGGCCGCGCTTGGTTTTGGGGTTAGTTAATGGGTGGGCTGCTTTAATCGGCCGACACAATAAATTGTTAATTATCGCTCAAAAATATGAGGAGCAATCCTAAAATTACTATCGTCATTGTCAGTCATAACGCCCGGCATTATATCCAGGATTGTCTGGAAAGTATTTATTATCAGAATTATCCGCGACAGTGTTATCGGGTGGTTTTGGTGGACAATAATTCTGCTGATAGTACGGTCGGCTTTGTGAAGGAAATGTTTCCTTGGGTTAAGGTAATTGAGAATCGGACCAATCGCGGCTTTGCCGAGGCCAATAATCAGGGTTATTTTCTGGCCCGCAAAAACCAAGCCGATTATTTAGTCTTGCTCAACCAGGACACGATTGTCTCCCGCGAATGGCTCAGACACTTGGTTGATTTGGCGGAAAGTAAGCCCAAGACAGCGGCGTTTCAGCCGAAATTATTGCTTTATCCGGAAACCACCAAGATTAACAGTTTTGGTAATCGGATTCATTTTTTGGGTTTTGCTTATTGTGATAAATATCGTTGGCCAGATCGAGAATGTCAAACAGCGCCCTTTGATATCGCTTATCCGTCGGGGGCTGCTTGTCTATTGAGAATGTCAGCGCTGGCAGAAGTCGGCTTGTTGGATGAGCGATTATTTATGTACCACGAAGATGTGGACTTGGGTTGGCGGTTGCGGCTGGCCGGTTATCGCGTTTTATTTGATCCATTGGCGGTGGTTTATCATAAGTATTCTTTTAGCAAAGCCAAATATAAATTTTATTATATGGAGCGGAATCGGTTGATAGTCTGTTTGGAGACTTATCGGGTGGCCACTTTAATCGTCCTGTTTCCGGCTTGGTTGGTAATGGAATTGGGTCTTCTGGCGTTTGCTCTTAAGAATCATTGGTTGAAAGAAAAATTAAAGGGATATAGGTGGATTTTATTTCATTGGCCGTCAATTTTTAGTCGACGATTGGATTATCAGTTTAAATTTCGTCGAGTTAAAGATCGACAGCTGATAAGATTATTTACCGGTTCAATTGAGTTTCAGGAGGTCAGTTATTTTCCTTTGACTTATGTGGTTAATCCGTTGATGGAGGCTTATTTGTGGCTGGTAAAAAAAATTATTTTTTGGTAAATTTTATTTTTTAAAAACACCCGCTGTTTAGCGGGTGTTTTTCAGTTTGATTTTAGGCAAGAGTATCGATTATTTCGGCCAGTTGTTGGTCTCGGTCGGTGATTTGTCCTTGGTCGTGACTGCTTAGTTCTATTTCCACTTGGTTGTAATTATGGAGATAAATATCCGGATGATGATTTTGTTGATTGGCGGCCTCGGCTATCCGGTTGATGAATTTTATTGCTTGGGAAAAATCGGCAAACTGAAAATTTTTCGACAATTGGCCGTTTTTTATCTCCCATTTTTTTCTTCCATATATTTTAAGTTTATTAGTTATAACCGCTGAAATTTTCGCTTTTGATGTTGGCGGCGGCCACTCCAGCCTGTTCCAATTCGCTGATTATCGCTTGCACCATTCGAGGTGGTCCGGCGACCATATAATAATTGTTCATCGGGTCGGTGTATTCTTTTATGAATTCAGAATCTATTTTTCTCTTTTCTCCTTGCCAGTGGTCATCCTGGGTCATTGTAAAAATTATTTTGAAATTTTTGTTCTCTCGGGCGATGTTTTCCAATTCTTTTTTGTATGCGGTTGAGGCCAAATTTCTATTGGAATAAATCAAGAGTATGGTGTGTCCGGTATTTTTTTGCTGAAAATAATCCAGCATACTCATAAACGGGGTAATGCCGATACCGCCGGCGATAAAGACCAATGGTTGGCTAGTTTGGGTCGGCAGAATAAAATCGCCGCCCTCAATATTGATAGTTACCCGAGCGTCAAGCGGCAGCTCAGCCAGTGTTTTTTTGAAGCCGCTGTCGGTTAGTCGGGTTGTAATTCTGAGTTTACCGGTTTCGATTGGCGCGTTGACAATCGAGAAGATCCGGCTATTGCCTCGGAGGTCGGGATAGTTGAGTTTATCCAGCGTCAGAGTTAAATATTGTCCGGCCTCAAAAGAGAACGGCTCGGTAGCGGCGAATTCCACCAGGAGCGTGTCTTGGGCGATTATTTTTTTGTTAGTAATGCTGGTCGTCATTTAATTTATATGTTTAATAAGAGAGCCGACAAAATAACTGGCGGTAATTACTAAAATGGCGATAAATAAATGTTCAGCAATCACCGCCAAGGGCTCGTCTCGGTTGGTTTTGGCGATGATAAAATTGGCAACAATCAAGAGTAATATGCCCCAAGCGATACAGGCAATAATCGCTTGATTCAGATTAAGGAGCATTATTGGTACCACAAAAGTTAAGGCGAAAAAATTTGGCTAAAAAGGTAAAAATCGTCGCTTCCCAAATTTTTTGACGACTATGGATATTTTCTGCTTCTTCGGAGACATGGATGCCCAAGGCGTCGGATAAAGCGTCGGAGACGGCGATAATGACAATGCCGCCGACGATTACTGCCTGGGAGTGGGTTCCCGAATTCAGACCAACAATCAAGCCAAGAGTGGTAATAATGCCGGAGGTTAGCCTAAACCCAACCCCCCTTTTTAATAGATAGATTCATGGCTAGAGATTATTATTTAATAAATAGCGGAATATTTTTTAATCTCCCAGTCGGTTACCTGGTCGGAATATTCGTTCCATTCTTTATTTTTGATATAAAAATATTTTTCCAATAAGTCGTCACCGAGCACTTGGGCGACTAGATAATCGTTTTTCATTTCAGTCAGGGCTTCTTTGAGCGAGGTTGGCAGGGTGGCGATTTTTTTATGATTTAAATCGTCACCGTTAAAATTGTAAACATTTTCTTCTACCGGCGTCGGCGCAGGGAGTTTTTCTTTGATCCCTTCTAGGCCGCTGGCAATCATCACCGCGAACGCCAGGTAGGGATTGCAGGTTGGATCGGGACAACGCAATTCAATTCGGGCGGCCTCTGGTTTGTCGGCGTGGAAACGGGGGATGCGAATCAGCGCCGACCGGTTCATCCCGGCCCAAGTGATGTACACTGGCGCCTCAAAGCCCGAGATTAGTCGCTTGTAAGAATTGACCGTCGGGCATAAAATGGCGCTCATTGCTTTGATATGACGCATTTGGCCGGCGATGAAATGATAGGCGGTGCTTGACAAGCGGTACTGATTGTCCGAGTGATAGAATAAATTCTGTCGTCCGTCTCGGTCGAATAAACTTTGGTGAATGTGCATACCTGAGCCGGCCGCCCCCCTAATCGGTTTGGGAATAAAAGTTGCTCTTAGGCCATACATTTGGGCAATTTTTTTGACGGTATATTTCAAGGTTAGCACCTTGTCGGCAATTTCCAGGGCTGGGCCGTATTTAAAATCTATCTCATACTGTCCCTGGCCGACCTCATGATGCGAGGTTTCCACTTCAATGCCAAATTGGCCCAGGGCTGAGGCAACCTCCTTAATGAATTTATAACCCTCATGGGAAGAAAAGTCAAAATAGCCGCTGTAGTCAATTGGCTGGGGCGGCTGCTGAGTTTCGTCTCTAAATAAATAAAATTCCGCTTCCGGACCCATTTTGGGCTCAAGGCCGATCTGATGGGCTTGGTTGATGATTTTTTTTAGAATTGATCGCGGGTCGCCTTCAAATGGCCGGCCATCCGGGCGGTAGATGTCGCAAATTAGTCGGGCGGTTTTACCATTTTGCGCCAGCCAAGGAACAACCGAGTAGGTGGACAAATCCGGTTTGAGAAAGAGGTCGCTCTCCTGGATGCGGGCAAACCCTTCCACTGATGAGCCGTCAAACCAGACGCCACTATTAATAGCGGTGGCCGCGCCAGCGGCCGGAATAATGATTTCTTTGACAACACCCAACAAGTCAGTAAATTGCAAGGTGATGAATTGAACGCCCTCCTCTTTGATTCGAATCAAAATGTCTTCAGTGCTCATACTTTGACTAAAATGTTTTTAAAAATTATACTTAAACCATACTAATATTACTCCAATGGAACTAAAAAATCAACCGGTCAAGGTTGCCATTGTCGTGTGTGCCTGGCCGCCTCAGGGTGGCGGTATTGGCAACAACGCCTATTACCACGCCAAATATCTGCCCAGACTCGGCTATCGAGTCAGCGCTTTTACTCCGGCCTTCGCTAAGATTAAGAAGGTTCATCAGGCCGGAATTTGGTTGGAGTATGTGCCGGTCTGGCTGCCTTTGGGCAAAGCCGGCTTCTTATTTCCCTTGCTGAAAAAATTGAAAGATTTTGATTTGATCCATTTATATTATCCGTTTTTTGGCACCGATCTGATTGTTTGGTGGTTTAAATTTTGGCATCGCGAAAAAAAGTTGGTCATTCATTATGAGATGGATCCGGTCGGTCAGGGCGGAAAACGATTTTTATTCTGGCTCTACCTTAAATTATTTTTGGGGCCGCTAGTTAAAATCAGCGATCGGGTGGCGGTCTTGTCCTGGGACAACGCTAAGGGGTCTTATTTGAAAAAATATTTAAAAAAATACCCGGCTAAATTCGTGGAAATTCCCAACGGAATTGATATTGATATTTTTCGGCCCAAACCCAAGTATGTGGCGCTGAAAGACGGCATCGGCATCGGGCCCGGAGAGAAAGTGGTGGCTTTTGCCGGCGGTTTAGGGCGACTCCATTTTTTTAAAGGAGTGGAAGTGCTGATTAAAGCAGTGGCCAGTTTGAAGAATAAAAAAGTCAAGTTGTTGATTATCGGCGATGGCGAGATGCGGGAACACTATGAACAATTGGCCAAAAATTTGGGGTTGGCCGAGCAGGTGATTTTTACCGGCTGGGTCGCTAATGACAGCTTGGCTGATTATTACAATCTGGCTGATATTTTTGTTTTGCCTTCAACCGCCCGGACCGAAAGTTTTGGCATTGTGGTTGCCGAAGCCCAGGCTTGCGGCGTACCGGCGATTGTGGCCAACTGGCCTGGAGTGCGGGCAACCATTGAGGACGGAAAAACTGGTCTCTTGGTTGAACCGAAAAATGAAATTGATTTAGCGCAAAAAATTCGTGGCTTATTGGCGGAGAAAGAAATCAGAAAAGCGATGTCCGAGGCCGGCCGTGAGCGGGCGGTTAGACTTTATGATTGGAATAAGGTGCTAGTTAAGCTTGATCAAGTTTATCAAGAACTATTAACGCAAAAATAAAATTTATGGTGAAATATAAGCCGATAATTTTATGGGGCGCGGCGATTATTTGGCTGGGATTGATTTTTTATTTATCGTCGATTCCCAGTTTTCCGGTGGACTTGACTGATGGGGGCTATGGCTTTGTTTCTTCGGTCATGCATATTTTTTTGTATTTTATTTTGGCTTGGTTATTTATTGCCGCTTTACAGTCCAGTGGAGCAAAACCGGGCTATGCTTTTTTTGGCGGTTTTGCGTTGGCGGTAATTTATGGCATCACTGATGAGTGGCATCAGTCATTTGTGGTCGGTCGGGAAGCGCACTTGAGCGACTGGTTGTTGGATGCAGCCGGCGCTTATTTAATTTTGAGTTTTTATACTTTTCGTTATCAGCAGAAAAAGAAAATCAGATAATTTGACAAATTTATTGCGGCGTGTTATTTTTTTTCAATTGAGGTCAATGTGATAGTGGTGGTTATAGCTGGTGGCTAGTTGGTCGGTTGAACAAAGTGGAGAGGACTAGCAAGTGGATATTTCTTCCAAAAATGTTTTAGGGATATTTAGAAAGTTTCAACTGTTGGGAAAAGAAGAAAGAGAGAGTAGCCGGGAAGAAATTAAAAAAATGATAACTATCAGATTCCAGGAAACCGCCGATTGCTTGCAGCGGTTTCGCAGTAGCGAGTTTCGGGAAGATTCCGAACGCCTGGAGCAGCTTTACATTGAGCTTTTTTTACCAGTGTTCCCATTGTTCGTTCAGCAGGGGATATTAAATAGAATTTCCCTGGAAAAAGATAACTCCGATTTTTACAAAGAATCGAATTGGCCGCTAATGAGGCCCAGGATATTGGCGGGAATGGTTCCTATTTACACCGTCAGCCGAGCATTCGTTGGGTCTCCCGATAGTCTCACTAGCATCAGATTGAAACCGTGGCTGGAAAAAGCAATAGCATGCCTGCGTCGTCAGGGTTGGCAAATTTCTTTAGTTGCAGAATTTGATTATTTTGACAACCGTCAAATTGTCCATTTGTGCATTGCTGATCCGCGGGAGAAAATAAGGCATCGGTGGGATTATAAGACAAGGGGCGGGGATGATTGATTTAATTCCGGCGCTCAGAAGAGCGCCGGATATTTTTTTGTTTATTTTTAGAAAATCAGTTAAAATGGCCTTATGAAAATAGCGGTTATTCATTCAATTTATCAGCCGGAAACCAGGGGTGGCGCTGAAGTGGTGGTGGCTAATATTGTGGCTGGACTTAAAGAGCGGGGCGATGATGTTTGTGTTATTTGCGTCGGCCGAAAAAACGAAGTTTCGGTCGTAGCTGGCATTAAGGTTTATCGCATTAAGCCGTTTAATCTTTTTAATTTTTTGGATATTAATTCTAAGCCCGTTTGGCTAAGATTTTTTTGGCATATTATTGATATGCTTAATGATGTTCAGACTTGGTGGGTGTATCAAGCGTTGAAAAAAGAAAGTCCGGATTTAGTTTTGACTCACAATCTCAAGGGTTTGGGTTATTATACCCCCTGGCTGCTTAGCAGGCTCAAAATTAAGCACATTCATACTGTCCATGATATGCAGCTATTGCATCCTTCGGGACTATTTGACGATAAATCAGACGACGCCTCATTTTTAGTGGTTATGATTTATCGTTGGTTTTGCCAGTGGTTGTTTGCTTCGCCGCCAGCCGTGATTTTTCCGTCGCAATATATTAAGAATGTTTATGAGCGATTCGGCTTTTTTAAAAATTCAAAAAAAATCGTCATTGGCAATCCCATTAAATTTAAAAATAATAATTCTGAATTTTCAATAAAATCGCATATTCCGGATCCCAGGTTCCAGATTCTTTTCCTTGGCCAACTCGAGGCCTATAAAGGGATTTTTGATTTGTTAGCAGCGTTAAAGGGGGTTAATGGTCAATGGGTACTGAATGTCGTCGGCGACGGCAAAGCCCTGTTGGAGGCCAAAATTTTGGCTCAGACGGCCTTTCCTGATGTTATCGCGGGGCTTAATAGCGGCCCCCGGGTGAGGTTTTGGGGTCGGCTTAGCCATTCACAGCTGGAAGAGAATATCTGGCCGCAGATTGATATTTTAGTCAATCCCAGCCAAGTGGCGGAAAGCTTTGGCATGGTGGTTGTTGAAGCCCAGGCGCATG
This sequence comes from bacterium, assembly GCA_029558735.1. GTDB lineage: Bacteria > Patescibacteriota > Patescibacteriia > 2-01-FULL-39-33 > 2-01-FULL-39-33 > JAKQDP01. Next base: position 6,122 of record JAKQDP010000029.1, on the reverse strand, counting down.
GCATTCCCGCCTTGGTGTCCAATCGGGGCGCCTTGCCGGAATTGGTGCGGGAAGGGGAGACCGGCTGGATTTTCCACGATAAAGAAGATTTGGCAAAAAAATTGCAATGGCTGGTTAATAATCATGACAAACTTTTGGCGTTACAAGAAACTTGCCGGCAGGAATCGGAAAAATACAATCTCGTGGCTTATATTGGGCAATTATTGGCTTTGTAGATATTTTCAAGGGGGAGTATTGTTCGGTTTTTGCCGATTTGACAGGTTTTATTTTTTGTGGTATAATTAATTTACCATTAATTAATCATTATGGAACAAAAATTTAAACAACTGCATTGGGCGTCTCAAGCTGATTACGGGATGGATACCGTTTCCGGTATCTTTGGTTATTGTCATTTGGCCCGGGCAGTGTTTAAATTTTAATTTTTTCAATTTGAATTAAAGCTAAAAACTTCCTCGGCCAGATTGCCGAGTTTTTTGTTTTCGGCAATCCGGGACAGTACCTTACAATTCGGCGCCCAAAACGCCGCCAACAGAGGAGGAAGTGTCATGGACATCAAGCAGGCGAATCGGAATGTGGTGTTGTATTATTTTTTTCAGCTGCTAAGGGAACCGCTGTTTTGGGGACCGATCCTCATCAGCTATATCCGCCATGTCTCCCAGATGTCACTGTCGGAAATTTACATTATGGAGGCGACTTGCTTGATCGGCATAATGCTGCTGGAGATTCCATCCGGCGCCTTAGCCGATCTCTTGGGCCGTCGCCGGACTATCTTTATCGGCTCGGCGCTGATAATCGCCGAGCATCTGGTCTTTGCCTTGGCTGACAGCCGGCTGATGATCTGGTCGGCCAACCTGATTTGGGTGGTCGGTATGTCTTTGGTGTCGGGGGCTGACAGTTCGCTACTATTTGACAGTCTAAGGGTGCTTAACCGCGAGGACGATTTCAGGCGGATTGAAGGCCAGTCGGTTTCTTTCCGGCTGCTACTAGTGGCTGCCTGTTCGCCTTTGGTCGGCTATATGGCATCCTGGAACTGGCGTTTGCCGGTAGGTCTCGGTGTGGTGTTTATCGCCATTAATTGTCTGGTCACTTACTTTTTTGCCGAGCCGCCGTTTGCCGGTCGGCAAAAATACACCGCCGCCGGCCATTGGCGTCTGATGAAGCTAAGCGTCCTGTTTGTCTCCAACCATCGGCCGGTCAAATGGGTGATTGCTTTCTCGGTTCTGGTGGGGGTAATTTCCAAAGTCTGGTTTTTCACCTACAATCCCTACTTCGAACTGGTCAATCTACCCTTGAGCTGGTATGGCTGGATATTCTTTGGCCTCAATTTGGTGGCGGCTATTTTCAGTCATCAAGGCCACCGGCTATGGTCTAAAATTGGCGACTTTGGCAGTGTGTTGATGATTCTAGCGGTAGTCAGTTTGCCGATCATAGCAATGGGTCTTCTAGTTGCTTGGCCATTGGCATTTCTGGTTATTTTGCAGAATGTGGCTCGCGGGTATAGCAATCCCTTTTTGGGTCATTTCCTGCATCGTTATCTGGATTCAAGCAACCGGGCGACTGTAGTCTCCATCAAATCGGCAGTTCGCGGCTTGGCTGAATTTGTTGTGCTGGGTCTATTCGGATTGCTCTTGCGATTGGTCGATCTACCGGCTGGGTTGGTGATTTTGGGAACAGCTTCACTAATCGCCGCCGCTTGGCTGATTGTCTCTTATTGCCGGATATTCGTTATCCAAAACAATTGACAGTGGCCAGAGCCCGATTCCTTTTAGGAATTGGGCTCTTTTTTGTTACTTTTTTGATGTTCTATTTATCAAGGCTAAACTAATTTTAAATGATATCCCGCCTAAGCGGGTCGTTTTGACTTTTAACGCTAAAAATGGGAAAATAAAGATAAAATATAATTTGTCAAAAGACGGTTATAATTAGCGGTAAATGAAATAATATGCCCAACAATCAAGTTTCAGCTATGGAAAAAATCAGAAAATTGGTTGAACGCTATGAAAAATTAACAGATTCTGAAAAGAAAAAATACAATGAGCAGCAAACCAAGGACCATTTTATCCGCCCTCTTTTTGAAGCTTTGGGCTGGGATTTTGAGCAGGATGTTTGGCCGGAAACAGATGTTTCGGGAAAGAGGGTTGATTACGCCGTTAAGATTAATGGCGTAACTAAATTTTATATTGAAGCTAAAGCGATTTCGGTCAATTTAGACGAAGAAAGATGGGCCGAGCAGGCAATCAGCTATTCTTGGCACAAATCCGTCCCCTGGGTGATTCTGACTGATTTCGAGGCGATTAAAATCTATAATACCGAATGGGATGAGCCGAATGTCCAAAGTTGCCAGTATATTGAAATTCCTTATAGCCAGTATTTGGCTGACGAGCGCTTGTGGTGGCTGTCTCGGGAAAGTTTTGAAAAAGGCATTTTGGATGCGGAAGCGGAAAAAGCCGGCCGGCGTCCCAAGAAAATCATTGACCGCCAATTGGCCGAAGACTTAGTCAGATGGCGCAATTCATTGTTTGACAATTTAAAAGTATATAATCGTGGAATTGAAGAAAAGAAAATTGCCGAATATGTCCAGACTATTTTGGACAGGTTGATATTTATCCGGACGCTTGAGGACCGAGGCATTGAAGATGTGATTCTCCAGCCCTTGGCGCGCGATTGGAGCGAGAAAGGCAAGAATAATCAGCTTTTATTGGATATAAACAAAATTTTTCGCCGCATTGACCGAGATTACAATAGTGGCTTATTCAAAGAGGGTCCGTGCGACCATCTGGTGGAGAAAATTGAAGCCGAAGACCAGGTGCTGGCGGAAATCATCAACGAGCTTTATCACACCAAAGGCAAAGGCATCAGATATAATTTTGCCGATATTCCTTCTGATGTTTTCGGCAGTATGTATGAGCAGTATTTGGGCTATATCCAGAAAGAGGACGCTGAAGCGGGCAAAAAGAGCAAAAGAAAATCGCAGGGGATTTATTATACCCCGCGCTATATTGTGGAATACATTGTCCAGCATACTTTGGGTGAGATTTTAAAAGAAAAAAAACCGGAAGAAATAAAAAATCTGAAGATATTGGACCCGGCCTGCGGCTCCGGCTCATTTTTGATTTCCGCTTACCAGGCCTTATTAGATTATTGGCAAAAGCACAATTTGGGAAAACCCGCTATCGGCCAGACTAAGCAGTTGCAAAAAATTGCCGAAGAATTCAAAAAAAGAAAAGGCGTGGAACTGTCCGCGCCGGAAAAAATGCGGATTTTATTGAACAACATCCACGGCGTTGATTTGGACGAAGAAGCCGTAGAAATCGCCCGCCTGAATCTGCTTTTGAAGATGGTTGGGCAAAAAGGCAAACTGCCCAAGCTGGAAAGCAATATCTGCGTTGGCAATTCCCTGATTTCCGGCACGCCAAAAGAGCTGGAAAAGTATTTTGGCCAAGACTGGCCGGCTAAAAAGCCGTTTAATTGGCAGGAAAAATTTCCCGAAGCTTTCAAACAGGGAGGATTTGATGTAATCATCGGCAATCCGCCGTATGTCAATTTGGCTAATATTAAGGATGCTGAAGAACGGGAATATTTAAAATCAGAATTTGAGACGGCAAAAAATAAGTCGGATTTATACAGCTTTTTTACCGAACGGGCCATTAGTTTGTTAAATGATGGCGGAGTTTTAGGTTTTATTATGTCTAATAGCTGGCTGGGGACAGATAGCTTTAGTAAATTTAGGGAGTATTTGGTAAATAACACTACTGTTTATCAAATGGTAAAATTATCATTAGGAGTATTTGAGGACGCTACTGTCACGCCGGTATTAATTTTTCTGAAAAATGGTGCTGCCAGTAAGAGCCATAAAATAAAATTATTTGAGTTAAAGTCAGATGGGTTTGAATTATTGCCTTATAATTTGAGTTATCAGCGGATAATCCAGTCGCCCAATTTCAATTTTTCTTTTAATCCGGAGATCAAGATAAATATTCCTACTGTTAATCTTGGCAATATTGCTAAATTTTCTTTAGGCATCAAGACCAGCGATGATAAAAAATTTATTTTAAATAGAAAAGAAAATGATGATTGCTATAAGCTTTTGCGCGGTAAGGATGTATCAAGATACAATCACCAGTGGGCGGGTAAATGGATTTTATATCGCCCAGATTTGATGATGAAAAAAGTCGGTGCCGGACCCAGGAAGTTAGAATATTTTTTGAGAGATAAAATTATTATAAAAGATGTTGCTGTTGAAATTGTTGCCAATTTAGATGAACAGAGGTATTTAACTAATGATACTTTAAGTTTAATTTACAGTTTAGATAATTATAATTTGAAATTTGTTTTAGCGATTTTAAATTCGAAATTTATTAATAAATGGTTTAAAACTAATTTTCAAGCCGGTTTGCATATAAAAATAAATCAGTTAGAAAATATACCAATACCAAATTTAGATTTTAAAAATAAAAAAGACAAAGCCAAGCATGATGAATTAGTTAGTCTGGCCGATAGAATGCTTGACTTGAATAAAGAATTTCAAAAAATGGACCCGGTTTTGGATAAGGAAGAATGCGAGGCCAAGAAAAAAGAGATAGAAAAAACCGACAAAGAAATTGACCAAAAAGTTTATCAGCTTTACGGCCTGACCGATGAGGAGATTAATATCATTGAAAATAGCAAATAATTATTTTTTATGTCCCAGTATTACAATCCCAAACGCGATGCCAGCTGGAACTACGGCGGCAAAAATTGGAAATTAAGCCGTTCCAAAATCGACCTGTTTTTGGAGTGCCCTAGGTGCTTTTATCTGGATAACAAGCTGGGAGTAAAGCGAGTTCCCGGTTTCCCTTTTTCTTTAAATAGCGCGGTCGATTATCTATTGAAGCAGGAATTTGATGCTTACCGCGTCAAAAATGAACAGCACCCCTTGCAAAAAGAATATGGCATTGATGCCCGGCCAATACCTCATGCCGAGCTTGATGAATGGCGGAGGAATTTCGGCGGTGTTAAATATTTGCACCGGCCGACCGGGCTGTTGGTAACCGGCGCGATTGATGATTTATGGATTAATGGAAAAGACGAATACATTGTCGTTGATTATAAAGCCACTGCCAAGGATGAGGCGGTCAAAGCCTTGGACAAAGAGTGGCAGGACGGTTATAAGCGGCAAATGGAGGTTTATCAATGGCTGTTGCGGCAAAATGGCTTGAAAGTTTCCGATGTCGGCTATTTTGTTTATTGCACCGGCAAAATGGACCGGCAGGCTTTTGATAAAAAAATTGAATTTGACGTCAATCTGATTGAACACAGGGGCGATGATTCTTGGGTGGAGAAGACTCTAAAGGAAATTAAGAAATGCTTAGATGGCAAGAAGATTCCAGCGTCTGGTCCTGATTGCGATTATTGCGCCTATCGTCGGGCGGTAGCTGAAGTTGAGCGATAGTTTTTGACTTATAGGGTCTCGGGTATTAAAATAACAAAGCTAATTTAAAATATTTTTTATGGATTTTCTTCTGATTTTTTTATTGATTGTATTAATTGGCGCCATGGCCGGCTTGTTCTTGTTTTTCAACCGGAAATTCAGCGAATTGACGCGAGGCAGGAAAGATGACCAGTCCTTTTTGATGCTTCAAGAGAGGATTAAAGAGCTCAATCAGACCATGGACAACAAATTGGCCGAATCAACCCGTCAGATTCAGATGCAATTCGGCCAGAGCGCCAAAATCATCCAGTCGGTAACCGAGAAATTGACCAAGCTGGATGAGACCAACCGCCAGGTGGTTAATTTTGCCGACCAGCTTCAGCGCTTGCAGGATATTTTGAAAAATCCCAAACAGCGCGGCATCTTCGGCGAGTATCAATTGGAAATGCTTTTAAAAAACGCATTTCAGCCCAACCAATACAAAATGCAGTATTCTTTGGGCAAAGATTCCAAGACCGGCCAAGAATTGATTGTCGATGCTGTTTTGTTTTTGGGCGACAAAATCATTCCGATTGATTCCAAATTTTCTTTGGAAAATTATAATCGCATAATGGAAGAGAACGACTCGACCCAGAAGGAACAATTGGAATTGTCTTTCAAACAAGATTTGCGAAAAAGGATTGATGAAACCGCCAAATATATTAGGCCGGAT
>JAKQDP010000025.1 GCA_029558735.1 bacterium | reverse complement strand
TACGCGACAAAAGAATACACGGGGAGCGACGAATTTGACGGCTATAAGGAATTTTTGGGCGAAGAGTTGTACTACAGTCACAAAACCCCGCAGGATTTGTATAAAGATTTGATAAATGCGGGTTTCAAAATCGTCTCCGCTGATTATCGCGCCATCGGCGGCGAAACATTTCTCTGGGTAACGGTGAAGCCGGATTAAAATTATTTTTTGTTTAAAGATAAATAAATGATTAAGGATATAAAAAAAATAAAGTAACGCTTAATCTGAACCCCGATCTTTTTTCTCTAACCATTTTAAGAAATGGTAACTGATAATGCCGATGATTAGCATAGCCAATATATAGATAGGATATGCTATCTTCCAATTTTCCGGCCCGGTCATCATGGACCATTCCGACATGCCGCCAATTCCAGCCAAGAGTGTTAAAGGCATAAAGATAGTGGTAATGAAAGTCAAGCGTCTGACCGTCAGGTTTGTTCTATTAGCGGTTTCGGCCATCCGATTGTTCAGCATGGAGAGATACATCTCCATGAGACTGGTGACAACGTCTCGAGAAGTCTCTGTCAATTCGAATAATTTATTTAGATGATCGTAAATGTCTCGATAAATAAATAACGCTTTCTCCGGGATGAAAGGACAGTCCTTACGACAAATTTTTACCAAGATCTCCCGCTCGTGGAAAAGGCTCTTACGAAGCGAAAACAAATCGCGGCGCAGGTTAAGTAGCGTAGCGGCATTAAAATTCGCTAGGTCAGAAATGATCTCCTCCTCGGCTTTGTCCAACTCATTCTCAAATGCTTCAGTTGCCACAAATTTATGATCAACAATTTGATCCATAATGACATGCAAAAGGAAGGATGGTCCCTGTTTGGCGTTCTCGGGATGTAGTCCAACAATGCGTTTGATGTTTCCCGGGAACTGTTGGTTACTTGAACCGTTGACGTTGACGGTAATCAGAAAATCTGCGCCAAGAAACATATCTACTTCAGAGGTCGAGAGTAAATCTTTGGTGTAGTTGAAAGTGTTGAAAATTATAAAAGTATATTGCGGATAATCATCGATTTTGGGAATTTGATTTTCGTCAACACAGTCCTCGATAGAGAGTGGGTGTAACCCAAAGGGTTCAATCAATAAGGAGAGTTCCTCTTTTGTTGGCTGGGAGTAATCTAGCCAAATATACCCTCCCTTCTTGGCTTCAGCAATAACATCGGCCAAGGTCTCCACATTAATGAGCTTCCCTTCTTTAGTAATGTAATAAAATTGAGATTCCGACATTAGTGCCTCTGCGCGTTTAAATCAAAATACGATTTCCTTGGATATATAAACTTTATACCATATTCTTTTGAAATTTTAAATATTTATAAAAACTCGTTTATGCCATTGTCGGCAAATTATACTCCAAGGGCAGCCACCCAGTCACCAACCAGGTGTGTAATAACAATAACAACAACGGCTATTAAGACATGCTCGCCGACTACTTTCCACGGACGTTTAATCTGCATTTTTGCAATGATATAGCTTAGAACTGTTAGAATGGATAACCCCCATACGAGACTGGCTATGATAGCCGTTGAAAGGGGCAGAAAAATAATCGGAATCATAAATGTCAAAGCGAAAAAAAATTTTGCCGAGAACGTAGCGATGGTGGAAATCCAGATTTGCTTGGTTGTGTGAATGTTTTCGGACTCTTCCGAAACATGAATGCCAAGAGCATCGGAAAAGGCATCGGCAACGGCGATTGTTAAAATACCGCCAATAACAACCATTTTTGAACCTGTGCCGGAATGAAGACCCACCATTAGCCCAAGCGTGGTAATGACGGCTGAGGTAAGCCCAAAACATATACCGGTACGCAACGAATCATTCATGTTTTTATCCTCCATACAGCATGCAGTGTTGAATTTAATGCTCTTTGTTTACTCATGCTAAAATGTGCTTAAGATATTATGTTTGTCTTGCCGCCTTTCTTGAACCGGAAATCACATTTCCGGTCACCATTGGCAATCGTCATCGTTCTGGTTAAGCCCCAGCCCAATATTTCGCTCGCGGATTTATCAAAGGAGCACATCAGAGGCGCCAGCTCCACGGCTCCTTGCTGTTTGAGAAATTTGCAGGCCGTGCATTCTGTGTAATCAATGCCGTAATCAAATGACCGGCCGTCACCTTCTATGAAGTTAAGAACATATCCATCAGGATATTTACGCTTCTGAGATTCTTTGGCTCTTTTTTTAAGGCGTTTTTCGAATAATGGCGAAAACCATATAAGCCTTATTATACGACGCAGAAAAAAAGGAATAGCATTCCATTCCGACTGATTCATCAGGGAAATAATGTGACTAGCTTCTTCAAAACCAATCTTGTTCTTTCGCAATATAATATAAATTGCCAGATAACGGCTTGCCGGAAGAAGAAATAAAAGGAAAGGACTTCGATGACCGATAAATGGAATTCGAGGAATAATGATTTCGTACTCGCGGCGCGCTTCGTTTATCAGCGAGCTGGCTCGTTCTATGCCGTAATAATCAATTAGCGTTTGCTCGCCGCGTTCGATGGATTTGTCGAATGATTTTAATAAACGACGTTTATGGGGAATATAACTATTTTCTTTTTCGCTCATATAATATTCTTCCGTGCGTTAATTTAACCGGGCATAATAGGTGCCGAACCCCGTGATTATTCGTTTTCTTTTTATGGTAAAATCGTTTTGGATCAATTCTTTTTCAAGCATTTCCAGGCTGAAGTCCGCGTTTGGATGCCCCCAGTGAAAAAGCCTGTCGAAGTATGCAACAATCTTTCCGTTTGGCTCTTCAATAAACAGCTTACCACCGGATATGAGAATTCTGCGACATTCTTTTATGACTTTACGCCATTTTGTAATATGATGCAGGATTCCGAATATGACGATAATATCCCGACTTTGTGAAGCAATATCCCTCATATCCGAGGCGTCCATGGTTTTGAATTCGTATCCGGGCAGACGCCATTGACCGGTCAGGGAAATTTGTTCCGGCATTAGATCAATCCCAATATATGATTTAGGCTGTAAGGTAGAAAGCAGGACGGCACCGTAACCTGATCCGCAGCCGATTTCCAGAATATTCATATTTTTGTCCACCAATCCTAGGGATCTGAAATTACGAAATTCCAGGTGTTTTTGAATGAATCTACGTAGGGGATTGTTCATCGCTTTGAACTCGATATCGCTTAATTTCATTGAACGCCTCCTGCATTAAATATAGCGGCGAACTCTGGCCGAGTAAGTTTGATAGGGCTTGCCGTATTTTTCGGTTAAAAACACTTCCTCGTGGAGAATCTGAATATGAAACCCGATGGACATGCCAATAAAACACAGAAGAAAAAATAAATTGTTGTAAATCATAAATGTACCGAGAAAATAGAGATTCATAGACAGGAATATCGGATTTCTTGAGAGGGAAAAAATTCCCGCAGTGATCAATTCTCCCGGCGCTACCGTGTCAATCCCCACGCGCCATGATGATTTAAATGATACCAGGGTCAAAATGAAGAAGATGATGCTGAAAAAGATAAGCGCAGCACCTGCAATTTTAATCATGGTGAAATGAAAAAGGGGATCTGTCAGAACCGATGGAAGAAACTGAATATTCAAATGCAAAGAATACACAAAAATTTCTAATATCCAGAGGGGGAAAAATATCAGGAAACTTTTTTCCAAATGAGAGGCAACGCCCTTTTCCCCGCTTCCCAGTCTGAAGACTTTAACGCCTTTACGCGCAAGCCACAGTGATCTGGCAAAAAATATTGAAAGAAAAATAACCAGGGTTATTATCTGGAAATAATCAAAGCCGCCCATAATGCCTTCATTTAATTAGTTAGTATAAACTAACTATTAAAATAAAAAATTTTTATGTTCTGGAAACCACTTTATTTAAAAGCGCCACCAATGCTTTCAGGTCTTTTCGATCCAGATTGGCGGCGAGAAAAGCGGCAATTCTCTCGTGCGTTTGATTATGCGCCTGCACGAGTTTTTTCCCCTTCGTCGACAAATGGACATGAAAAGAACGCCTGTCCTCATCCGACTGGAATTTCTGAATATAGCCGTTTGCCGCCAGTTTATCGACAATCGCCGTAACCGAGGGTTTGCTCAGCTTTAGAACTTTGGCGATTTCTCCAAGATTGGGATTGCCGAAGCGGTTGATTACATCCAGATATTCCATCTGGCGCGCTGTAAAACCGTCCGCCTCATATTTTTTGATAAATTCCATCTCCCAATCACCGATATACTTGGTGATGATCTCGATTATTTCTACCAGTGAATATGCCATACGTCCACCTGTTGATTAGTTTATGTGAACTAATTATATTTTTTGCTTGCTTTTGTCAATAGTTAATTTTAGACAGTCCAAATATAAAAATATAGTTTTTGAAATCGCCTCAACGATTATCGCGCCATCGGCGGCGAAACATTCCTCTGGGTGACGGTGAAGCCGGATTGAAAAATGAGAAATCAAAGAGTGCGATGAGAATACATAAAATAACGTAAAATGAGCGAGGATAATAATGATTTCCAAACGCGCGGATAAAATTACTTCTTTTATCGTGATGGATGTGATGGCGAAGGCCGAGGAGCTCGAGCGTTGCGGCGAAAACATCATTCATCTGGAAGTGGGCGAGCCGGATTTTCCCACGCCCAAGGTTGTTGTTGAGGCGGCAGTGGAGGCCCTGCAAAAAAACAAAACACGCTACACGCACGCGCTGGGGCTTCTGGAATTGCGTCAGGCGATTTGTGATTCTTATTTAAAAGAATACGGTGTAAAAATCACGCCGGAGCAGATTTTAGTTTCTACAGGAACTTCCCCCGCGTTGTTGTTTGTGATGCTGGCGATTCTGGATAAAGGTGACGAGGTGATTGTCTCCAACCCGCGCTATCCCTGTTATCAGAATTTTATTCTGGCGGCCGGCGGCAAACTCAAAGAAATAAAAACACGCCCGGAGGAAGGATTTGTATATCGGCCGGCGGATATTAAAAATAAAATAACGCCCCGCACGAAAGCCATCTTTATCAATTCGCCCTCAAATCCCACGGGCATTGTTATGAGCAGCCAGCAACTGCAAAGCATCGCTCAGTTTAAAAAACAATATATTATTTCCGACGAAATTTATCACGGCCTAGTTTACAAAGACCGCGCGCACAGCATTTTGGAATTTACAGACCGCGCTTTTGTGATTAACGGATTTTCTAAATTATACGCGATGACCGGCTGGCGGCTGGGTTACTGCATTTTTCCCAAGGAATTTTCCAAAGTAATGCAGCGGATTCATCAAAACTTTATGATTTCCGCCAGCGGCTTTATCCAGTGGGCGGGAATTGCCGCTCTGACCAGGGCGCAAAATGACGTGGCGGAAATGGTAAAAATTTATGATGAACGACGCCGCTATATGCTGAAACGCCTGCGGGAAATGGGGTTTGTCATTCACGTGGAGCCTACCGGCGCGTTTTATGTTTTTGCCGACGCGCGCAAGTTTTGCAAAGATTCATATAAGGAAGCTTTCCGGATTACCGAAGAGGCGAAAGTAGGCGTCACCCCCGGCATCGATTTCGGCAGCGGCGGCGAGGGCTTCCTGCGCTTTTCCTACGCCAATTCCCTGGAAAATATCAGGGAAGGCCTCAACCGGCTGGAGAAGCATCTGGGCAGGCATTTTTAATGGTTTTTTTATCTCTTGATGACTAACGGTAAAAAAATTACGTCAATAAAAAACAAGTGAATATAGTTAGTTATATGTTCTAAAAGGTAAATATAAGCATTTTTTGGTTGACGAAGCGCATTTAATTTACTATATCACGCTCCGTTCGCGAAAAAAGATGCAGAAAAACATTGCGGACGGTTAATAAAAAGATTTACGGAGAAAGCCATAGGTTAACACCAACAACTAAATAGCAGCTGAAGCGCCGCCGCTTTAAACGCGCGGTAAATGTTTCCGGCTTCAGCTCACTTTGCAAAAAATCAACGCACACCTGTAAATTCCCTTAACAATACCATTGATCTCACATTCAGTTGAAAAAGTATATTCAGCGGTAAAAGCCGGTGTGTGTAGTTTTGTACAGGAAAGAGAGTCGAAAGATGATGTTAAAATCAATCAAGACTGAAAAGAAAGTAAGGAACAGCTCTTCGGTATTGGTCGCGCAAAAGCGGAAAGATATCGAACATGGGGAAGAAAAGCGCGCGAAACCCCAAAAAACTACCGGCGATAAACTCTTCGGCAAGGTTATCGCCTGCGCAGTGATTGCGGGCACAGTGATGAGCACATATATTTATATTGAAAGACAAGCCCAGGCGGCGTTTGACGGACAGGGCCGGTCGCGCCTAATGATGTTTTATGAGCTTTACAACAGCGCGATTTTTGTTGATAAAAAGAAAGTAATCGCGGATGTGCTTTTAAACAATGGTGTCGAAGAAACTTTGTCGCTGCAGATTGCTCAAGCAGTGGTGGAAGAGTCGAAAAAAACTAATATCCCCATGCAGATGTATCTGGCAATTATGAAAACGGAAAGCACCTTTCGCCCCACTGTTGTGTCCAGCGCGTACGCGAAGGGAATTATGCAGATT
>JAKQDP010000050.1 GCA_029558735.1 bacterium | reverse complement strand
GTCCAACAACATCAAATGCGGCAACTCGCTGATCGGCCCGGATTATTTCAGCGGAAGGCTGATCCCTGATCCGGAAGAATTGAAGAGGGTGAATCCGTTCGATTGGAACGCGGGCTTCCCGGAAGCCATGAAAGCCGGCGGCTTCGACTGCGTGATCGGCAATCCGCCGTATGTCCGGCAGGAAATTCTCGGCCCTCGGTTCAAGGAATATGCCCAAAACGCGTATGCGAGCTATGCCGGAACCGCGGATCTTTATACGTATTTCATTGAAAAATCGCATTTGCTGCTTAAAAAGGGCGGATCGTTCGGAATGATTTGTTCTAATAAATTCATGCGGGCGAATTATGGAAACGCGCTTCGTTCATTTATCTCCAAGCACACGACAATCGAGCAGATTATAGATTTTGGCGAACTGCCCGTTTTTGAAGGGGCCGCGACGTTCCCGGCGATTTTTTTAACGACAAATTTGGAACCTGATAGACAAAAATTCATTTACGCGCCTATAAAAAGGCTCGATTTTCAATCGCTGGAAAAAGAAGTAAAAGAAATTGGGATTGCGCTTGACGAGAGATCTTTGGCCGGGGACAACTGGACGTTGGCCAAGGCGGAAGAAATCGAAGTCTTTGAAAAAATCAAGAAAATGGGCATCCCCCTTGGAGATTATGTTAAAGGAAAAATTTATCGGGGTATATTAACAGGGCTTAATGAAGCATTCGTTATTGATAAAGCCACACGGGATCGACTTATCAGGGAAGATAAAAAAAGCGCCGAACTCATCAAACCCTTCGTTGTCGGTGATGATATCAGGAAATATCGAATTAATTTTAAGAACCGATATTTAATTTTTACGAGACGCGGAACCAAAATCACTGATTATCCGGCTATTGAAAAATATTTATTGCAATTTAAAGACCGGCTTATGCCTAAGCCCAAAGGATGGAAAGGCAAAGAGTGGAATGGAAGGAAGCCAGGCTCTTATAAATGGTACGAAATCCAAGATACCGTTGAATATTTTAAAGAATTGGATAAGACGAAAATTATTTGGCCCGAAATTGCTAAAGAAAGCCGGTTTTCAATTGATAATGAATGTTTATATTTGAATAAAACATGCTTTTTTTCGCCAAACACTGATATTTATCTACTTGGTGTGCTTAATTCGAAATTGATTTGGTACTACTTGAAAAAAATATGTTCTGTCCTTGGAGATGCGGAAAAAGGAGGTCGACTTCTTCAACAAAAGATTTACTTAGAAACCGTTCCTATTATTGAGAAGGAAAAGATGGATTCATCACAACAGAAAATTATTGAAGAAATAACGAGTTCTGTTAGATCAATTATCTCGATTAATAAGCATTTATTGGAATTGAAATCCGATACTCAAAAATCAATCCTCCAGCGCCAAATCGAGGCCACCGACCGGGAAATCGATCAGCTCGTCTATGAGCTCTACGGCCTGACCGACGAGGATATCAAAATCGTCGAAGGAGAAACGAGCTGATTTGTTTGTATATCAGAACAGTCGTCAAATAAGGTCCGCATGATTCTTTTTCATCCAAGAGGATGCGGATTTGTAGAGAAATTCCGCTAACGCGATCATTTCATCAAATTCCGCAATGGATACCGACCCGGCCCGGTCATACTCGCTGATATTCCGTTTCTTCCGGAAGACATCGAATTTACGAATCGTTTTGTCATTA
>JAKQDP010000045.1 GCA_029558735.1 bacterium | reverse complement strand
CTTTGGGGCCGCCTCCGGGTTTCGCCCGCGCGAGCTGCGCCCTGCGGCGCGCTCGGCCATGCGGGCTCAACCAAATTCGGCCGCCCTCAAAAACGCAAGCGTTTTTGGGGCGCCCGAACTTCGCCAACGCGCAGGCGTTATCTGAAATGCCGCCCGCCGGCGCCGGCCTTCCCTGGCCGGCGCTCAGCAAATTAAACTCAATGTTTTTTTATTATAATTTTAAAAAAACTTTAACAAGAACGCTTGATTTATATACATCATAGTGGTATAATGTACATGAGGTGAATTATGAAACGAACACAAATATATATTTCTCCGGATCAATATGAATTCTTGGAAAACTTGGCTTTTTTAACAAGCAAAAAAGAACATAAACGCATTTCTATTTCTGAAATCATCAGAAACGCTATAACTATGTTAAAAGACCATTATAGCAAAAACAAAATTGAAGATAAAGACTTACTATATTTAAAAAAGAAGGCAAGTAAATCATTGGAAGAAATCTGGAATAATGAAAAGGACGCCGAATATGACAAACTTTAAATCTGGCGATATCGTTTTAATTGAAGTAATTTTTTCAGAACAAAATGAAAGCAAAAAAAGGCCCGCTTTAATTATCAGCACTGACGAATACAATAAAAACCGAAAAGATATTATAATTGCTGCAATCACAAGCAACACTTCAAGAATATTACTGGGCGATACATTAATTGACGATTGGAAAAAGTCCGGATTATTATCTTCTTCTCTTATTACCGCTACGATTCAAACCATTAAAAACGATATGATAATTAAAAAACTTGGAAGTTTATCTAAAACTGACTTTGAAACGGTCAAATATAATTTGAAAAAAGCCATTATTCAATGAAATATTATATTGTCATTATTTACAAAACTATTTTCCTATTTCCTAAAACAAAAAAATTATGAACAAGATCAAAAAGCCTATTATACTTATATTTTTCGTAATAATGTTATACACTTTAGTATTTTTTATTATAAATTTAAACAATAAGAAAAATCACGATATTCAATTTAAAAGAACATGTATAGCATCAATGAAAACAATTAAAGAGGCTGCCAAATTATATCAAGATGAAAACGGAGATATTACATCATTAACCGTAAATAATCTTGTTACTAAGGGCTATCTGAAAAATGAATTCAAATGCTATAATCAGCTTAATAATTTTATGGGTATGCCGACACCCAGCGAACCACTTCCATTCAAAATTATAATAAATAGCGACCAAAAATTCGGGAAATTTTCAATTGATATAGAATGCCAACGCCATGGAAAATTAAGCAGTGCAAAAAATATTTATAAATCATTGGAATAAAATCAAAAAAAGGTATAAATCTTTTTATATAAACTAGTTTACTAAAAAGAGCATTTTAATCAAGAGCTTTTGTAATTTAATTTTCCAAAACATTTAAAGTATGTACGAACATACTAAAATATTGGTAATGTAATGTCATAGTGATAAATTAAAGTTTAAAATATTATAACACTTATCGCCCTTAGCCATCCTTGGCTAAGGGCGGGAGCGGGCGGCACTTCAGATAACAAGCGCGTAAGCGCTACGGCGGCCCACTTCGGGGCCGCCTCGGGTTTCGCCCGCGCGAGCTGCGCCCTGCGGCGCGCTCGGCCATGCGGGCTCAACCAAATTCGGCCGCCCTCAAAAACGCAAGCGTTTTTGGGGCGCCCGAACTTCGCCAACGCGCAAGCGTTA
>JAKQDP010000041.1 GCA_029558735.1 bacterium | reverse complement strand
AAATGAGCCGAACTATTACAGTTTGTGCTGATTTTTCTCACTATTTTTTTATTTAATTTAAAATTATTTTCACATCTAACCCATTAAAATCATTACACTTTCACATTTTCTTGAAAATCTTTAAAAAATAATGCTTGACAAACCTAAGCGGTTAGGCTATATTAGCATCAACAATAGATAAGGGAGGATAAAAAAATGAAAACAATCGCGGCAAGAAAAGCAGAAGTAACAGTTAAACGCCCAGACGGAAAAATCGAAACGATTACCCATCCTAAGATTGATTATTTTACTCCGGCAATTTTTGATCAAATGAAAAAAGTGATGGCCGATGCCGGACGCGGAGAAGTTATCTCTTACCGCAACATTGATGCGGTCGTGGAGATGGAGGAGAGTGATTATCAGGGACGTTGCGAGAGATGCGGCACGGCGATTGATACGCGTAAGGCATATCATCAACAAGAGCATATGTCTTTTGGCGGCGGAACGGTTAAGGTAGCCGCTTATTATTGTAATCATTGCCGCCAGTTGTTGACTGAGATAGGCAGGGGAGAGCATACCCCGATGCAAGAGAGAGCAACCGAGAGACCAGACAACACACCAACCCATAAGGAGGATTAATAATATGTGGACAAAAAAATCGTATGACGCGTTGTATAATTGGATTGACGCAACAAAAAGAGCACAAGTCAAAAAAATATTATTGGCGGACAAACTTAATGATGTAGTTACGCGCCTTGAGCAAGCTCCAAATCTCGGAATTTGGTACGGCATAACTAGAGAGGCTGCGGATGCTGTTGGCGACAAAATTGTAGAGCAATCCGCAAACGAGGCGGAAATTGAACTAGATAAAGCCGCTGCCGCACTAGGGCGGAAAGGTGGATCGGTAAAATCAGAGCGTAAAGCCAAATCATCCGCCGCCAACGGACTCAAAGGCGGTCGCCCAAAAAAAGAAAAAACCGAACCAAACAGAATATAACAAAATAAAACAGCATGTAACACCTTGATATTGTTTATTATTACAAAATACCGGGCGGGGCAAGCAACCCCGCCTTTTTTGTCAAGCATTATTCAATACGCATGTTGAAACTGGCGCAATAACCTACATCACTAAAAAAAAATTGCCGCCCGACTCTACTACTGCCTCGACAACAGTAACCCAAAACTGGCAACAATACGATCCGGAATGGTTATGCGCATCAATCGGGATGGATTGCAAAGAATCGCCAGCGGCAAGAGCATTAACCTCAGCGGCTGACCACTGATTTCCTGTTTTGGGATTAGTAGTATAAACTTTTGTGTATAAGGTATAAGCGCTGGTATCAGGGTTAAAAAAACTATCTTCATAAATTGTTCCGCCGGTTTTGATTCTGAATCGCGCCCGTGCGCCAGAAACCCCCCCAGTGTTGCCTACCCTGTAATATCCTTTAAGTGTTATCTGAGATATTGCGTCACCACCGGAATAAGTTTCCAGTGTATATAAAACACTTTGAGTCTGAGCAAAGCCACGGGTATCAAGATTATAATTGTAATCGGTTTCACTTTTGGTCGCTTCATTTACGTTTTTATAACAATCCGCTGCAACGTTTGGCCAACCAGAATACATAATATCTCTAGTATTAATTCCAGTCGGTCTTAAATCATGATATATCTCCATTTTAACTCCTATTCATGGTTAACGGCTACACAACGCCATTTGCTGGAAACTGCGTTCCAAATAAATCCAACATCAAGCCGCTTGCCGTTATCCACTTTTTCAGGTAGCAACTTACCTTCAAATTTATCTCCCCAAGCGATT
>JAKQDP010000031.1 GCA_029558735.1 bacterium | reverse complement strand
ATTTGCCGCCACTTATTATGCCGGCGCCGGGGATGGGTATACACAGGGTGACTGCAGTGGTTGGGATAGTGTTCATGATCATTCCGGCACATTTAATTATACTGGTGATTCGATACACATTCAATCACAGTATGATGAAGTCAATGATTGTTATTTTAGTATTTTTAGGGGTTTTTTACCGTTTAATACCAGCGGTTTGCCTGATAATAGCCGGGTTTTATCAGCCAGTGTAAATGTTTACGTGACTTATGTATATGATTCTGACAATGACGGTGATGATTTTATTACAGTGGTCCAGACTTCTCAAGCTTCGCCTACTGCTTTGGTTGCAGTTGATCATCTCCAATGCGGCGCCGTTGATAATCCAACTGAGGGTATTGATGTTTCAGAAAGAAAAGACATTACTTCTATTAGCGCTGATCAATATTTAACTTTTAATTTAAATAGTGTGGGTAAAAATTGGATTTCCCCAACCGGTTATACTCAATTGGGCTTGCGCGAGGGGCATGATGTTTTAGATTTGCCAGTTGAGCAGGGCAAGTATTTAAGTACGGGAATCGTTATTTATTCCAGTGAAGCAGCCGGTTTTTCTCAGGACCCTTATTTAGAAGTCAGTTATGAAGTTATTACTCGCGTCAAAATTGATGGGGGGCGGATGAAACTGGACGGGGGTCGTTTAAAAATTGATTAATTAACATATCAATGTTAGGTGACAATCAACAATTGAAGAAATGGCGACTACTAAGCAGATTATCAGTCTGTAGCTTTATCCTTGTCGTGCCTTTAATATTAACGGCGGCCTGGGTGGTGTTTGATATTATTGACCCATTCGGGTTGAAGCTTTCTGCCACCCGGGCCGCCGTCGGGATCAACCCCCAGCTGAATTATCAGGGCAAGATTGCCGACAGTGCCGGCACAGCGCTGACTGATGGCAATTATAATTTTATTTTTGAACTGTATGACAGCTTGGGTAGCGGCATTATGCTCTGGAGCGAGACTTGGAGCAGCACTTCCACAGCCGGACAGGTGACCGTTAACGAGGGCATCTTTTCAGTGACTTTGGGCACGGCCAATCTTTTGACCGCTTCTATTTTCAATAGCGACAATCTTTATTTGCAGATCAGGTTTGATGATGACGCTGACGGCAATTTTGACGAGGTGTTTTCGCCTCGAAAACGACTGACGGCTTCGCCCTATTCTTTTAATAGCGATATGGTTGACGGCATTCACGCTACCACCACTGCGACCGCCGATCAGCTATTGGCCTTGGATAGCAGCGCCGGTCTGACTATTAATAGCGTTACTACTACTGGTTCGCTTTATGTCAGCGGACCGGCCACTTTTGCCGGCGCTTTGGCTGGCGCCGGCTTCAACTCGGCTTGGGATAGCGTCTTTAACGCCACTTCATCGTGGAAATATTTTAATTATAACTTTGATAATCTGTTAATTGCTACTACTACTTGGAGTGGTAACCTGACTGTCAGTGATGAACTATTCGCTCCCGCCGCCCGCTTTGCAGTCTTAAACGCCACTACTACCAACATTGATAACTTGACAGTTTATTCCTCCGTGTCCCTACCCAACAATGCCATTACTGATTTAATGGTGGCCGATAATATCACTGCCTCCAATTACTTATCATTA
>JAKQDP010000028.1 GCA_029558735.1 bacterium | reverse complement strand
TTCATTGGCCACCCAACTAGAGCCATCGTGACGCAAAGTCTGGCCGCTAGCGCCAGTGGGCAAATTGGCTGAGGTACCCCCCGAACCAACACAATCCACGAAAGAAGTGCCATCTTCGCTACATTTAAATTTATTAGCCGTACCATCAAAATAAATCACTCCCTTGACCGGAGTCGGCGGAGACGAGGGTTGAAGCCGCATCTGGCCATTGACATCTAAGCGGTAAGCCGGCGAATTGGTATTGATACCAAGGCGACCGGTGATTGATTCATTGCCCCAAACTTTCAAAGTAGTATTGTGGCTTATTCCTCCGACATTGACTATACCAGTGCCCATAAGAGTACCGGAAGCATTAAGAAAAATATCACCACCCCTGCTGCCACCCGAGCCGCCATTAATATAAACATTACCACTCTCTCCTTCGTCCCCTCCACCACCAAAAATATAAACATTACCACCGTCAGCCTCTGCGCCCAGCACCTTATCTCCGTTCCCACCATATATTTCCACGTGTCCACCATCTCCGGCCAATAAGGGATTGCCGCCTTCAATTCTTACTTTCCCTGACCGGCCGTTAGTTCCTCCGGTGGAAGCCCCGCCCCTAATTAAAATCTCGCCACCGTCACCGCTATTAAAAATATTATTGGCAGCATCTCCAGCCAGAATTTGCAAATCACCGCCATGCGAAGCAATGCTCTGCGCCACTTTGATTGTTTTTATACCGGTGGTCATATTGAATTGAATGTCGCCCTCAAAAGTGTTTATTCCCGGCGCAGTAGAGTGAATCCATTTGGCTGTCAGGGCGCCTCCCACATCCAAGGGGGTGGTATTTACAGCGGGATCAGTAGCCGGATTACCGATTTTCACTGTGCCGGCAAAGCTACTAGCATCAGAACCGGCTTGGAGCACTTCCAATAAATTGCCGGCAACACCAGGACCGCCCGACCCAAAAGCGCTAAAAGTGGCGCAATCATTGGAATATTCCAACTGATTGGCAACACCATTATATCTGATACAACCCTTGTTAGCGGTATCATTATCATTATCAATCCTAACTTGACCGGCGACATGAAGCTTGTCTGATGGAGAAGATTCATTTATGCCTACATTGCCATTTTGACTAATGGTTAATCGGTTGCCAGAACTGCCGCCATTATAACTCCAAATATTTAAATCATCATGTTGCTGATCAACATAAATACCCCAATGTTCATTGGCTAAAGAACCATACTTAAGCTGGAATTCGGGATTTTGCGTCGTATCAGTGATCCTAATCCTGGCAGTGCCGGCAGTATCATCGCGAACTTCCAATTTTTCATCCGGTGTTTCATCGCCAATGCCGACTTTGCCGGAAAAATAATTTTTATAACCAAGTGCCTTAAACGCTGTGCCTTCCGGTTGGGTGTTTTCTGCTAGGACAGCGGTACAGCCATTATCTATTATTCCCACTGCAGTACCGCAAGATCCTTTTACACCAACTCCGTCCGGAGATGTTTGTACTGACCCATGAACCCCAATAACATTCGGAGCATCCCCGGTATTTATACCCAATACTCCAATGGAATTACTGTTACCTGTCTGAGACCAAAGACCAACATCATAAGAATCAATTCTAACACCTATTCTAGTCTCACTTGAATCACTCCCAGCATTAACAAACCAAGCAGCCATACTATCTGAAGCTAAGCTATCACCATTGTAAGTTACCTTTAATACAGGCATTAGCGAACCGCCGTCATAAATAAAAACCTTGGGTTTTTGAACTGTCGAAAAATCCGTGCCAATTTTAGCGCCAATACCCATACGACCATCATCAGAAATTCTGAGCCGATTACTACCACCGGCCCAAAAATGCAAATCTCCAACTTCATTATTATTTGCTGTACTGACATCGTCTACTCTTTCCTGATATATTCCCCAATGATTGCCACTGCCGGCGACACTTTGAATGTCGATTTCGGCATTATCGCCAAAATCTTTGTAAACATGAAGTGTTTTTTCCGGCACGGCAATGCCCACGCCGACTTTGCCGTCTTGATTGACTTTAAATATCGGCGCGCCAGTTTCATTTTCAATATTCAAATAAGCATTAGCGCCAGGGGCCGTCCGAGTAATATGCAGACCCTCGACTGTGCCATCAGTCTGAAGCAGTAAACGGGCATAACTGGGCGCGATAGTGCCAATGCCGACATTACCCTCATCATAATAAATGCCGTTGGGAGCGCCATCCTGCCAAAAACCAACAAAATCTTCCCAGGCATTGCGACAGTTCGCTGGATCGTTATTAGCAAAACACAAATAATTAGCCAATATTAAATTGCCGGTTTTGGTTTGTTCATCTTCTCCTTCATTAATCGGCGCGGCCACATTATTGGCAGGCGGTGGTGCAGTCGGCTCAGCCCACGCCAAGACAAAATTAAAGCCAGCTGAAGCGGCCATAAACATAGCCATTAAGCTGGCAATAAGCGCTAATTTAGATTTAACTGTCAGTTTTTTTTCACCTTCCATTTGTGAAGTTGGTAAAATCAATACCTAAAAAATTGACTTATCAACAGTTATTTAATATAATTTTATTATACAATAAATTGGCAAATAAATAAACTAGAAATTATCTTTATTATAACACAAATTAATAATTAAAACCAAAAAAACTTAATTAATAATCAAAACTATGGAAATTATTCTTTGGGCGCTCGCCATTGTCATTATTTTGGCCATCCTTTGGCTGATAGCGGTGTATAATGGCTTAATTAAACTAAAAAACAGAACTGATGAGGCCTGGTCGGACATTGATGTCCAACTCAAACGACGTTATGACTTAATTCCTAATTTGGTGGAAACCGTGAAGGGCTATGCTCGTCATGAACAAGACACGCTACAAAAAGTAATTGAAGCTAGAAATTCAGCCATGCAACAAAGTGGCAACCGCGAAGAAAAAGCCAAAGCAGAAAACACCCTGTCTTCCACTTTAAAATCAATTTTCGCCCTGGCTGAAAGTTATCCGGATTTGAAAGCCAATCAGAATTTTCTTAAACTCCAGGACGAACTATCAGACACTGAAAATAAAATCCAAGCAGCCCGAAGATTTTATAACGGCAATGTCCGCGACTTCAACACCAAAATTATGGTTTTCCCCAATAATCTAATCGCCAATACTCTCGGCTTTAAAAAATATGATTTTTTCGAGGCCGAAGCCGGCGAAAAAGAAAATGTGGC
>JAKQDP010000008.1 GCA_029558735.1 bacterium | reverse complement strand
TTCCTTGCCGTCTATGCCCACAATGCCAAGTTCGGGAGTGGGGTGTTCTTTGGTGGCGGGAAAGTTTTCCAAGATGCCTGATTGGTAGAGGACTTTGACTTGGGCTAGGTATTGCTCTTTGAGCCGGAGGGTTTCGGCGAGTTCTAAGGCAAAATCGTTTTCGGGAGAAGAAAGAGATTCCGAAGACAAATCAGGTGGAAAATCTTGTGTCTCTGTTTTTGGTTGGCGATGTTCGGGAGAGGGCATAAAAAAATTAATATTCTATTCCATTAGACTGAATTTAATCAGCGAGTCCTTTATCTTTTTGTCGCTAACTTTAAATCCTGAAAGCCAATCTACTGTTTCGGTATAATCGATATCTTTAAAATAAGCTATCTGCCGACGAAAATTTTTTTCATTGAATTCAGCGCCAAAAATCTCCTTGGCTTTTTTGATGATTTTAACAATGCCGCAATTATTTTCCATAATCCAATACAAATCAACATAATCTTTCCATTTGGCGCGCCGACCTAAAGCATAGGCCTTCATAGCGGCCAAAGTCGATAAATCAGGCAATTGAATATAGCCGTCAAATTTTTTACTCGGCTTGATGTTGAAAGGATAATGCAAAAATGTCAGCTTAATACCGTCAACAATCAAAGTGTATTCGTCTTTTTCATCAATAATGACCCGATCAATATGATTATTTTTGATGATGATTTTTCTAATTTTCGGCTGGCTAATGGCTCGTGGCGTAAATAAATCAAAATCAATTGACCGACGATGGCCGAGCTGCAGGGCAATAGCCGTACCACCGGCCAAATAAAAATCAGCAAAAAAACGGCCGACCAACGGCAATAGTTTTTTTTGGCCGTCTTCCAAGACTACCGGATAAAATTTATTTGGCATAATATTTAAAGTATCTTCTAAAATAATTTATTGTTTTGGCGTCATAATTTGTCCGACGACCAGCAATTTGTTTGGCAAAAATATGAGCGACTTTTTTTCTACCCAAAATATCCAACAATTGCCTAACCTCCGGCATATCACCATAATTGATAACACCTTCAATAATCGCCTGTTCATCAAGACGGGTGGGATTTTTTACATACCACCAGAATTGCTTGTTTTTTTGGACAAATTTTTCTAAGTTCATAGATGATTTGCTCTTGTTTATTTATTAATTATAACAAATATTAAGAGAAAAATCAATCTAAAAAACGGCAAAAATAGCAAAATTAGACTATTTTTTACTTCAAATCAAAAATAAAGAATAAAGAAAGGGTAAGGGCTAAAGGTCAAGGGATAGATTAAAACCTCACCGCCGGACGACACCCAATGCTGCTATTGCGACCGTCATAACCGTCCCCGTAGAGGTACGGCCGACAATCGCCGCGGACCCAGCAGAAACGCGGGGCATAGCCGGACAGATAATTGCCAACTAAAAAGTTGGCTTTGCCTTGGCCTTCCCGGTCGTCAATGGCTGTCTGCTGCTGTTGCAGATAGGTTAGATAGGTGGTGAGGGCTTCTTCCGGGGTTTGGCCGGTTTCGCCTTGATACTCTTTTTGGGTTTGCAAGAGCTTGAGATATTCTTGAGCTGATTTGTCGGCTTCTATTTTTTTTCTGTTAGATATTGTTTTCCCTTGATTTTGACCGGGCAAATCAGGCAAATCTTCAATGAGAGAAATGGTCCAGGCGTTTTGGGGGTCTTGGAGCAGTTCGCTTTTGTATTTGCCGCCTCGGTCTTCTTTGGTCTGGCCGTAGTAAGTCTGAATGTGGTATTCTAATTGCTTGTTTTTCGGGGTTTGGGGGTTGTCGGCTTGAACAAGGTCATCCCAAACATAGAGGGGGTTGTCTTCGGCTAGTTTAAGGGTCTCGCCACTGGTGGCTCTGATGCCTGATTCTCTATTGGTTTTTAAAAGGACATCTTTGTATCTTTGGATGAGGACGGATAAAGGCAAGGCAAAGGGGGTAAGTTGGAGCTTAACAAATCCTTGGCTGATTTTCTTTTCAATCAGTTCTTTGGTTTCGGGGTTGCTTAGCCGGTCTAAAATGTCTTCATAGCTAGGGAGAGGATATTCCTTGCCGTCTATGCCCACAATGCCAAGTTCGGGAGTGGGGTGTTCTTTGGTGGCGGGAAAGTTTTCCAAGATGCCTGATTGGTAGAGGACTTTGACTTGGGCTAGGTATTGCTCTTTGAGCCGGAGGGTTTCGGCGAG
>JAKQDP010000058.1 GCA_029558735.1 bacterium | reverse complement strand
CGCGCCGAATAGGTCAGGTTAAAAATGTTAGATGGGTCTATTTCTTTTTTGAACGCGGCGTCGATAAGATGATGCGGAAAAAAATTGAGGAAAAAACCGAGTTAGCGGACGCGGTGCGGGGGACGGCGTGAAAAAAGGAATTGTAGTTTTGTCATTATTTGACGGCATGTCTTGCGGTATGATTGCGCTTGAACGGGCGGGGATAATAGTGAAAAAATACTACGCAAGCGAAATCGATAAATATGCGCAGATCGTGAGCGCGGCAAATTACCCGGAAATTATACGCCTGGGTGATATAACAAAATGGAAAACGTGGAAAATTGAAAGGCCCGATCTGATTATGGGCGGTTCGCCGTGTCAGGGATTTTCTTTTGCCGGGAAGGGATTAAATTTTAACGACCCCCGCTCGAAACTCTTTTTTACGTTTGTTGATATTGTGAAACATTATAAACCGAAATATTTTCTACTTGAAAATGTAAAAATGAAAAAGGAATATCAAGCGGTTATAACTGGTTGTCTGGGCGTCGAACCGATTGAAATAAATTCGGCGCTTGTGTCGGCGCAGAATAGAAAACGGCTATACTGGACGAATATACCAGGCGTCACACAGCCGGATGATAAAGGAATATTACTTAAAGATATTATTGAAGACGCTGCGTTTATAAATGATCGTGGAAAAATAATACGACAAATTGAAAAATCAAATTGTATTGATGCGAATTATTATAAAGGGAAAGATAACCACGGACAGCGAACGCTTGTAAAATGCGGTCGAATAGTGGGACGAAATCCTGAAAATCCTAAAAGTAGAAAATCAGGATTGCCAACAACACAGATGTTAGAACACAGAAGAGATAAGAAAACAGGAGCATTATCCACCGTCCAAAAAGACAATTTAATTTTAGTCGGTCGCGCCGACAATATAAAAGGCCACGATTATAATAAAAGAATTTATTCGCCGGAAGGAAAATCCCCATCACTGGCGGCGGCGGCGAGCGGCGGCAATTTAGAGCCGAAAATTGCCACAAAATCGCAAACTATTTTATCAACAATCCATAAAGAAAATCTTAAAAGCATGAAAAATAGGAATAAAAATGGATTGCATATCGGATGGCGTAAACTGACCCCGCTCGAATGTGAACGATTA
>JAKQDP010000063.1 GCA_029558735.1 bacterium | reverse complement strand
ATTGATTCCAAATTTTCTTTGGAAAATTATAATCGCATAATGGAAGAGAACGACTCGACCCAGAAGGAACAATTGGAATTGTCTTTCAAACAAGATTTGCGAAAAAGGATTGATGAAACCGCCAAATATATTAGGCCGGATAAGGGTACTTTGGATTTTGCTTTTATGTTTATTCCGGCCGAAGGAATTTTTTATGATTTGTTGGTCAATAAGGTCGGCGCGATTAAGGTCAACACTCGCGATTTGATTGATTATGCGATCAATGAGAAAAAAGTCCATATTGTCTCGCCAACCACTTTTTATGTGACTTTACAATCCCTGTGGCATGGTATGCGCGCTTTCCAGATTCAGGAGCAGACCAAGGAGATTCTGAAAAATGTCAGTATGTTGGACAAGCATCTCAATTCTTATGAGGAATATATGCAGAAGCTGGGCGGACATTTGGGCACGACGGTTAATATGTATAACAGCGCTTACAAGGAATTTAAAAAAATTGACAAGGATGTGGTCCGGCTGGTGGGCGGTGAGAGTGAAGTGGAGCCGCTTCAATTAGACCGGCCGCAGAATTAATAAAAAAAGTTTTATGAGATATTTATATCTTTGTTTGGCTTAGTGGCGGCGATTTCAATCTGCGCCGGTTGCATCAGTCAAGCCGGTCAGACCCAATCGGCTAATGAGCCAAACAGCTAATTATTTGGCGGCGCTACCGATATCTGCCAGTCGGCGGGCGGTTCGCAAATCAGTGTTGGCGAGGCGGTTAGTATCGCCAATCAGACGGCGGCCTGCGCTCAAGTCGGCGCCATCAAAAGCGACTGTAATTGCAATGAGGGTACGGGTACTTGCTGGCTGGATATTGAGGGAGAACATCAGGGCTGCGCTCCGGCTTGTGTCATCAATGTGGAGACCAAAGAAGCCGCCATTGATTGGCGTTGCACCGGCGTGGCCAGCGAATGATTTTTTCAATATTCCAATTAAGATAATTTACTATTCGCTTATTCGCGCGCTTGCCCGCCTTTGGTGGGAATAAGCGAATAGCATTTAAGGAAGGAGGTGGAAGTGGTGATTAATAATAGAAAATCAATTTTATTTCTGTGGCTGCTCTTATTGGCCAGCTTGGCTGTTTTTGTTTGGCTCAATTTTCCCTCGCCTTTAAAAATTCAGGGTGATGGTGTATTTTATTATGCCTGGCTGCATTCTGTTTTTTGGGACCATGATTTGGATTTTTCCAACCAATTGGCGCATTTTGCCGATGATGATTATTTTAGCCGTAAGTTTACTTCAGAAAATATTCGGACCGGCACCGGTCTGACCCCTAATGCTTATCCATTTGGCCTGGCCCTGATGTGGCTGCCATTTATTTTTTTGGCTCATATTCTGACCAATATTTTTTATTTTATCCGGCATAACTTTTTTATTACTGACGGTTATTCTTATTTTTATGTTTTGGCGGTTAGTTTTGCCGGTTGGTTTTATGGCGCTGCCGGCTTGATTGTCGTCTGGCGAATATTGAAAAAATTCTTCAGCGAGCGAGCGGCGCTATTGTCAGTTTTGGCGCTATGGCTGGCTACGCCCTGGCTGTATTATCAGTTATTTGAGCCGACAATGTCGCACATGGCTTCACTGTTCTTGGCGTCTTTTTGGCTGTATTTATTGGTGCAAATTTGGCAGGGGCGGAGAGTCAATAAATTGGTGTTTATGGCGGTAATTTTTTTACTGATAGCTGTTCGTTGGCAAAATTCTTTGTTTGTTATTCTATTTTTGCCTTTAATCGGAAGATTGAGCGCACCCCAAGTGCCGGTGTCTTTTCAGGATTTTGTTTGGCCGTCTTTAAATTCCGGCCGCTGGAAAGCGGCAGTTAAGGATTTAATGATATTAGCTTTGCCGCTTGGTGCCATAGCTTGGCTGCAAATGTCGGCTTGGAAAATTATTTACGGTCAGTATTTATTGGTGCCTCAAGGCTATACTTTTGTTCGGCCGGAATTTCATGGTTTGTATACTTTGTTTTCCAGCGATCGGGGATTGCTATTGTGGTCGCCAGTGATAGTTTTAACAATGGTCGGTTTTGTTTGGCTGTGGCGCAAGTCAAAATTTTGGACGGCCGTAGTTTTGGTTGCCTTTATTTTTCAATGGGTTATAAACAGCTCACTCAATGATTTGGGTGGCGGCGATGCCTTTGGCGGCCGACGCTTCATTGAAACTTTGCCATTTTTGGCTCTGCCACTAGCCGCCTTATTGGATTGGCTTAAAAAATATTTTTGGCTGTTGGCTGCAGTCATTATTATTTTGATTTTTTGGAATCTGCTTTTAATCCAAAATTATCGCTGGGGCAATATCCCTCGAGCGGGGGAGTTTGGTTTAATAGAGGTAATTGGAGCGATTGATTATCGTGTGCGCGATAATTAATTTTTAAATCAATTATCTTTTTGTGTTATAATGTATTTATTATGAACAATGAAATACAGGTTTTTTTGAATAAGTTGTCTGAAGAATTTTTTTTGTTTGCGCCGCAACAAGACGGTGCGGTTATTAATATTAAAGAAGTCCGGGATATCGGCGATGTTGATTGGTCGGGTCGTATGCCCACAAATACCTGGAAGGCATTATTTTTACCGGCACGGGAAAAAATGTTTGACATTAGCGACGGCCGATTAGTCAAATCGAAAACCAGTCAGCCGAAAATAGCCGCTATTGGCGTCAATGTTGTTGATCTCAAGGCGTTGACTTTATTGGAGTTAGTTTTTAGTCGCGATGTCTATTATCAAGAAAGGCGATGCAATACCCTGATTATTGGTTACAGCTCCAGCTGGCCCAATGATTACAAAAAATATAAAATATTCAGCCATAATTTTGAAGAAGATATTTTGGAACATTTGATTTTTGATATTTTTATCGCCCAATTTGCCGTCGGTCGGATGAAAATTTATTCCGGTTCAGAAAAGGGTCAGCATATTTTGGAAGAAGGTGGCATCAAAGATTACGAACACATTGAATTTGCCGGTCCGATTTCTGAAAAAGGTCCGGATAAAAAAATGTTGCTTCTGAAGAAAAAAATGGAATCTTCACAAGGTAAAAGGATTTGGCATGAATTGAATAAAATTTGTATTGCCTGCGGTAAATGCTCCATCAATTGTCCGACTTGTTTTTGTTTTGATTTGGAAGATAGTGTGGACCCGGATAATCCCGAACGGGTGCGCAAATGGGGTAGTTGTTTTTATAATGATTTTTCTTTGGTTGCCGGCGGTGGCAAGGAACTGGATACTGTCAGTAAAAAAATATTTTTTTGGTATTATCATAAATTCGTGCGCATTCCCTTTGAATATATGATGCCCGGCTGTGTCGGCTGTGGCCGCTGCAGTAAAGTTTGTCCGGTCGGAATAAAGATAGAGGAGGTGTTGAAGAAAGTTTAAAGTGCAGATTCAAAATGCAAAACAATAGTATGAAATTTAGATCTTAATTTTTCATTTTCATTTTTTCAATTTTTTATTTTGTGTTTTTTATGCTCAACATCTATCAAACCAATAAAGTCAGGATTATATCAGCTAGTCAGGAGTCGGTTGACACCAAGTTGTTGCGGCTGGAATTTATTGACTCGGAAATCAAGAAAAATTTTCATTTCTTGCCCGGACAATTTGTGCAAATAGGATTGCCTGGCTGGGGCGAGTGCCCAATCAGTATCTGTTCGTCGCCCAACGATAGTGAAACTTTTTTTGAGCTGGCTATTAGGGATATTGGTGTTTTGACTAATAAATTAAATAGTCTATCTGCTGGTGATTGCGTCGACATCCGCGGCCCATTCGGTAACGGATTTGATGTTGACTTATTTAAGGGCAAGCCGCTTTTACTTGTTGGCGGCGGTTGCGGCTTTGTGCCGTTGCGTCCGCTTATTATTGATTATCTGGCCGGACGATTGGAAAGCAAAACTTTACAGATACTTTACGGCTGTGCCAGTGAAGAGACGATGCTGTTTAAAAAGAATCATGCCGCTTGGAATCGCCGGGCGGAATTAAAAGTCATTTTGGAAAAACCGTCAACTAATTGGAAGGGAGACAGAGGCTTGGTGACGGATTTGCTTGGCCGGATAAAAATCAGCGCCCAGACGGTAGCGGTTTTGGTCGGTCCGCCAGTGATGTATAGATTTGTCATCAAAGAACTGAAGCATAAGAAATTAAGCGACGAAAATATTATCCTCTCTTTGGAAAAACGGATGCATTGCGGCATTGGTGTCTGTCAGCACTGCGCTATCGGCCCATTTTATGTTTGCAAGGATGGTCCGGTATTTCGCTGGCTGGATATTAAGGATTACTACAGTCTATAAAGTCAAAAATTTAGAAAGTCCTTAAAGCATATATTTAAAATTGGAAATTATTTTTAAATTTAAAATTGAAAATTAAAAATTTGTTATAAATTATCTCCATGTGTCTCGCCATCCCTCTCCAAATTAAAAATATTTCAGGCGACCGGGCCGAATTGTTTGACGGTCGCAAGGTTAATGCCGTTTTGATTCCCGATCTAAAACAAGGTGATTGGGTCTTGACAGTCAATGGAATTATTGTTAATAAAATAGGGGCTAATGAGGCGCAGGCGGTATTGGATTTAATTGGGGAGGAGAGAAAAAATGAACGGACTTAAGCGAGCGGCGGCTTATTCCATTAAGCCGAATATGTTGGAGCGTTGCGGACCCAAAGACGCCCATAAAGTTCTTTTCGATTATGTTACCGGACGAGCGGATTTTGCCGAATTAACCATTAGGGAAATTTTGAAGCAGTTCGAAGTAGCCACCCCCTATTACACTCTGATTGCTCGAGCCAATAGCATCAGCGATCCTTTTGATGATCGGGTGGTTGAGGCATATTGGTTGGGGAATGGCTTATTGGATAAAGTGACGCCAGAGGCGGTGGGTTGGGTGATTGAACAGGACGTTAAGCGCGAAGGCTGGAATCCCGAGCATATTGCCTTAATGTTTCGGGCTATTAGTCTGGAAAAAGCTCGAGCCCACCACAGCTTGTCAGTATTATATTTTTTTACTCGACCGGGTATAGAGCTGGATTCGTTGGTGACAAAATCAATCCAGAACAGCCTGGATAGCTGTCGCGTTTGTTCCGGTATTGTCATTGAGCGTGGCGAACAATTGACAGTTATGTATCAGCCGCTGTTGTTTGATTATAAGCGGATCGTCAGAATCGGCAAGCCGGAGAAAAAAATGGTTGATTGGGGAATACTCAATCCCAATGATTCGGCGGTTGATACCGGCAGCGTCGTCGCTTTCCATCACTATTGGGCGATTGAATGTTTAAGTATCGAACAGGCTCAGAACTTGGATAAGTATACTAAAATGACTTTAGCCGCGGTCAATCCGTGACTTGTCGGGAGAACCTTCGCGTTCTCCCGTTTTTTTATTTATTGATATCTGTTAAAATAAATAGTGTAAAGGTAGATTATTTATGACCAAAAGAAAAAACATCAAACCCAAAATAGCCATTATCGGATTGACTTCCTGCGAGGGTTGTCAATTTGTGATGCTTGACCAGGGTAGGAGATTTTTGGATTGGCTGGCCAAGGTGCAGTTGGAAGAATTCCGGCTAGTGGAAGATGAGCCGATACTGGCGGAGCATTATGATATTTGTTTTGTCGAGGGTAATCCGGTTACCAAGGCAAATATCAAATTACTCAAGGAGATGCGCTGTCGTTCGGACAAGTTGGTGGTGGTGGGCAATTGCGCCGCCTTGGGCGGAGTGTGGGAACTCAAAAATTACGCGTCCAAGACCAGAGCGATTAAAGCAGTATATAAAAAATTAAAAGTAGCTAACCCCGATATTAAAGAAGTGGACAATTTTGTCAAAGTTGATTATGTCATTCCCGGTTGTCCGATTGATGGTGATGAATTTATTGAGTTGGCTAATCAATTATTGAAAAAAGGCAGTTTCCGCATTCCGCAAAATCCCGTTTGTTATGAATGTCAGAGTCGGGGATATCAATGCTTGTTACAGCAAGAGGAGATCTGCTTGGGGCCGATTACCTTGGGTGGTTGCAAGGCCGTCTGCCTAAAATCCAAGCAGGCCTGTTGGGGTTGCCGGGGCTTATTTGACGGCGCGCAGGTGGAAAATTTTATGAATTATTTATTAAAGCATTTTTCTCGGGAGCAAGTTTATCGGATAATGGAAGTGTTTGGCGCCAGAGATACCATTTTAAAAAGGCTGGAAGAAATGCAGGGGAAGAAAAATCGAAAGTTCGGAAAGTCTAAGGTTAATAAAATTGATAATAAAATTAAAAAATTGAAATGATTCACATAATAACGGACATACGGACGTCCGTACTGACGTCCGTACTGACGTCAAATATATGATAAAATATATCAGAAAACTACAAAAAGCGAGCACCCACAGCTATGTCATCACTATTCCCAAGGAGTTGGTGCAAAGATTTCGTTGGAAAGAAAGGCAGAAATTGGAAATAATTTATGACGGCAAGTCAGCCAGATTGACTATTAAGGATTGGCAGAAAAAATAATCGGCAAAAATATGTCTTTAGAAACCCCGGAACAGCCGGATATTGATCGCCTTGATTTAAAGCATCGGGATTTGCTTCAGCGCGAAGTGATGCGGCAGATGCTTGGGGAAAAGCCCGATTATCAGATTCAACTTGATTGGGTATTGAAGTATGGGGAAAAAATAAGCGAATTAATTGATTGTCAAGCCAATAATGATATCAGGGAGTTGGCTTTGGCCGGCAATTATGAGGAAGCGGCCATAAAATTGATTGAGTTATTGGACTGATTTTTTGGTTTTAATTTTATTAAAAAATTTTCTTAACCCCTAATCGCTAACAGCTAATCGCTATCCCTATGAAAATTCAAATAAACCATATCGGCAAAATGGAAGGCCACGCTGATTTTGTGGCTGAAATCTTAAAGGGAGATGTCCAATCGGCAAAATTGATTACCACCGAGGGGGCGCGGCTGATTGAGGGGATTTTGATCGGCCGTCATTTTAAAGAAGCGCCGATTATCACTTCCCGCATTTGCGGTATTTGTCCGGTAGTCCATAAATTGTCATCAATTAAAGCGATTGAAAATGCTTTTGAAATTCGTCCCAGCCAACAAACAGTCAAGCTGCGTAAGTTGATCAATCTGGCTCAAATCATCCATAGCCATGCCCTGCATCTTTTCTTTTTGTCATTGCCGGATTTTTTCAATATTGAAAACGATTTGAATTTTGTCAAAAAATATCCCAAAGAAACACAATGCGCCATCAATACCAGACAGTGGGCGCTCAAAATTATCGAAGTGGTTGGCGGTCGAGCGGTTCATCCGATTGCCTGTGAGGTTG
The DNA here is from genome assembly GCA_029558735.1 of bacterium. GTDB lineage: Bacteria > Patescibacteriota > Patescibacteriia > 2-01-FULL-39-33 > 2-01-FULL-39-33 > JAKQDP01. The sequence goes on along the minus strand of JAKQDP010000063.1, from coordinate 49,015 downwards.
GTGGTTTTAAAGTGTTGCCGGAAAAAAATGAATTAAAAAATTTGGCCGACCAGTATGAAGTTGTTTTGAAAAATGCTTTGGGCTTGGCCAACTTTGTTATTTCCATTAAGTATCCAAAGTTCAGCCGGCCGACCACTTTTGTCAGTCTGACCAATTCCAAAGAGTATGCTCTATATGACGGCGATATTAAAATTTTTCCGTCAGCCAGCCAGTCCAGAATTATTAAGGCGGAAAAATATACTCAAAATATCAAAGAAATAGAAGAGCCCTATCGGGCGGCCAAATCAGCCACTTTGGACGGCGAGCCGTTTATGGTCGGGGCTTTGGCGCGAATTAACAACAATTGGCAACAGCTCAACCCATTGGCCAAGGGATTGCTCAAGGGGATGAATTGGCAATTGCCGCAATATAATACTTTTGAAAACATTACTGCCCAAGCGATTGAAATCATCCACTGCCTGGAAGAAGCCAAAAAAATTTTGCGAGATTTATTATCTGATTCCTCCTCTTTGCGAATGGGGAGGTTAGGAGGGGGTAAGAGTAAAGAGGATGCTCGGCTTTCATTAAATTTGATTGCCGGTGCCAATCCGCTTAGTTGTGAGACGGTTGGCGTTGACGCGATCGAAGCGCCGCGGGGCACTTTGTACCACCATTACAAAATAGATAAAAACGGTTATCTGACTAATTGCAATATTATCACGCCGACCGTGTCCTATCTTAAGAATTTGGAACAGGATGTTTTGGCTTATATCCCTAATGTGATGAAGTTGAATCCGAAAAAGCGGGCGATAAAAATCCGCGCTCTGATTCGCGCTTATGACCCGTGTATTGCCTGCGCCACGCATTAAATAAATATTAATTAAAAATGGTTTGTTGCTTGTTGCTTTTTTCCGGCTGTTCCTTAAAATTTCAGAAAGAGCAACAAAATTATTTAAATCCAGATGAAGATTTAGTGACGATTGAAGATAATAATATAAATAGTGGCAGCGGTAGCTCGGAGAATAATCCAGATATTAGTGATGATAATTCTTACGGACCCATGGATGAAGATTCGGAAACTGGTAATAATTCATTTAATCTTAGTGGGGTAAAAGTTGGTGATAAGATGGGAAATATGACCATTAATTCTATTGAGCCCGCACTTGATAGCTTTTCTCTGGGCGATTATAATGTCAAGATACAATTTTCTGGCCGAGCTGTTATTACTGGCGATTATAAATACGAGACAAATAGCGGTTTTGGTGGCATCGAAAGATTATGTTTTATGAATTTTGATGATAACTCTGTTAAATTGATTCCAACCCTGCATACTGACCAAAGAGATTTATATCTTTGTTTCACGAATAGTTATGATTCAGGTCTTAGTCTGGCCAAAGAGAAGCTAAACTTATTAACAGATGATCGTGGACGGGCAATTATTATTATAGATAATTATAGGTTGGTATCAGCTGAAACGGAAGTTTTTAATACGGCTAAATTTATTGATTTGGAAAATTAATTATAAAATTTTATGCACGATTTTCATCTGGCTGACATAATCTATAAGACAATTATGGATTATGCGGCAAAAAATAATCTAAAAAAAATAACCAAAGCCACTATCAGCTTGGGCTCGATTGTTGAGCACGGCGAAGAAGTGTTGCCGGAAAATCTTATTTTCAATATCAAGCTGCTGGCCCAGGGCGGTTCGGCTGATGGTTTGGAAATAGCGGTCAATAAAGTCAGCGGAGACAAGTGGGTGCTGGAGGACATAGAAGGGGAGTAAAGGTGAAATTTACAATTTTCAATTTAAAATAAATTTTTAGTGCTTTGTTTTAAAACATTTTTGGTTATTTTGAGACGCGCTTTCAAATACTCGGAATACATCTCTACGGATGTTTCAAGATTTGTGTTATAATAAATAGCGATGAAAATAAAATCCATTAGACAAGCGAAAAAATTAAAAGGCCGACGAGTGTTACTTCGGGTTGATTTTAACGTACCTATTAACAAAGACGGTCAAGTAGGAAAAAATGAGGATTATCGTCTGACGCAAAGTTTGCCAACTATTAAATATTTAATCAAGAAAAAAGCCAAGATAGTTATTATGGCTCACTTGGGCCGGCCGGAGGGCAAAAAGGTGGAAAAATTGCGTCTGGATCCGGTAGCGGTCCGCTTAAGCCAGTTGTTATGCAAGAGTATTTATAAGAGCAATATTATTATCGGCAAAGAAGTGGAGCAGAAAATCGAGCAAATGAAACCGGGTGAGATTCTGCTTTTGGAAAATGTCAGATTTGACCGGCGAGAAGAAAGAGGCAATAAAGTTTTTGCTAAGCAGCTGGCCAAATTGGGTGATATTTTTGTCAATGACGGTTTTGCCGTGTCCCATCGGGAGCATGTGTCAGTGGCGACCATTCAGCATTATTTGCCCAGTTATGCCGGCTTGTTATTGGAACGGGAATTGAAAAATTTAAGTGGCATTTTTGAGCAGCAGCCCAAGCCGCTAGTGGCAATTATCGGTGGCGCCAAAATTTCCACCAAAATCAAGGTGATCTCCCGTTTTTTGAAACATGCTGATTATGTTTTATTGGGTGGGGCCTTAGCTAATACGGTTTTGAAGGCGATGGGAGTGGCGGTTGGCAAGTCATTGGTCGAACCAAAAATGATTGGCGAAATCAGAAAAATCAAATTGACCGACGATCAATTGCGGGTGCCGGTTGATGGCATCTTTGCCGGCAGCTTTAAGGCAATTAAGGGACGAATCGACGCCTTGGGCGATATCAGAAAGAATGAATTAATTCTTGATGTTGGACCGGAGACGATTGAGCTTTATCGACACATTATCAATCAGGCGAAAACCATTGTTTGGAACGGGCCGCTGGGGCTAATCGAGACGCCATTTTTTGCTCGGGGCACCAAGGAGCTGATTAAAATTTTAGCTCAGTCTAAAGCCAAGACAATTGTCGGCGGCGGTGAAACAGTTCAACTCATTCGGGCGCTGGGTTTGGAGAAAAAATTTACCTTTATTTCGACCGGCGGTGGAGCCATGCTGGAATACTTGGAAGGTCGAAAATTGCCGGGATTGAAGAAAATAGTTTATTAAAATAATAAAAAATAATTAATATAAAGTTATGACAGAACAAAATTTAAGCAATCGATCGACAAAATATCATGCCAAATTAATTTTGTTGCCGTTTGTGGTGGTGGTGATGATTTTGTTGTCCGCTTATCTCGTTAGTTTGACGAGAAATTCTTGGGAAAATTTTAATTACATTGGCAAGAGCCCGGAATACCAGTATCAAGTTAGTATCTCTGGCACTGGCAAGGTGACCGCCAAGCCGGACGTGGCGATAATCAATGTCGGCATCATTACTGAAAAGGGGACGGTTGAAGCGGCTCAAAAAGAAAATACTGACAAGATGAATGCCATTATTGCCGAATTGAAGAATCAATACCGGATTGTCGAGGAGGACATTAAGACTAGTTATTATCAAATTAATCCTCGCTATAATTGGAGCGACGGTCGTCAGACTTTGGCCGGTTACGAAGTTAATCAGTCGGTCCAGATCAAGGTGAGGAATTTTGATAATATCGGCAAAATTGTTTCCATGGCTGGCGAGAAAGGCGCCAATAGCGTTTCCGGGCCCAACTTTACCATTGATGATCCGGAAACCTATCGGGCTGAAGCGAGAAAAGAAGCGATCGCCCAAGCTAAAGACAAGGCTAAAGTTTTGGCTGATGAAGTCGGCATTAATTTGGGTCGGATTGTCAGTTTTTCTGAAGATTCTTATCAGCCTTATCCGGTTAATTATGCTTATGGCATCGGCGGCATGGGTGGCTTGGAGCAAAAAGCTTTGTCGGCGGCAGTGCCCGAAGCTGATATCCAATCCGGCAGTCAGGAGGTCAGTATTAATGTTTACATTACTTACGAAATTGCCAAATAATTGAGAATAATACAGTTAAAACAATCCGCCTCTTGGCGGATTGTTTTAACTTGGTCGCGGTTTGTGCTATAATTAAAAATTATTAGAAATAAATAATCAATTTGAACGGTATGTCAAAAATTAAGTCAGTCAAAGCAAGGGAAATTCTGGATTCGCGTGGCAATCCGACCGTGGAAACGGAAGTGGTATTAACCAGCGGCGTCAAGGCTTGGGCGGCAGTGCCCAGTGGCGCTTCGACTGGCAGTTATGAAGCTTTAGAGCTTCGTGACGGGGATAAAAAAAGATATGATGGCAACGGAGTATTGAAAGCGGTTAAAAATGTCAACGAAAAAATTGCTCCTAAATTGAAGGGCTGGGCCGCCGGCCAACAAAAAGAGATAGATAAGCTAATGCTCGAGCTTGACGGTACGGAAAACAAATCCAAACTGGGTGCTAACGCAATTTTGGGCGTATCATTAGCTGTCGCCCGGGCTGGCGCGATTGACGCCCAAAAGCCCCTTTACGCTTATCTTCATAAAAAATTTTGGCCCCAAAAAAAGATGTCTTTTCCGGTGCCAATGATGAATATTATGAATGGCGGCGCCCACGCCGGTTGGTCGATTGACATTCAGGAGTTTATGATTACACCGCAACAGAAAAATATCAAAGAGGCGGTGCGTTGCGGCGCGGAAATTTTTCATGCTTTGAAAAAGATTTTAAAAGATCGAGGCTATCAGACTACGGTTGGCGACGAGGGTGGCTATGCGCCGAAATTGCCGGGTAATGAACAGGCGCTTAAAGTGATTTTGGAGGCGGTTGCTGCCGCTAATTATAGAATCGGCAAAGATGTCAAAATTGCCATTGATGCCGCTTCGTCGGAATTTTACAAAGACGGTATTTATAATATGGTGGCAGATAAGAAAAAAAGATCGGCCGCGGAGATGGTGGCAATGTATAGTGATTGGCTAACTCGTTATCCCATTGAATCATTGGAAGATGGCTTGGCTGAGGATGATTGGGACGGCTGGAAGACCTTGACTAATAAACTTGGTAAAAAAATCGCTTTGGTGGGCGATGATCTGTTTGTGACCAACGTCAAGAGGCTGCAACAAGGAATAGAGCAGGGCGTCAGTAATGCCATTTTGATAAAATTAAATCAAATCGGCAGTTTAACCGAGACCGTGGAAGCGATTAAATTGGCCCAGACGCATAGCTACAAAATCGCCGTCTCGCATCGGAGCGGCGAGACAGTGGATGATTTTATTTCTGATTTGGCGGTCGCCTGCGGCGCTGAGTATATTAAAACTGGCTCGCTCTGCCGAAGCGAACGCGTCGCCAAATATAATCGGTTGATGGAAATTTGGGACGAAATGAAATAGCCCAATTAGAAGCAATAGTGGTATTTTTATCAAGCGTTTAATTTTATAAATAATAAATTAAATGGTTAAAAGGAATGCAATTAATCGCCGAAGAGTAGTTTTGTTAATTTTGGACGGTTGGGGTTTGGGTCGGCCAGACGCGGGCAATCCGATTCATCTTGCCAAAACACCATTTTTAGATTCGCTTTATCGCGATTATTCCTGGACAACACTTTGCGCCTCCGGCAAGTGCGCTGGCTTGCCAACCAATCAAGTAGGGAATTCCGAAGCCGGTCATATCAATCTGGGCGCCGGTCGCATCGCTGATCAGGAAGTGGTTAAGATTTCTAAACAAATTAACACCGGCCAATTTTTTAAAAACCCGGCTTTTGTCGCGGCGATTAGTCATACTCGAAAAAATAAATCCGCCGTTCATTTAATGGGATTGTTGTCCAATGGCCAGAGCCCCCATAGCGACCCGGATCATTTATTGGCTTTACTGACTTTATTGCGGGCCCAGAAAGTGAAGAATGTTTATTTGCATTTATTTACCGATGGTCGGGATTCGCCGCCCCGGTCTTCCTTAAAATCAATGATGGCGTTGGAACGCTTTTTAAAGCCTCATGAAGTTATTGCTACTGTTATCGGTCGATTTTATGCTATGGATAGAAAAAAAGCCTGGGACCGCACTGTTTGGGCGTATGAGGCGATGACTGTCGGTCGCGGTCATATTAGCGTCAGCCCCCAAGCCGGGATTACTCGCGCTTACAATGCCGATATTACCGATGAGTTTATTGAACCGATAGTAATTCAGCGGCGCAAGAAAATGGTTCGAAGAATTGAGAATGGTGATGCGATAATTTTTTTCAATTTGCGCAGTGATCGGGCGCGTCAATTGGCCAAGCCGTTTGTTCAGCAAGAATTTGAGCGAAAAAATCCCGGTGCCCCGAAAAGAAAGAGTGTTTTACGAAACATCGCTTTCGTGGCGATGACTGATTTTGGTCCGGATTTGGACAGTATCTTAACGGCTTATCCGTCGGCGGATTTGCGTAACACCCTGCCGATGATGTTACATGATTTTCGTCAGCTTTATATTGCTGAAAGTGAAAAATACGCTCATGTCACCTTTTTTTTTAACGGCGGCTATGCTGATCCAGTGGCCGGGGAAAAACGGGTCAGAATCCCTTCGCCAAGAGTGACGGCCTATGATCAAACGCCGGCAATGTCGATGGCCAAGGTGGCCCAGAAATTAATCGCCAGCTTAAAAATGCATGATTTTATTTGCGCCAATTTTGCTGCTCCGGATATGATTGGCCATACTGGTAATATCAGGGCTGGTATTAGAACTGCTGAAGCGGTTGATAAGTATGTCAAAAAAGTGGCCCAAGCTTGCTTGAAGAATAATGTTGTCTTGCTTATTACCGCTGATCATGGTAATCTAGAATCCATGTTGAATCTTGAAACCAAAGAGATAATCACTGAGCACACCACCAATCCGGTGCCGTTGATTATCGTCAGCAAAAAAGAAAAAAAACAGAAAATCAAACGGGGGTATTTAGGTGATGTTGCCCCGACGATTCTAAATTTTTTTGATCTTCAGCCGCCAGCCGAAATGACCAGAAAAAGTCTTATTTAACTTATGGAACAAGAACGTCCTAAACCGGTGGTACTGATTGTTTTGGATGGCTGGGGGATTGCCCCGCCATCACGGAGCAATGCCATTGCTTTGGCCAAAACGCCCACTATTGATAATTTGATCAAAACTTATCCGGCCCTGTCTCTGCAGGCGGCCGGCGAAGCAGTTGGGTTGTCTTGGGGGGAGATGGGTAATAGTGAAGTCGGCCACCTTAACCTTGGTTCGGGTAAATTAGTCTATCAAAATTTACCGCGGATTAACAAAGCAATCACTGACGGTGATTTTTTTGTCAATAAAAAATTTTTAGCCGCCATTAATCATGTTCGTCGGAATAATTCCAAACTTCATCTAGTCGGCTTAGTTTCTTCCGGCGGCGTCCATTCTTCAATGGATCATTTTTACGCTTTAGTTGAACTGTGTCAGAAAGAAAAATTAAAAAATCAGGTTTTGGTTCATGCGATTTTGGATGGTCGCGATATGCCTTACAACTCTGGTCTTGATTTTGTCGCCGAGGCCAACAGTCGGCTAGTTGATTCAAAAATCGGTAAAATCGCTTCTATTTCCGGTCGATTTTATGCCCTGGATCGTGATAATCATTGGGAGCGGTTGGTTTTGGCTTATAATGCCATGGTTAACGGCGAGGCGGAAAATTTTTTTGGTGATCCGGTAGAAGCGGTTAAAGCGTCTTATGATAAAAAAATTTACGACGAGGAATTTATTCCGACAGTGATTACTGAACACGGCCAACCGGTGGGCCGCATCAGCCATCAAGACGCGGTAATATTTTTTAATTTTCGCGCGGATCGGGCCAGGGAATTGACCAAAGCGTTTGTGTTGCCCGGTTTTGCCAAATTTCCCCGGGAATATCTGTCCGGGTTATATTTCGTCACTATGACCGAATATGAGAAGGATTTGCCAGTCGAGGTCGCCTTTCCGCCGGAAACCATCGACACTCCCTTAGCTAAGGTGATTGCCGAGGCCGGCCTGAAGCAATTGCATATTGCTGAGACGGAAAAATACGCTCATGTCACTTTCTTTTTTAATGGCGGCCAAGAAAAGGCGTTTGTCGGCGAAGAGCGAATATTAATACCATCGCCGCGAGTTGATTCTTATGCTGATAAACCGGAAATGTCAGCTAAGGAGATCACGCAGCGTGCCATTAAGGAAATTATGGCTAAGCATTATGATTTTATTGTTATGAACTTTGCCAATGGCGACATGGTGAGTCATACTGGTGACTTAAAAGCGACGATTAAAGCCTGCGAAGCAGTTGATAATGGCGTAAAAAAGATTGTTGAGGCGACCCTGGCCCATAACGGGGTGGTGGTTATTACGGCCGATCATGGCAATGCTGAGGAACTAATCAATCTGCAATCAGGCAATATGGATAAAGAACACAGCACCTATCCGGTGCCGTTAATCATTGTCGGCCGGCACTGGGAAGGTAAGACCGGCGGTGGGGCGGACAGTCCCAATTCTGATTTGAGTTTAGTCAAACCGGCGGGACTATTGTCTGATGTGGCGCCGACTATTCTGAAAATTATGGATTTGCCCAAGCCGGACGATATGACCGGTCGGAGTTTGTTATAGCTGATGATTTGAGGGTTAGACAGAGAGATTCAAACCGGTTTCAGCCGGGTTGATTTTTTTTATGAAAAATGTTATTTTTAATTATGTTATGAGTAAAATTTTAAATAATAGATTTTTTGAATTTATTCCCGCTGTGACTGTCTGGTTGACTCTCGGCGGAGCGATAATTTTATCATTTATTCGTCCGCTGTGGGCGATTTATTTTATTATTGTTTTTAGCGTTTATTGGATTACCCGATTGTTTTATATGATGGTTTGGTTGGTTATTTCTTGGCTGAGGTATTATTGGGATAATAAAGTCAACTGGACCGAGAAAATAACGAGGCTTAATAAAGATTACCGGCAGTATTATCATGTGGTCACTTACCCGACTTATAAAGAGCCTTACGAGGTGGTGAGGCGGTCGTTCCAAAAACTAACAGAAACCGATTTTTCCAAGGATAGAATGATGGTGGTGTTGGGCGGCGAAGGTCGAGATAAGGATAATTTTTTGGCTACTGCCGAAAAAATTAAACAAGAGTTTGGTGATTGTTTTTTTAAATTATTGATTACAGTCCATCCGCCGGCCACAGATGAATTGCCCGGCAAAGGCTCCAATGTTCATTATATGGAGCAGCAGTTGAAAATTGAAATTGACCGACTGGGCCTGGATTATAAGAAAGTGATTGTGTCTTGTTTTGATATTGAAACTTTGCCGCACCCTCAATATTTTTCTTATTTGACTTACAAATATTTAACCCAACCGCGACCGGAGCGAGCCAGCTATCAGCCACTGATTTTGTATAACAATAATATTTGGGAATCCAACCCGATTATTCGGGTGGTGGCTTCGGCGACCACTTTTTGGCTCCTGACTGACTTGTCGCGACCGGAGCGATTGTTGACATTTTCTTCTCACAGTATGAGCTTTCAGATGTTGGTTGATGTTGGTTTTCATGATAAAACGATCGTCACGGAGGATTCGCGGATTTGTCTGCAGGGCCTGGTTCGGTATGACGGGGATTATCGGGTAGTGCCGATGTTTATCACCTTATCAATGGACACGGTTTATATCGGTTCCTTTCGGAAGAGTTTAGCTGATCAGTATCGGCAGATGAGACGTTGGGCTTGGGGAGTAGAACATTTTCCTTGGATGTGGCAGAAATTTTTTGGTCGGCAAGCTAACCGGCAAATTCCTTTAAAAAAGCGGCTATTTTATTTTTGGAATCAATTTGAGGGCATGTATTCTTGGGCGACGGCGCCACTCTTGATTTTAATCGTCGGCCGACTGCCATTGTGGTTAGCATCGGAAACCGATCGGGCGACCGCTTTTTTTCAAAACGCGCCGTATACCCTAGAGACATTAATGATGATTGGTATGGTTGGATTGGTGGTAAACTCTATTTTATATACTTTTATGTTGCCTAATCGACCGAAGGGTTACCGTTTTTATAATTATATTATCATGGTTGTCCAGTGGGTGATATTTCCGGTGACAATGGTTATTTTCGGTTCTATCCCGGCCGCTGACGCCCAGACCCGCTTGTTGCTCGGCGGCAAATATCGGCTCGGTTTCTGGGTGACCAATAAGAAGGTCTAAATATTAAGATTATTATGATGTTGCCAAAAGTTACAATTCAGATAGTCACCTGGAACAGCTTGAAATATTTGCCGTTTTGCTTAAAGTCGATTTTTAGTCAAACGTATCGGGATTTTCAGGTTTTGGTTATTGATAATAATTCTCAGGATGGGACAGTGGATTTTTTACGCAAAAATTATCCAGATGTTACTGTTTTTCAAAATAAGAAAAATCTTGGTTTTGCCAAGGCTAATAATCAGGGCATCAAATTGCTTACTGCGCCATACATTGTTTTAAGTAATCCGGATATTATTATGGAGCCGACCTGGTTGGAGCGGATTATCGCCAAAGTAGACAGCTCGGCTTACAAGGATTTTGGCAGTTTTGGCGGCAAATTATTAAAATTTAAAATTATTAATGCCGACTATGGCGAATTTAAGAAAACTGACATCATTGATTCTTGTGGCTTGAAGATTTATAAAAATCATCGGGTTGGCGAGATTGGCGCCGGTCAAACTGATTGGCAGTTGGAGTCGGCCGAGGTGTTCGGTCACTCGGCGGCGCTGGTATTGTATCGACGGGAGGCCCTGACCCAATGTTTATACCAGTCGTCAACTAACCCCAGCGGCGAATATTTTGATGAGGATTTTTTCTTTTATAAAGAGGATGTGGATTTGGCTTGGCGGCTGCAATTGAGAGGGTGGAAATCATTGTTTGTTTCAGAGGCGGTTGCTTATCATGTTCGATCGTTGGCTCAACAAGATGCCGAAAGCGCCTTTAGTGTTATTAAAAACCGAAAGCACCAATCAGCCATTGCCCGTCAGCATTCTTATTGTAACCATTGGCTAGTGCTTATAAAGAATGAATCAATTAAAAATTTATTCAAATATTTCCCTTTTATTTTTTGGTATGAATTTAAAAAATTTGTTTATATTTTAATTTTTGAATGGTCGACTTGGCCGGCCTTTGGCCAGGTGCTGGCGGTTTTGCCCAAGATGTTGAAAAAAAGGCGTGATAATTTCAAAAAAGCTAAGGCTACTTCGGAAGTGGTCAGGCAATGGATTAATTAAGATAAATGTTTAAGCAGTTAAATTGAAATATGGAAATCTCTATTATTATCAATAATTACAAAACTCGTGGTTTGCTCAAGCAGTGTTTGAAGGGGATATATCTTTATCCGCCCAGCGTGGAATTTGAGGTGATAGTGGTGGATAATAATTCTCAAGACGGTTCGGTGGCCTTGGTGCAAGAATTGTTCCCTCAAGTGAAATTGATTGAGGCTAAAGATAATTTAGGCCATCACAAGGGTAATAATTTGGGCATTAAGCATTCTCGCGGCAAGTATATTTTTATTTTAAATACCGACATCGCTTTTTTGGATAATTCGATTGATAAAATTTATCGGTTTATGGAGAGCCACCCGGAGGCGGCGCTAGTTGGGCCGAAGCTAAAAAATCCCGATGGTTCAGTTCAGGCGTCGTGTATGCGTTTTCCGGACAAATTGGTGCCGATTTATCGGCGGACATTTTTAGGTCAGTTGCCTTTTGCCGAAAAAAAAATCGCTGATTATTTGATGACTGATTTTGACCATGGCCAGACCAGAACAGTTGATTGGATTTTAGGCGCTTGCATTATGGTCCGTCGCACCGTGCTCGATAAAATCGGGCTGATGGACGAGGATTTATTTTTATATTTTGGCGATATTGCTTGGTGCAAGAAATCTTGGCAGGCTGGTTACAAGGTTTATTATTTTGTTGACGCTAATATCATCCATTATCACAAACGGGAGTCGGCGCAAAGCGGTGTTTGGTCAAAAATATTTTGGCTTCATATATTTGATTGGTTTAAATATTTTAAAAAATATTCTTAAATAATGTTTTATCGGCGAAAAAACAAATTAGATAAGCTTGAAGATTGGGTGACTAGCTATCGTCACCAGTCGGTTCGGATTAAATTCAGCGGGGGTTACTGGTTGGCGGCGGTCGGGATAATTTTAGTGATTATGATTTTGGTAGTTTTGGCGCCCATTACTTATCAAGCAATTAAGGCGGCTGATAATATTTTGACGGTTATAAAAATTAAAGATGAGGTTGTGTCAGCGGCGATTGGCGGCGATTGGCAGCAAGCCAGTCAAGCAACTGGCCGAGCGCTTGAGGAGATTGAACAATTTCGCGGCCGGTTTAACCGGCTTGGCTTGGTGAATTATTTTCCGCCTTTTAATAATAAGATTAGAGAGTTGGATAAGCTATTGGCTGGTGGGGCCGGATTATTAACCGGTTATAATCAGTTGTTTTCTCTCTTAGCCGAAGAAGAGGTGACATTGGGCGCTGCTGATTTTTTTGAGAAAATCAGCAAGCGACGATCCGACCTGTTGGCTATTCAGGCCAATATTATTGAAGCGCAGAATATTTTGGGTCAAGTCAACTTAAAATATTTAGCTAGCTTATTTAATTTGGATTTGTTTGACACGCAACTGTCTTTGGAACAAACCGCCAAAGACAGTGGTTCGTTGGTGCCGTTATTGGCCGATCTGCCGGAATTGTTGGGTTACCAGGAAACCAAGAGATATCTATTGGTTTTTCAGAATAACATGGAAATGAGACCGACGGGCGGATTTATCGGTTCTTATGGTATTCTGACGGTTGCTAAGGGAAAAATTATTGATATGTTTATTGACGATGTTTATAATTTGGACCGTTTTGCTCAGGGCAAATTAAATGTTTTAGCGCCGGCGCCAATGTTGAAATATAACAACCAAAAACATTGGTATTTACGCGATGCTAATTGGTCGCCCGATTGGCCGACTGCCGCTCGACAGATTGTTTGGTTTTATCAGCAAGAGGCGCCTTTCAGTAATCAATTGAAGACGGATTTTGACGGAGTGATCGCCTTAACACCGGAAGTGATTTCTGATTTGTTGGCGCTAATTGGACCGCTTACTGTTCGCGAGACTGAATTTTCAGCTGATGGCTTTGCTCAACAATTGGAGCAATTTGTGGAATTTGATTATTATCAACAGGGTATTGATAAATATGAACGTAAGGATGTAATTGGCGATTTGGCCGGTTTGGTGTTAGAAAAATTTTATGATTTGTCGGCAACCGACAAGCTTAAGGCCCTGGCAGTATTACAGCAGCGGATCAATCAAAAGCATATTTTGGTTTATTTGTTTGACGCCAAATTGCAAGAACAATTTACCGCCAATAATTGGTCGGGGGCGGTACGACAAACTGAAGGGGATTATTTAATGGTGGTTGATAGTAATCTAGCCGCTTTAAAAACCGATCAGGCGATGGCCAAATCAATAAAATATTCCGTTCGTTTGGACGAGCGGGGGGATTTGATTGGTCGGCTAGAATTGATTTATGATCACCAACAAAAATATCAGCCGGATTTAATTTCTCGTTATCGTGATTATCTTCGCATTTATGTTTCTCCGGAAACCTGGTTTATTCGGGCTTATTATAGTGATGGAACCAAGGAGCAGCCGATAAACCTTGATCAAGAAACGGAAATCGGTTCAGAACTGGGAAAAAAATATTTGGCGTGGTTTTTCACGGTTGAACCTTTGACCAGCAAGAAAATTGTTTTTGAATACCGTTTGCCGCCCGGGGTTAAAAGCAGTTATCTTAACGGAGCGTATAAAATTATTGTTCAAAAACAGCCGGGGACGGTTGGACATAATTTGGAAATTGATTTAAACTTTACTCGTCCGATTAAGGCTTATTATGCCGCAGTGTTGCCGATGAATCTCTGGGGTCAGGCAATTAGTTGGCGTACCGATTTGTCGGTGGATCGGGAGTTTTTAATTGAATTTAATAATTAATTAATCTGTTCAATGTTTTTAAGGAGAATCGGTATTGATTTGGGAACAACCAATGTTTTGGTGCATGTGCCCAAGAAGGGTATTCTAATCAACGAACCATCGGTGGTGGCGGTTTCTAATATTGATAAAAAAATCATTGCCGTCGGCGCCGAAGCTAAAGAGATGCTTGGCCGAACACCGGATACGATTATCGCCAGAAAGCCGCTAAAGGATGGAGTGATTGCTGATTACAAAACCACCGAAGCAATGATTAGATATTTTATTAATAAAGCCTTGGGCGGGGTGAGATTGTTCCGACCGGAGGTAATGGTCGCAGTGCCGGCCGGCATTACTTCCACAGAACGACGGGCGGTAGTGGACGCCACTATTGCCGCCGGCGCCAAAGCCGCTTACATTATCAAAGAGCCGATTGTGGCAGCGATTGGCGCCAATATTCCGATTGGCTCCGCCTCTGGCCATATGATCATTGATATTGGTGGCGGCACCTCCGAGGTGGCGGTAATATCTTTGGGGGGCATTGTTTCCTCGACTTCGGTTCGAATTGGTGGCAATCGTCTTGATATAAATATCGCCGAATATATCAGAAAGAAATATTCTTTGGCCATCGGCGAGCGAACGGCGGAAGAAATAAAAATTAACATTGGTTCAGCGCTTTATTTGGAAGAAAAATTATATTTGGATATCCGGGGTCGCGATATGGTTACCGGCTTGCCTAAAACCATTACTGTTTCCTCTGATGATGTTACGGAGGCTATTCAGGGCGACCTGGAGGGCATTGTGGCGGCGGTGAAAAATGTCTTTCATCAGACGCCACCCGAATTATCAGCCGATGTGATTGATAAAGGCATTGTGATGTCGGGCGGTTCTAGCCTGCTTCGGAATATTGATAAGTTAATTACTCAGGCGACTGGTGTTTCCGCTTATGTGGCCGATGACGCTTTATTCTGTGTTGTGAAGGGCACCGGTATTGCTTTGGATAATTTGGAAAGTTATAAGCGGAGTATTCTAGCGACCAAATAAGGATTATTGAAGAAATAAAAAATCCCGCGCGGTTAAGTGATTAGGCCGGCGGGATAGCATAAGTCAGGGCTGGATAAAAATATCATAGGCCAATGTTTTTGGGAATGTCCAGTTTTACTACTGCTTGTTCGTAACATTGGATCAACTGTTGCAGCGCCGCTTCTTTTTGCTCGGGTTGAATGGTTGTATTTTTTTTCACCCAAGATTCGATTTTATCATTCGGCTCTGTTCCCAAACAGGAGACGGCATCAATCATTTTTACCGTTTCTCCGGAAAATAATTGATTGAGAGTTTCTTCTCCGGGCTGCTCCTGAGGTTTTTTCAGGATTGGTTCTAAAATGAACAAAAAAATTATCGCCGCAAAAGCGGCTGCAAGGCTGAGTATCTGTCGATGATTTTCGTTCATTCAGCGACCCTTTCTTTTTGGGGTTGAGTGTTAAGTCCTCTATAGTCAGAATAACATGATTATCATTTTTTATCAATAATAAATAAAATAATAATGAATATTGCCATTGATGCTTCCCGCGCCAATAAGCCCTTCAAAACCGGAACCGAGTGGTATTCTTACCATATTATCCAGGAATTGAAAAAAATTATCCCTGATAATTGCCAAGTAGTTTTGTATACCAACAAGCGATTAACTGGCGGTTTGAAAAAAATGCCCGGCCACTGGCGAGAGGAAATTTTAAATTGGCCGCCGAAATATTTATGGACCCAATGGCGATTATGGTGGGCGCTGCTGGTTCGACCGCCGGATGTTTTATTTGTGCCGGCCCACACAATTCCATTTTTACCGTTAAGAAAAAAGGTGCGAGTAGCAGTGACGGTTCATGATGTTGGATTCAAGGCTCAGCCTGAGTTGTACAAGAAAATTCAGGTTTGGTATCACGATTGGACAATGAAAAAAATCAGACAGCGCGTTAATCTTGTTATTACCGATTCAGAATTTTCCCGTCGGGAAATAGAAAGATTTTATTCACTCGATGCAAAAAAAGTGGTGGTTGTTTATTTGGGTTATGACCGACAAAAATATTTGCCCCAAGCGATTAAAAAAGAGGAGATTTTAAATCGATACGGTATTAACCGACCATATTTGCTTTATATTGGACGGCTGGAAAAGAAAAAAAATATTGGTCGCTTGGTTGCCGCCTTTGCTTTATTGAAAAGTGATTTTCCCGAGCTCAAATTGGTTTTAGCTGGTAATGCTGGCAATGATTTTGAAGCTATCAAGGAAATTGTCATCACTAATCGATTGGAACAGGAAATTATTTTGCCCGGTTATATTCCGGAAACGGATTTGCCGGAGATAATCCGCCAAGCGGAAGTTTTTTTGTTTTTGACCCTTTATGAAGGTTTTGGTTTGCCGCTTGTTCAAGCTTTAGCCTGCGGTACGCCGACAGTAACCTCAGACCTCAATCCTCATCGGGAAATAGCCCAAGACGGCGCTTATTATTGCGATCCTTATCAGCCGGCACAGATTGCTCAAGCAGTTAAAACTGTTTTGGCGGACAGTCAGTTGCGAGCCCAGTTAATCGCCCGCGGGCAGTCAGTAGTTAAAAATTTTTCCTGGACTGGCGCGGCCCAGGCTATTTGGCGGCTCTTGGCGTCACTCTAGTTAATTTGGTTGTTTGGCAGATTAGTCTATTTTATGTTAAAATCTAAGGTATATGAAAGTCGACAGCGGACAGTTTGATTGGCAAATTTGCGGCCACGATCGGGCGGTAAATTTTTTGCAATCCACCATTAAAACCGGTCGAATCAGTCAGGCCTATGTTTTTGCCGGTCCGGCCAATTTGGGTAAATATACTGTTGCTGAGAGATTTATCGCCACTCTTTTGTGTCAAGCTAAGACTGATGTCAAACCCTGTGGGCAGTGTTTTCATTGTCAGCAGTTGGCGCATGGCGTTCATCCTGATGTTTATCGTCTTACTAGATTAGTGGATGAAAAGACAGGCAAACTGAGAAAAAAAATTATTATTGACCAGGTCCGTGATTTAAAAAATCGACTTAGCCAAGCCAGTATGCTGAATGACTATAAAGTGGGCATTATTGATAAGGCTGATGAGTTGAACACCAGCGCTGCCAATGCTTTATTGAAACTTTTAGAGGAACCAACGCCCCGCACGGTAATAATTTTAATCGCCGATGATGCTTCTCGTCTGCCGGCGACCATCTTGTCCCGTTGTCAGCAGATTAATTTTTTTCCTGTCGCCACCCGTCTTATTGAAGCTTTTTTGACTGATCGGGGGGTGACGGAGGTTAGGCGGGTGGCTCGCTTGGCCTATGGCCGACCGGGAATAGCCTGGTCATTAGTTGCCAATCAGGAGCAGTTGGACGACCATAATACCAATATTAGTAATTTTTTCCTTTTTGCAAAGGCCGATCTCAGTCAGCGTTTCAGATTGGTTGATAAATTAATTAATTTTTCCGGTAATGAAGTTTTTAACAGTCAGTTGATTGGGAAAATTATCAATGATTGGCAGTTGGTTTTACGAGACTTATTATTAGTGGCAAGCGGCAATGAATATTTGGTGGCCGACATTGAACAGCTTGATAATTTAAAACAGCAATCAAAAAACTTTGATTTTTTTAAAATTAATAAGTTGGTCAAACTAATTAATCAGGCTGGCATTTATTTTGATTATAATATTAGTTCCCGTTTAATATTAGAAAATATAATCATAAATTTATGAAGTTAAAAAATAAGTTTATTGGGTTGGCTGGTTTGGGCTTGACTTTGGTTTTCATCGTCAGCGGCTGCACCATTAAATTGGGCGGCGGCTCAGCGACTGCCGAAAAGGTGGACGGGGGCATTTGGAAGTCAATTGACAGCGCCGAAACCTGGACCCAAAAAGTTGATGTGCCCTTAACCGGCGGCAAAGTAGCCAGTATTGCTAATATTGATGTGGCTAAGATAGCGCTTGATCCTCAGGATCACAACACTATTTATTTGGCCACCGAAACAGAGGGCATTATTTACAGTTATGATGGCGGCAATAGCTGGCAGAAGTTTCGCTCGCTTAATCGGGGAAAAATCAGGACAGTCGCAGTGGACCCGGTTTTTAAGTGCACGCTTTATGCCACCACTGGTAATAAATTATACAAATCAAACGATTGCGGCCGATTTTGGGAAACGCCATATTTTCATCAAAACAATGAGGTGGTGTTAACAACGGCGGTGATTGATTATGTCAATCGGGAGGTGCTTTATCTTGGCACCAGTGACGGAGAAATTCTGAAAAGTCTAGACGGCGGTAAAACATGGACAACGGTTAATTATATCAAGGGAGTGGTGATTATGGATATTATTATTGATCCAAATAATCATAATTTCGTTTATGCCGCTACCGATGATAAAGGCATTTACCGTTCCAGTGACAGTGGGGCGACATGGGAATCTTTGGCTAAAAGTTTTAAACCATTTTCCAGTAGTAATAAATACATTGGTCTGGTGGCCGATAAAGCCACTGACGGCGGTTTAATCCACGTTTCTCGTTATGGAATGTTAAGAAGCACTGATCGCGGCGATAGCTGGCAGGCGATTGAGCTGTTGCCGGCGCCCAAAAATACCAGTATTTATGCATTGGCGGTCAACCCTAAAGACAGTAATGAAATTTATTATTCCACCGGCAGTAGTTTGGTCAAAACTAAAGATGGCGGTCAAAGTTGGTCATCTCAGGAGTTGCCTTTTAAGCGGTTATGCAAAGCGATTGCGATTGATTTTCAGGAGACTAACATTGTTTATTTGGCGGCGTTTAAAGCGCGTAATTAATAAAATAAAATCATATGAGTATTATCTCGGACAACTTGTCTGACCTGGACAAGGCGATTGAGCATTTTCAGGAGGATATTGCCGTGTTAAAAACTGGCCGGGCCAATCCGGCAATTTTGGATAATATCAGGGTCGACGCTTACGGTGTTTTAACACCATTGAATCAGCTATCGTCAATTTCCGTGCCAGAAGCTAGGTCGATTATTATTCAGCCCTGGGACAAAAACGTCATTAAGGCAATGGAAAAGGCGGTTAGGGAAGCCGGGTTGGATTTGGGCATTGCCAATGAGGGTGATCGGATTAGAATAACCGTTCCTCAAATGACTGAAGAATCTCGTCGGGAAATAGTCAAACTGCTTGGTCAAAAAGAAGAACAGGCCAGAATCGCCGTTCGTAATATTCGGGAGGATATCAAAGAAAAAATTTTGGCGGCGGAAAAAAATAAAGAATTCGGTGAGGACGAGAAATTTTTTTTAGTGGAAGAGCTTGATAAAACAGTTAGCGACTATAACAATAAGATCAAAGAAATTTCTCAGGCCAAAGAACAAGAGATAATGACAGTTTAGAAGTTTAAATAAAGGTAAATTTAAATTAATTATGATAACGACTATTTTTATTTTTGCGGTTGTTTTATCAGTGATGGTATTTGCCCATGAATTTGGGCATTTTTGGACTGCCCGACGATTTGGCGTTAAAGTGGAAGAATTCGGTTTCGGTCTGCCACCAAGAATCATCGGTTTTCAGCGGATTAATAAACGCTGGCGGGTGATTTGGGGTAATCGGTTGACGGTTGATAAGGAACCAACCATCTATTCTGTGAACTGGATACCGGTTGGCGGTTTTGTTAAAATCAAGGGCCAAGACGGCGAACAGGCTGAAATGACTGATAGTTTTGGCCATAAAAAAATATGGCAGCGGGTCATTATTTTAGTGGCCGGGGTGATAATGAATGTTTTTTTGTGTATGGTTTTGTTGACTTGGGGATTTAAATTGGGTTTGCCGGCAGTACTCGAAGGAGAGCCTCAAGGCGCCAAGATTACCGGTCGGAATATTCAGGTGGTTCAAGTATTGCCCGATCTGCCGGCGCAACAGGCAGGCATTAGGGTCGGTGACATAATTATTGCCGCTGACGGCCAGCCCCTGGCAGATATTGGTTCGTCTCAGCAATATTTGTCCGATAAGGCCGATCAAACAGTTAATTTTTTAATCAGACGTGGTGAAGAAGAGCTGTCTTATGATATCAAAATAACGGAGTTTGACGGTAATACCGGCATTGGCGTGGCTTTGGCCGAGACGGCCATTGTCAGTTATTCTTGGCCTTGGGCAATTATTCAAGGAGTCAAATCAACTTTTATTTGGTTGGCGGCGATTGTTATTGCTTTTTATAATTTGATTAAAAATTTAATTTTTGGTTTGCCGACCGGTGCCGACGTTGCCGGACCGGTGGGTATCGCTGTTTTGACCGGTCAATTTGCTGAGTTGGGCTTTGTTTATTTATTGCAATTTATGGCTTTACTTTCTCTTAATTTGGCTATTGTCAATATTTTGCCTTTTCCCGCCTTGGATGGCGGTCGGGTTGTCTTTTTATTATTGGAGAAGATTCGTGGTCGGGCAGTCAAAAGAGAGTGGGAAAACTTAATCCATAATATTGGTTTTATCTTATTGATGGTTTTGGTGTTGTGGTTAACCTTAAGCGATGTTTTGAAATATGGCGGCAATATGATTGCCGGAGTAAAAAATTTATTTGGTTTATGAATATAACTGTGCCGGCCCAATTAAATCCGGTGGCAGTGGTCAAGCGAGCCGGCTATGGACTGGTTCGCGATGGTTCGCCTCAAACAAGTTATGCTCGCCGTCTTGGCGGCGGGTTTTATCCTCGTTTTCACATTTATATTAACGGGTCAGAAATTGGTTTGCATTTGGATCAAAAACAAACCAGCTACCAAGGTCAAAAAAAACACAGTGGCGAATATGATGGTGAAACAGTGATTGCTGAAATTGAACGATTAAAACAACTGATGCAAATTATGTTGACGGATCAGGTCGGCTCTCAACCGACCAGCGGCTTAACTGATAATCCCGGAAAAAAGATTTGGCAGTTTTGGAAGAAATAGGTTTTTTGACAAAAGAACTCAAAAATGAAAAGATACCCTAATAATCATCTTAATTTTATGAAGCAATCAACGCTTTTTACCAAAACTCAAAAACAGTCGCCCAAAGAGGCGGTTAGCGCTTCCCATCGATTTTTAGTCCAGGGTGGATTTATTGATATGTTGATGGCCGGAGTTTACACTTATTTGCCTTTGGGCTGGCAGGTGATTACCAAAATTACCAATATTATTAGAGAGGAAATGAACGCCACTGGCGCCCAGGAAATGTTGATGCCGGCCCTCCAGCCCAAAGGTATTTGGGAGGAAACGGGTCGGTGGGCCAGTTTGGCGGAAATAATGTACCAATTTAAAGATCGGAGTGGCAAAGAGGCGGGTTTGGCTGCTACTCACGAAGAAGTGATTTATGACCTGGTTCGCCGCAATATTAATTCTTATCGGGAATTGCCTTTTGCTATTTACCAGATTCAAAATAAATTTCGTAATGAGTTGCGAGCCAAAGGGGGAATTATACGGGGCCGGGAATTTATGATGAAGGATTTATACAGTTTTCATTTGGAGCAGGCTGATTTGGACCGGTACTATCAGCAGCTAATTGAGGCTTATCAGAATGTTTATCGGCGTTGCGGTTTGGAGTCGAAGGTGGTTGAAGCTTCTGGCGGTGTCTTTACCCAAAATTATTCCCATGAGTTTCAGGTGATTTCCGAAGCCGGTGAGGACAAAATTATTTTTTGTTCTGATTGTGCTTACGGACAGAATACGGAAATTACCAAGTTTAAAGTCGGCGATATTTGTCCCAAATGTGGCGGACGGCTTGAAGAAGGTAAAAGCATTGAAGTCGGCAATATTTTTCAGTTTGGCGACAAATACGCCAAAGAAATGAATGGTTATGCCACTGACGAACAGGGCCAAAAGAAGCCGATTTTAATGGCCAGTTACGGTATTGGTATTTCTCGTTTGGTCGCCACTATTGTTGAGGCGCACCATGATCAAAAGGGCATCATTTGGCCGGAGAATGTCGCTCCCTATCAAGCCCATTTATTATCTTTGGGCGAGAACGGACAAGCGGAAAAAATTTATGATCAATTGAAGAAAAGGGGCGTGGCGGTTTTGTATGATGATCGGGATATTTCGGTCGGCGCGAAATTAGCGGATGCTGATTTAATCGGCATTCCTTGGCGTCTGGTAGTCAGCAAAAAAACTGGCGTTAAAATAGAGCTCAAAGAACGGTCAGCCCAGTCGGTGGAATTGCTAGCTCTCTCCGAGTTAGTGAAGAAAATATTTAATAAGTAATCATTAATTTCTAATTTTTTCGGTAAATGTTTAAAAAATTTTTTAGCAAAATAAATAAAGGTTTGGGGATTGATCTGGGCAGCACCAAAACCATGATTTATCAGCAGGACCGCGGTATTGTGGTTAATGAGTCATCGGTGGTGGCGGTTAATATGCGCACCGACCAGATTTTAGCCGTTGGCGGAGAGGCTAGAAAAATGTTGGGCAAAACGCCGCCTCACATTATCGCCAACAAACCCTTGGAATATGGCATTATTTCTGATTTTGAAATTACCGAAAAAATGATTCGCTATTTTATTGGTCGTCTCTATGCCGGTAAATTAGCTTTTTCCGCCCGCCCACGGGTAGTGGTCGGTATTCCCTTGGATGTTACAGAAGTGGAAAAAAAAGCGGTGGAGGATGTCATCTTATCGGCCGGCGCCTCCCAGGTGTTTTTGGTGGAGAATATTGTCGCCGCCGCCATTGGCGCTCGGATTCCAATCCAGGACCCGTCAGGTAATATGATTGTTAACCTTGGCGGCGGTTTGACTGAGGTAGCGGTAATTTCCTTGGATGGAATTGTTAATTGGAAAGTGTCGAAGGTTGCTGGTTTGGCTTTAGATCGCGATATTATTAAGTTTGCTCGCGATGAATTCAATTTAGTTTTGGGAGAAATGGTGGCGGAGGAAATAAAAAGAAAAATTGGTTCAGCTGTAAATTTGGATGAAAATTTGCAAATGGAAATGCGCGGTCGGGAAATTGTTTCTGGTCTGCCTCGCGAGGTTTTGGTGGATGATTCACAAATTCGGAGCGCCTTGGCCAAATCAGTCAGACATATTTTAGAAGTGATAAAATCAACTTTAGAAACAACGCCGCCGGAATTGGTGGCGGATATTTATCAAAAAGGCGTTATCTTAACCGGCGGCACAGCCTTATTAAAAGGGATTGATCGATTTATTTCCAAGAATATCGGTATTCCGGTTCACATTGCTGACGATCCCCAGACTTGTGCTGTTCGAGGCATGGGCATTGTTTTGGACGATGAAACCCTGCTTAACGATATTGCCATTCCTTCTTCTCAGTAACTTAGAGGTAAACCATGAAACGGATTATTAAATTGGCGACTATCGCCTTAGTGTTAATTTTATTTTTGTCTGCCCTTCATTATTTGGGTTGGCTGAATCCGATTGAAAGTTTATTGGTTCGGGTGTTTAGCCCGGCTCAAGCGATGCTTTATTCCGCTTCTCAGGGGGCGGGGTCATTTTATGACTCCTGGGTGAGACGTCGCGATTTATTGGCGGAAAATAATCAGTTGAGAGATTGGCTGGAACAATATCAAACCGACTACTCAAAAATTATTAGCCTGGAACAGGAAAATCAATTACTCAAACAGGAATTGAATTTTATTGAAGAGCAGCAGTTGAAAGCGGTTTCAGCTAAAATTATTACTGGTGTTTCCGATCCATTGTCTCGCTCGGTAGTAATAAATCGCGGCTCGGTTGACGGCTTAGTGAAGGGATTGGCGGTGGTATCTGATCGGGGTATTTTAGTCGGTAAAATTCATGAGGTTAATGATTATTTCAGTAAGGTTTTGCTCTTAACCGATAACAACAGTAAAGTGGCGGCTACCATTCAAAACACCGATCAGACGGCCGGCTTGGTTGAGGGACAATTTGGCCTCAGTTTTTCTATGACTAACATTCCCCAGGATCAGCAGATTAAAAATGGAGACTTGGTTGTTACCTCCGGTTTGGAGGGTAATATTCCAAAAAATTTATTAATTGCCAGAATTGAATCGGTCAATCAAGTGGAAAATGAAATTTTCAAGACGGCTGTTTTGAGCCCGGTTATTTCCTTTGATAATTTAAGTTATGTTTTAGTGCTTACGCCTTAAAGTATGTGGAAAAAAATTATTTTTTTTATTCTTGTTGTTCTATTTTTGCTGTTAGTTCAGTTTTCTTTCTTGGCTAATTTTCAGACTTTAATCACCAGGCTGAATTTGCTGCTGGTGGCACTGGTGATTTTAGTTAGTGTGGTTGATTTTTCTTGGAGTTTGGCGCTGATTTTGGCGGGGGGACTAATAATGGATATTTATTCTAATCTGCCGTTTGGTTTATTTTCATTAACGCTTTTGGTCACCGGTGTAGCACTGGAGGCATTAATGCTTAATTTTTTTACCAACCGTTCCTTGTATTCCTTTATTTTTTTGGGTTTTTCGGCAACGGCTATTTATTATTTGACCTTTGGAGCTCTGGTTGGCTTGTCTTATTTGATCGGTTTGACTGATTTTTTATTAACCAAGGATTTTGGCAAAATAATCGGGTTTGAATTTTTAAGTACGGCTTTGATCTTGGCCTTATTTTTTATAATTATTGATAATTTATCCACCAGATTTAAGACAAATTTTATCAGCCAATGAGACGAACAAACCCCTTTTTTATTACGGAAATTATTGATAGCGGCAAAAGAAGCTCTCTGGGTTGGGTAGAAGACAGTTACAGCCCCGGTTTATCGGATTTTTCTTTGGCCGGTGTTGGCCAGGGTTTTTTGGGTTTGCCGTTAGCCAACGGCAAATTAAGGTTGTTTTTGGCTTTTATTTTTTTGGCTTTAGCGTTGATCGCCGGCCGCAGCTTTTATTTGCAGAGTATCAAGGGAGAATATTATTTTTCTCTGGCTGAGAATAACCGGATTAGGATTAACTATAGCCGGGCGCAACGGGG
Source organism: bacterium (assembly GCA_029558735.1). Classification (GTDB taxonomy): domain Bacteria; phylum Patescibacteriota; class Patescibacteriia; order 2-01-FULL-39-33; family 2-01-FULL-39-33; genus JAKQDP01. The sequence goes on along the minus strand of JAKQDP010000063.1, from coordinate 24,253 downwards.
CATAATTTATGATCGGAATGGAAAACCGCTGGTAAAAAATATTTCCGGTTTTTCTTTATTGATAACGCCAGTTGGTTTGCCAGAAGACAGTCAGGCTCAACAGGCAGTATTGGCCAGAGTGGCCGGGGTGGCCGGCATTGACCAAAAGGAAATAGAGGAAAAAATTTCTGACAAGCGTTATTTTTTTCAGCCGATTATCATTAAGACCGGGATTGATTATGAACAGGCGATGTTATTGAAGGTTTTGAGCGCTGATTTACCGGGGGTCACCTTGGAAGTTGATGCTTGGAGAAGTTATATTGATGGTCAGAGTTTTTCTCATCTTTTGGGTTATGTCGGAAAAATCAGCCCTGAGGAATATGAGGAAAAATCAGCGGCTTATCTTTTGAGTGATAATATTGGCAAAATCGGCCTGGAAAAATATTATGAAGATTATTTGCGCGGCCATCACGGTGAAAAAAAAGTGGAGGTTGACGCCTTGGGACAGGAAAAAAAGATTTTGTCTTATTTTTCGCCGCTGGCCGGCAGTGATATTGTATTGGCGGTGGACGCTGATTTGCAGAATAGAATTTATGAAATCTTAGAAGAACGATTGGGTCAAACCAAGGCCGCTTCAGTGATTGTTTCCGACCCCACTAACGGAGAAATCTTGGCTTTAGTTGATTATCCCAGTTATGATAACAATTTATTTTCTCTGGGTATCAGTCAGGTTGATTATCAAAAATTATTGGACGACGAGAGAAAGCCATTGTTTTCTCGATCAATTGCCGGTGAATATCCATCTGGTTCGACAATAAAATTAGTTTTGGCGACGGCCGGCCTGGAAGAAGGGGTAATTGATCGACAAACCAGTTTTAACAGCGTCGGCGGATTATGGATCGGCAAATGGTTTTTTCCTGATTGGCGCGCCGGCGGCCACGGCTCAACCAATGTAGTCAAGGCAATCGCTGATTCAGTAAATACTTTTTTTTACTATCTGGGTGGCGGTTATGGCGATTTTCAGGGTTTGGGCGTTGAACGAATCGTAAAATATTTGGATATGTTTGGGCTGGGCAATACTACCGGCATTGATTTGCCCAATGAGAAACCCGGTCTGGTGCCGACGCCGGAATGGAAACAAGCGCTAAAAGATGAAATTTGGTATATCGGTGATACCTATCACTTGGCTATCGGTCAAGGCGATTTATTGGTTACACCTTTGCAAGTTAATAATTATACGGTCGCAATTGCCAATGGTGGAAAATTGTACCGTCCTCATTTAGCGAGAGAAATTATTCAGGCCGATGGTGTCAGGCAAGCGGTTATGCCGGAAGTGATTCTGGATAATTTTGTCCAACCCGAAAATTTGCAGATTGTTCGCGAGGGTATGCGGCAAACTGTAACCGCCGGTTCGGCCCGCAGTCTAATGGCCCTGCCGGTTGAGGTGGCCGGCAAAACCGGGACAGCCCAGTGGAATAACAATAAAGAAAATCACGCCTGGTTTACCGGCTTTGCTCCTTATGAACAACCCACCTTTGTTATTACTATTTTAGTCGAGGAAGGAGGAGAGGGGAGTTCTATCGCCGTGCCGATTGCCAGCGAGATTATTCGTTATTGGTTTACTAAGAATTAAGTGGATTAATAAATGATAATAATTAAGGGGGGATTGTTTTTTTAAATGTTCTTTTTTAGTTTTTCTTCAGTCGGTTTTTATTGACTCTTGACAATTATTTGTTAATGTAATATCCTGTTAATTATACTTTTAAAAAATACAATAAATTATCGTCAAATTATGAAGGAAAATTACATTTCTCCCGAAGGGTTGGAGAAGCTCAAAAGCGAATTGGAACATTTGATTAAAGAAGAGCGTCCGGAAGTAATTGACCGGATTGCTCGAGCCCGCGAGTTGGGAGATTTGTCGGAAAACGCTGAATATCATGAGGCGCGAGAAAAACAAAGTTTTATTGAAGGCAAAATTCAGGAACTAGAACAATTAATCAAGAATGCGATTATTATAAAAAACAATAAGAATTCAGATATTGTTGGCATCGGCTCAACGGTTCAGGCCACTTGTGACAATGGTTTGAAAATGAAATATATGATTGTTGGGCCGGCCGAAGCCAATCCGGCCGATGGCAAAATATCCCACCAATCACCGATGGGCCAAGCTTTTATCGGTAAGGCGGTTGGTTATGAGTTTGAATTGACTGTTCCGGCCGGAAAAATTAAATGTAAAATAGATAAAATAGAATAATTGGTTTCAAGAAGCCGCCCCCCTCAAGGGGGCGGCTTTTAGATTGACTTTCAGTTCACTTTAGCCTAAACTGACCTTACAAAATCAACAGTTGTACCTTAGAGTGAAAGGAGGATAAGCAGTGATGAGCAGGTTTTTGTTGCCAACCCAAGATCCAATTGATGTATTGATAGCTGCTTTTGTGGCGGCTAGCCAGGAATTAAAGGATATTCTTGACGTCGCTTCTCTGCCGACAATTTTGACTGCCGCCCAGCTGAAAATCAATACTGTTTGGGCGGGCCTAACTCAGGACATGCTTGATAGCTGGCCCATCGAGCAGAGACTGAAAGTTCAACTGTTTAGCAACCTTTTGGCGCTAGAGCATCTTTTCTGCCCTCTGTCTGCCGGTATAATAGGTGAAAGACACCAGTCAGATATTCTAGCTAGTCAAGAAGCTCGTTGCTGGATGGCGCTGATTGTTCGCAATTTGCGGGCGCTGAAGAGTCCTTTTTGGCAAATTGATTTTAAGCCAGTTGATTTTGACGGTGCTGATTGGTGCGCCTGGTTGCTCAAGGGCGGACTGAAGCCGGAAACAGGTGACTGGGCAGTAGTGCCCTTTCCGTATCCCTGTTAATAAACAGGCGGTTCCCAATATTCGGAACCGCCTTTTTTATTTTTGATTGGTTTACCAACCGCCGCCACCGCCGGAAAATCCGCCGCCACCGGCGCCAGAAGAGGAGCCGGGTGAGATGGCTTCATTCATTGAGGAGGCGAGCTGAGAAATTGATTTATCAATCTCAGAAAAATTAATGGCGCTAGCGGAACCAACAAACCAGACAGGATGATAATTCGTCGCATACTCTTTGCCATAAATTTGTTCCATTTTTTTGCCCATAGATTCACCATATTGAAAATAATCGCGTAGGGCAGGTATTTTTCAAAAATATTTTTTTTCATAAAAAATTTGTCGGTCTTTTTCCGCAGTTTTCATGTACAGGTGAAAACCCTTTATTCGCCATATTGTTTCAGCGCCCTTGGCCGTGGTTTTGGGCATAATGAGACCAAAAATCATCAGGATGATCGCAGAGAGACTAATCGCCAGATACAGGGCAAGCACAAAATAAAATAGGCCATCCGCTTTAAAAGTGATTAGCAGAGTGCCGATTCCAGCAAAGCCGGCAAAAAATGATAGGAAAATAAAAATTTTTTGATATTTAAAACCAAGCGGGTCAAAAAATTGTTCGGTCGTCAGCTGAGTGACGGTTTTTTCAAGAATGGTTGGTATTTTTTTATAAAAGTTCTTTTTTAAACCCTTAGTTGTTTTACGTTCTCCAGCATACGGTTTATCAAAAATCGCTTCAATGACCACCCGCTCATCAGTCGTCAGTTCGGTTAAGTTGTCTTTGATTAGATTTATTGAGTATTCTTTTTTATTTAATTCTTCTATCCGCAGGTAGCCTTTTATTGCCAAGTTAATTATAGTGGCAGTAATCGCTGGGGGGTTTATTAATCGGCCGGATTTTAACAACAGATCTATTTGTAGCGGCGGTAAATTGTCAGGAGGTTGATATTCGGCAATAATGGTTTTGTTTAATCGATGATTGCGGCCATTTTTTTTGCCAATAGCGGTAAGCAATTATAAAAGTAATGATCGGCAATACAAAAGTAAACCAATTAAAGAATGAACCGTATTTTTCCCAGCCAGTAAATTGACATGGTTCAATTATTCCTTTAGGGAAGACAATTGAGATGGTAATTCCTTCGCCGGATTTTAGGGTCTGGCGCGCTTCGACAAAAATTGAATTGTCGCCGGTAGTCCAGCGGTAGTTGGCTAAGCCGCTATCCGGGGCGCCGAATTGTCCGCTGTATAGATTAACCTCCGTGTTTTGGTGGTTGATTGGCGTTGGCAGTAAGATGTTAGCGGTGTATTTATCTGTTTCAATGTTCCAGAAATTTCCGTTTAAGTTCCAATATAATTCAGCAAAAGAGTCGTTTTCAAAATGGATGATATTTTTGTAGCGGTATTTGATCAGGTAGTCATTTTCTCCGCTGACGGTTTTATTGGGGTCGCTGATTTTTAGAGTAAGCGCGTTATTGACCGGATCAGCAACTTTTTAGTAGGACAGGGGATTGCCGGAAAAATCAGTGACGCTGATTATATCAACAGGGGTTTTTATTTTTTTGCCATTGGATAAAAACATTGCCGTTGGCAATGTTCGAAAAATGCCATGTTGATCGGGTAAATTGCCGCAGTCGGCGATTATTTTTTCCACTATATCCAAAGTGGAATCGGGATTGACCGTTATGTCACTATGAAATTCTTTTAAATACCAGTCGGTAATTAATTCTCTTTCTGCGGCGGGCGCACTTATAGCCAAAAAAGAGGACAACAAACAGATAATGACGGACAAAAATATTATTTTTTCATCTTGGTGTTAGATATCCAAATTTTGAGCACTTTTAGCATGAGTCTGGATGAAGCGTTTTCTAGGGGCGACATCGCTGCCCATTAATATGTCAAAAACTTCATCGGCTTTTTCCGCGTCTTCAATGGTGATTTTTTTGAGTTTTCTTTTTTCCGGATCCATGGTCGTATCCCAAAGTTGCTCCGGATTCATTTCTCCCAAACCTTTGTAGCGTTGGATATTTAGACGAATTTCATTTTTATCGCTTTCCGCTGCTTCTTCCGAGGTTGTTTCTGCTGGCTCGGTTACCGATTCCTGGATTTCCACCCGGGCCGATTTTTTGTTTTGGCCGGATTTTTGGGCAGTCGCCAGTTTGGTTGCCACCATTTCATCTCGGGCTTGATTCAGTTCTTCATCGCTATAAACCCAGCGTACATCACTGCCCGACTGGATGCGATAAAGCGGGGGCTGGGCAATATAAATATGACCTTGGTGGATTAAATCCGGAAAGTGTCGGTAGAAAAAGGTCAACAATAAAGTCCGGATATGCGCACCGTCCACATCGGCGTCAGTCATAATGATGATTTTGTCGTAACGTAGATCATCAATAGTGAATTGTTCGCCGATATTGGTGCCAAAGGCGATAATTAGGGATTTGATTTCGTTGTTAGCCAGCATTTTATCCAGGCGGGCCCGTTCTACATTAAGAATTTTTCCCCGGAGCGGCAAAATGGCTTGGGTTTCGCGGTTGCGACCCTGTTTAGCGCTACCGCCGGCCGAGTCGCCCTCAACAATAAATAATTCTGAGTTTTTCGGATCCTTGGAAGAGCAGTCGGCCAGCTTGCCTGGCAAAGCAAATCCTTCCAGGACGCCTTTTCTTAAAACCGTTTCTCGAGCCGCTCGCGCCGCTACTCTGGCGCGCGCCGCCAAAATGCATTTGCCAATGATGCCCTCCGCATCTTTGGGGTTTTCTTCCAAGAATGTTTCCAGCGCTTCACTGGTTATTTTATCGACAGCGCTCCTAGCTTCGATATTGCCCAGTTTAGCTTTGGTTTGGCCCTCAAATTGCGGCTCAGGGATTTTAATGGAGATAATGGCAATTAAGCCTTCGCGAACATCTTCAGAGGTTAGATTAGCGTCTTTGTCTTTGAGATATCCCTTTTTTCTGGCGAAGTTGTTTAGAGTTCTAGTTAGCGCGGTTTTAAAGCCGATGACATGCATGCCGCCCTCGGCATTGTAGATATTATTGGCAAAAGCTAAAAGAGTTTCGTTATATTCATTGATATAGCGAATAGCCACTTCAACATTAATATTATCGTGCTCCTTTTCAATATAAAAAACATTATCGTGTTTTTGTTCACTGTATTGACTGATGTGTTTGATGTAGGATTTAATGCCGCCCTCAAAGTAAAAGGTATAACAAAGGTGGCGGGATTTATCCTGGTCGCGTTCGTCGTAGACAATGATTTTCACCCTCTTAGTCAGATATGATTGTTGCCGCAAATGATCGAGGATTGTTTTAAGCTGAAATTCAGTGACGGAAAAAATGGTAGCATCGGGTCGGAAGGTTATTTTGGTGCCAGTGCCCTTGGCGTTGCCTAGCAGCTTGACTTGTTTCTGGGGCTTGCCGGCAGTATATTCTTGAGCCCATAATTTACCATCGCGTTTAACTTCAGCCTTGAGATATTCGGATAGGGCATTGACTACTGATACGCCGACACCATGTAAGCCGCCGGATACTTTATAGCCGCCAGCGCCAAATTTGCCGCCGGCATGGAGAGTGGTTAGGACGGTTTGCAGGGTGGACACTTTGGTCACTTTGTGTTTTTCTACTGGAATGCCGCGGCCGTTGTCTTCCACTGAAATTGTTCCTTGGGGTAATAGTTTTACCTTAATAGTGTCGCAAACGCCGGCCATCGCTTCGTCAATACAATTATCAACCACCTCCCAAACCAGATGGTGTAGTCCGGCTTCGGCCGTATTGCCGATATACATACCGGGTCTTTTTCTGACCGGATCCAGACCTTCTAAAACTTGGATTTGATCAGCGCCATAAGCATTGGCTGTTGGCGTGTTTTTTTTGTCTTTGACTGATTTTTTACTTGGCATAAACAATTAAAGTCAATTAGAAATTAGAAACCGGCGATTTTTTCAAAAAATAGCCGCTTTTTACATCCCAATTCTGTCTAAAATTGCGTAAATACTTTGGTTTTGGATCATTGTTTGCTACTTGTTTATTTTAGCATATTTTGGGGGGTTTAACAAGATGGAATAATCCGAAAAAGACAACCAATAATGCCTAATCAATCAGGGGTCGGGAAGATAAATTTTAAAATGGAAAATTTATTAAAAATTGTTCGTTGTGGTAGATTAAAAATTGAAAATATTATTTGGCGTTTGATTTTTTTGGTTTTAAGTTTTTTGGTTTTGTGGTATAATATAAACATTCTATAAAATCAATTTTTTATGCCGGGAATCAATTTAGGCAATAATTTTAATCTGGGGGAAGACCTGACTGACCGCCAGCTGAAAACCGGCTATTGGTTTGTGACCCATCGTTTGGCGTTGGAGAAATGGTTGAAAATAATATTGGCGGTCTTGGCATTGGCGGTTTGGGCGTTTGTGGTTTGGCAGGTAGTGTTGATTATTATTAATTATAACCCTACGACCGTCGGCTTGAGGCGAATCGTGTTTAATCAGGGTATTGATTATAGCCAGTATTTAACTAGCTTAGCGCCCCAGCCGCTTCAAGTGTCGGCGGTCAAGGTTTTGGCCGGTTCAACCGGCCGCGTTGATGTGGCGGCAGCGGTGAGGAATCCCAACCATTATTGGCTGGCTGTTTTTAATTATCGATTTTCCGGTTTGTCAGACGAAGGATACCAACGTCAAGGTTTTGTTTTGCCCGGCGAAGAAAAATATTTATTTGATTCCGATAGTGTCAATAATGCGGCCGATCTGGAGATCACTGATTTGCGCTGGGAAAAAATTATGGATTTTGACCGACTAAAGGAAGAACGGTTTATGTTGGCGATTAATCAGGAACAATTTACTCGTTCTAATTCTGACGCCGATCCCAGCATTTTGAGTTTTGAAATTACCAATCAATCCGCCTTCAGTTATTGGCAGGTGGAAATTCAGACATTTTTAAATAGCGGCGGTAATTTGGTTTCAATTAATTCGGTGGTGTTAGAAAAGTTAAAAGCCGGCGAAACAAGAAAAGTGGATTTATATTGGTATAACCGATTGCCTCAAATTACTGGCGTGGAAATTGTGCCAACGGTTAATTTTTTGGCTGACCAAAATATTATTCCGCCCGAGGGTGATGTGGGGGGGTATCGGTAGGATTTGTTTTGTAGTTTTTGTTTTAAGTCCCGAATTTATCGGGATTTTTGTTTTGTTTATTAAACTTGCCAACTAATAATATCTTGGCAAATTTTTTAAATAAAAATAAGGCCGCCTCTTCGAGTAATGCGGCCGACTGGTATTAAAATACTGCCCTGGCAGTCAATACCCAGGGGGGATTGTTAAGGGCCACGGCTTTGCCTTTTATTTGATTAAATGGGCTGGTTTAAAAAATATTGTCTAATACTCTTGACAATTTTTTTTCTCTTGTTTATAATGAAATTAGCACTCTTATAGTGCGAGTGCTAATAAGAGTAAAACAGCGAATTATGGCTGATAGAAAAGACAATTTGCTCAGGGCAATTGTGGAGGAGCACATTGACTCTGCCGGTCCGGTCGGCTCCGGGCTGATTGCTGAAAAATATTTTCCGGATTTAAGTTCGGCGACGATTAGAAACGAAATGGTTCAATTGGAAGCAGACGGCTTGATTTATCAGCCCTATACTTCTGCTGGGCGGGTGCCTACGGCTGCCGGTTACCAGTATTATTTGGATCAGTTTTGTTCGTTGTCCGATATTAGCCTAACCGGACATAAAGTTTTGGACGCAGTATCGCTTAGTGCTGATCGGCAGGGAATTAAAACTTTGGCCAAGGCGTTGGCTGATATTTGCGTTGAGGCCGTATTAGTCGGTTTTTCCGCTAATGATGTTTATTACACCGGCATCGCCAATTTATTCCGCCAGCCTGAGTTTGCCAAATTATCCCTGGTCCATTCTCTGTCAGAAGTGATTGATCATTTGGATGAGGTGATGGCCCAAATATTCGGCCAAGTTAAGGATGAACCGTTAGTCTTAATCGGTGATAACAATCCCTTTGGCAATGATTCCTCGGCTATTATCGTCCGCTATCAATCAGCTAAGGAGCGAGGAATTATTGGTATTTTAGGGCCTAATCGCATGGATTATAAAACCAATATCGCTTTGTTGAAATACAGTCAAAAATTGCTTAGTAATCTATAAATATTATCATGACCAAAAATCATTCTGACCGTTCGGATCGGCTTAAGGAACAATTGGAGCAGGTTCGAGCCGAGGCCGAGAAAAATTTGGCCGGCTGGCAGCGAGCCCAAGCCGATTACGCCAACTTGAAAAGAGACAGCGAGAAAAGAGGAGCCGAATTGTTTGCTTTGGCCAATGCTGCCTTCATGGCGGAAATTTTGCCGGTTTATAATCATTTTAAATTGGCCTTAAAGCACCTACCCAAGGAACAGGCTGACCAGGATTGGGTTATTGGCATCAAGCAAATCGCCAAACAATTTCAGGAATTTTTGAAAAAATACCAAGTGGAAGAAGTGGCGACAGTCGGGAAAAAATTTGACCCGGCAATTCATGAAGCAGTAGTTCACGAAACTAAGGATGGCTTTGAATCAGATGTGATTTTTGAGGAGGTCCAGCCCGGTTATTTGGTCGATGGCAAATTGTTAAATCCGGCTAAAGTAAAAGTGGCAAAATAATTAAATAATAATTAAGTCCGCTTGATTGGTTAAGCAATCAAGCGGCTAAGGAGAAAAAAAATATGTCATTAATTAAGTGGAGTCCTTTTTGGGCCGATGAGTGGGACAATTGGCCCTTCACTCAAGATTTTGCTCCCGCCCTGGACATTTATCAGGATAAGGATAGTCTGGTGGTGGAAGCTCCGCTAGCCGGTATTAATCCGGATAAAGTGGAGATTGCCGTGGAAAATGATGTGATGACCATTAAAGGCGAAGTGGAGAGGCAATCCGAGGTAGAGGAAAAAGATTATTATCGGCGGGAAGTGCGATCCGGCAGTTTTTACCGCGCTGTTCAGTTGCCAACCCATGTTTTGGGTGATCAGGCTGACGCGACTTATGAAAAGGGAATTTTAAAAATTACCATTCCTCGGGCGCCGGAGTCTAAGCCGAAAAAGATTGAAATCAAAAGCAAGTAATTTCTAGTTTAATTGCTGGCGGAAATATTCTGCGGTAGCGAATATCTCCGCCAGCAATAATTGAAATAAAAAAGCCTGAAAACTGAGATTTAATTCCGTTTTCAGGCTGACAGCACCTTAACTTAATAATTAATTTCTGGCTGGGGCGGTCAGACAGCCCTCCATCAGTTTGATGAAGTCGCCGATCGTTTCTAATGGCGCGCGATCCCAATCGGCGTTATTGACTAGCCCTGGGTCCAACTCGAGTTCCTCGGCAATTTTGATGGCCATGGCCACCAAGTCGAATAGATTGATATTCAGTCCGACTAAAGATTGCCTCCGTTCGAGTTTCTGACAACTTGGCAAATAGCCAGTTTTTAGAGCTAGTTTGCGGATGATTGATTTTTCAAGCTCCATTATTTGCCCCCCACCTGGTTAAAGTTAAGTCCTATCTATAATTATATCATATTTTAGACTTTTTGTCAAAATAAACAAATAAAAAATCAATTAAAATAATTAATTAAAAGAAATATGGGAAAAATTTTAGGAATTGATTTGGGCACAACCAATAGTGCCATGGCGGTGATGGAAGGCGGCCAGCCAAAAATTTTGGAAAACAGCGAAGGCAATCGCACTACGCCGTCAGTTGTGGCGATTACTAAAAAAGGAGAAAGGTTAGTTGGTGTTAGCGCTAAACGGCAAGCCGTCACTAATCCGGTCAATACTTCATTTTCAATCAAGCGCTTGATTGGCCAAAAATGGGAAGATGAGGAAGTTCAGAACGATTTGAAATCATTTCCATTTGAAATTAAAAAATCGGGTCTGGGTGTTAAAGTGGTAATGGGGGATAAAGAGTATAGCCCGCAGGAGATCTCGGCCATGGTTTTGCAAAAATTAAAAACCGATGCTGAGGCCAAATTGGGCGAGACTATTACTGAAGCGGTGATCACTGTGCCGGCTTATTTTGATGATGCTCAGCGTCAGGCAACCAAAGACGCCGGCGAAATTGCCGGACTAACCGTTAAACGGATTATTAATGAGCCGACCGCGGCGGCCTTGGCTTACGGCTTTGAAAAGCGAAAGGGTGAACAAATTGCGGTTTATGATTTGGGCGGTGGCACTTTTGATATTTCCATTTTAGACGTATCCGAAGATATGGTGGAAGTCAAATCGACCAACGGCGATACTCACTTGGGTGGTGATGATTTTGATCAGGTGATTATGAATTGGATTTTGGCTGAGTTCAAAAAACAGGAAGGAATTGATTTGTCCAAAGATCAAACCGCGCTCCAACGGGTCAAGGAATCAGCGGAAAAGGCCAAGATTGAATTGTCCACTCAAATGGAGACGGAGATCAATCAACCGTTTATTACCCAAGGTTCGGACGGCAATCCCAAACATTTGAATTTGCGAATTACCAGAGCGCAATTGGAGGGTTTGGTCGGCGATTTGGTAGAGAGAACTTTTACGTCAGTCCGCCAAGCACTTAAGGATGCCAACATGGAAACCAAAGACATTGAAGAAGTGATCCTGGTCGGCGGGATGACTAGAATGCCTTTAGTCCAGAAGAAAGTGGAAGAATTTTTTGGTAAAAAACCCAACATCAGCGTCAATCCGGACGAAGTGGTGGCGTTGGGCGCGGCTGTTCAGGCGGGCGTTTTGCAAGGCGATGTCAAGGATGTTTTATTACTTGATGTCACCCCATTGACTCTCGGCATTGAGACTTTGGGCAGCGTAATGACCCCGCTAATTGAGCGGAACACCACTATTCCCACTTCCAAGTCACAGACTTTTTCCACTGCCGCCGACAATCAGCCGGCCGTGGAGATTCATGTTCTTCAGGGCGAGCGGCCAATGGCCGGTGATAATAAGACGCTGGGCAAATTTATTCTTGACGGTATTCCGCCGGCGCCGCGCGGCATACCGCAAATTGAAGTGACCTTTGATATTGATGCCAATGGCATTTTGAATGTCAAAGCCAAAGACAAGGCCACCGGCAAAGAGCAGCACATCACCATTACGGCTTCCAGTGGTTTGTCAAAAGAGGAGATTGAGAAAATGAAAACTGATGCGGCCGCCCATGCCGAGGAAGACAAGAAGAAGCGGGAATTAATTGATTTGAAAAATCAAGCCGAGAATCTCATCTTTACTAGCGAGAAAACTTTGCGGGACGCCGGTGACAAAGTTGAGGCCGAGACCAGAAAAACGGTGATGGACAGGGTGGAAGATTTGAAAAAGGCCAAAGATGGCGAAGACAAGGATTTGCTTCAAAAAAATTATGATGCTTTGTCTCAGGAAATCCAGAAAGTCGGTTCGGCTATGTATAGTTCGGGTCAAACTGATTCGTCAGCCGGCGGTTCTAGCCAGGAAGCGCCAAATCAAGCTAGTGCCGAAACTAAGCAAGCTAATAGTGAGTCAGCGGGAGCCCCAGAAGGCGATAAAGCGGAGCCGGTTGAAGGAGAGTATGAAGAAGTAAAGAAGTAGCGTTTAGCGATTATCTTTTAGGGATTAGGATTATTAAATTGTTTTGTACAGACGCGATTTATCGCGTCTGTATTGAACGGGTAGAGACGGGGCAGGCCCCGTCTCTACAAAACCTAATCAGCTTGATTTTGTTCCTAAATCTCCAAATGCGGCAAAATAACATTATTGGTGGAGACATGTATATAGATATGTATATACATATCTATATACATAAATACATCATTTTTTTAAGTAAATTTTATGGAAAATCAAAACCAAAAATCACAATCAAACCAAATTCAAATTAAAGACGGTTTTGCCGGCGGGGAGTATGCCAACGCTATGCAGGTGGGGCACATTAAGGAAGAGTTTTTATTGACTTTTCTAAATATTGTCGCTCCTAGCGGCCGGGTGTGCGCCAAAATTATTACCAGTCCCGGACACATCAAGAGAATGATAGCAGCATTGGAAGATAATTTGAAAAAATACGAAGAAAAATTCGGCCCGGTGGAGCCATCAGAAAGCCCCAAGGGGCAGATCGGCTTTTAAAATAATTTTTTAAATTTAGATTAAATTTTCAATGTCTTAATTTTCAATTAGATTGGAATTTGAGAAGTTATTGGAAATTAATAATTGATAATTGGAAATTTTTTCATTATTTATGTCTAAAAATTACTACGATCTTCTGGGAGTGAAAAAAGACGCCAGTCAGGAAGAAATAAAAAAGGCTTTTCGCAAGCTGGCTCATGAGCATCATCCGGACAAGGGCAATGGCAATGGGGATAAGTTTAAGGAAATTAATGAAGCTTACCAGACGCTTGGTAACCCTGAGAAAAGAAGATACTATGACCAATTTGGATCCGCCGCCGGCGGGTTTGCTGGTGCCGGCCAACCCGGCGGCGGTTTTAATTACCAAGATTTTGCCCGGGCCTCGGGCGGTAACCCTTTTGGGGGTGGCTTTAATCAAAGCAATGTCCATTTTGATTTTGACGACTTGGGCGATTTGGGCGATATTTTTGGCAGTTTTTTCGGCGGTGCCAGAACAAATAGTCGGCGGCAGCGGGGCAACGACATTGAGATTGAGTTGGAGGTTGATTTTGAGGAAGCGGTCTTTGGCGCTGAAAAAATTATTGATCTATCAAAAATTATTTTATGTGGTCATTGTGGCGGCGGGGGCGCCGAACCGGGTTCTAAAATCAGCGATTGTAAAACTTGCGGCGGCACTGGTCGGGTAGTGCGTCAACAGCAGACTATTTTTGGTGCCTTTCAGAGTCAGTCAGTTTGTCCGGATTGTCGCGGGGAAGGTCGGAGTTATGAAAAAAAATGTTCCCGGTGCGGCGGCAGTGGTACGGCCCACGGCAATGAAAGGATAAAAGTAAAAATTCCCGCTGGTATTGAGAATGGGCAAAGGATAAAATTATCGAGCCAAGGCGAACCGGCGCCCAAAGGTATTTCCGGTGATTTATATATTCAGATCAGGATTAAACCGGCGGAAAAATTTCATCGCCAAGGCAACAATATTTTGACTACCGAGCATTTGTCTTTAAAACAGGCAATTTTGGGTGATAAAATACAAGTGGACACGGTCGATGGTCCAGTATCGTTAAAAATTCCGGCGGGGACGCAAAGTCACAGTGAATTCAGGCTCAAAAACAAGGGGGTGCCTTATTTGGGCAGTCGGGGCAGAGGAGACCATCTGGTTAAAGTGGTGGTGGATATTCCTCGCAATCTGGATAGAAAAACTAGAAAATTATTGGAAGAACTATAAAATTTTTTAAATATTCAATCAGACCGGCCGGCCAGAATAACAAATAAATATCAAATTGCAAATTCAAAACAATTTTTAAATCTAGAATTTGTCCGGCGGGGCGGCTTTGGAGTTTTAGATTCTTAATTTATTATTGGGCGATTAAAATTATTTATTGTGATCATTTTTATTTTAATGTTTATTTCGTTGGTTACCTTGATTGTTGCTTTAGTGATGTTGTCTGTTTTTATCGGCTTAATCAGAGTCGGCGGCATACCCTTTATTTCTTCCAACAAAAAAGATTACGACGCGATTATTCGTGCCATGGACATTAAACCGGGGGAGACGGTAGTTGATTTGGGTTGCGGCAAGGCTCATTTTTTGATTAAGGCTGCCAAAGAAAAACAAGCTAAAGGAATAGGCTATGAATTGGTGTTTTGGCCTTATTGGTGGGCGCGGTTTAATGTTTGGAAAAGCGGGGCGCCAGTGAAAATTTTGCGGCGGGATTTTTTCAAAGCGGACTTAAGCGAGGCGGATGTGGTGTTTTGCTATCTTTTTCCTGAAACCATGGTTAAACTGGAGGCTAAATTTCAAAATGAGTTGAAGCCCGGTAGTCGTTTAGTGAGTTATAGTTTTAAATTGCCCAAGCGCCAGCCGGACAAGAAAATTATTACTAATGATGATAATACCGAACTCGGCCGAATTTATTTCTATCAGTATTAAAAAAATAAATTCAAAATTATAATTTCCGAATTTTTATTATTTTAGCTTACTGGTTTATCGGCCGTAGGCACGCCAGCTGGTTGGCGTAATTAATAAGTTAATCTTGATTTTCTCTTGTTTTAACGCTATAATAATTTGTGCTTAATAAAATGAGGTAGAAATTTATTTGCCGCCATCGTCTAGTGGCCCAGGACGTCGCCCTCTCACGGCGAAAACCGGAGTTCAATTCTCCGTGGCGGTACTTATGTGGGGGGGGGTAAAAAAATCCCCGCGAAGCAGATTGCGCTTGCGGGGGAAAGGTTTAGGCATTAAGGATTGTCTGCCAATTCTTGACCCGGCCGTCAATTAGTTGGCAATTTTTTCCACAGAACCAGCGGATTGGTTCGGTGCTGGAGGCAAGCAGTTCGGCGGCGTTTTCAGCCGGATGGTCGCAATAGTCAATGTCACTGACAATAAAAATTTTTCTCACGCCCATAGCCAGGGCTTTAATAGCGACAAACACTCCCATGGGCGCTTCCTGTTTGAAAATTTTATGACCATCATGGCGGCGGTTGGTTGACTCATAGGGCATCATTAAGTCGGTCATCACCGCTGCCAATTGAGGGCCGCGGTCAAGCATCGCGATCGCTTCCAAATAGGAAGAAAACACTATCGGTCCGCGGTCAGAAAATTGGTTTTGCGCCGCCCGGAGATTTTTGGCTTGATTATCCACCACCATAACTAGCGAGTGATCGAAATTCCGTTTTAGCGCCTGAGCGTTAGTCAGGGCAAAGATAATGCTTTCATCCTGATAATTTTCATGCGGCTTGGCGATTTGATGGGCTACAACTTTTTGTTTGCCGGCCATTAGTTGGGTGAAAATCACCGCCGCCGGATTGATGGTCTTTATTTTCTCGACGATTTGAAGCATTTCTTTTTCCGCTTTGGTTGCATTGATGGGTTTTTTTTCGGGGTGGGTCCAGGCGTCGGTGATTACCACATCGGCTTCTTGGCATTCTTTCAAGAAAGCTTGGAGTTTATCGCCGGCGAGATAGCCGGTGAAAGGAGAATAGGCGAGACAGCCTCCCAATTGGCGTTCCAGATTCCATTTTACCCCTTTTTCGCCGGTGATATGTCGAGTATTTGCTTGACAGTGGACCACTACCTTGACCAGCATTTTGTCCTCCTTTGTAAAGGGCTTTATTTAAAAATACTTTATCAAGTATAGAACATAGTTTATTTTTTGTCAATGATGTTTATTGTTCAGTTTCAATTAGAAATGCGTCTTCGGTATAGCGATTGGACGCATTCCAAATGAGCCAGCCGGCAGTGTTGTTGGCGTCAGCGGCTTTAATTTGAGCGCGGACCATATTGGCGTCATAATTGGCGCCCAAATCAAAATCTTGCAGCCAGGGGCGGGAGAGCGCTCGAGAAGAAGTCGCCTGAGCCATAATCAGATTGCCGTCGCCCATTGCTTTATTGACTATTTCATAAGGATGAGCGGCCGGATTGGCAAAGCCGAGATAACCAGTCGGATAATGCGACGGATAAACCATTGGCGAGATATAATCAAAATATAAAGCAGCATCAATCAGCCGTTGGCCAATATTAAGATCATATTCACTGTCAGCGCGATGATGGTAAGTCAAGCCGAATAAATCGACGGAAAGAGGAATTGGTAAGTCGGCCAGTTGTTCGTCTAAATAACGGTAAAACTCGGCCAAAGTATGATATTTTTTTCCCACTGGCGGGTTGGCATAGGCGATTTGTTTGATGTTGCCGTCGGTAGGGAAGCGGATATAATCAAATTGCACCTCGTCAAAACCGATCAGCGCCGCATCTTTGGCTTGCTCAATCGGTATTTGCCAGCTGGCTGGATTGGTCATATCCAACCAGACCATTCCCTTAAAATCTTGCCAGACCGAGCCAGTTTGATTTTTTAGCGCCAATTCCGGAAAGCTCGCCACGGCCGCCGGATCCTGAAAATTGGTGATCCGGGCGATGGTGTAGATGTTTTTGGCTTGGAGGGTTTCCAGAATTTCTTTATAATCATTATTGGCCATGGCAATACTGGAAGTCGGTATGGTCGCCAAAAAGGGCGAATTAGGGTCATAGGCCAAGCGGCCGCGATGGTCTTTAACGTCAATGACGACCGCATTTAATTCGGTTCTTTCTACCAATTTAATCAGGTAGTCTCGTCGGCTGGCACTGGCAAAGGTATTGCCAGTCAAATAAATGCCCTTGACTTTTTCCGGGGTGGCTAACGGCTCCGGCCAGGGCGTCGGCCCTGGCCTTGTTAGCTCCGGTCTTAATGATTGATTCTGGTTAAGACCACGCTTAAAATCCAGCCAGTTAAGCGGCAATAGCAACATGATTATCACCGCCAATCCGGCGGCAATCAGCAGTTGGTTTAAGACCCTTTTTTTATTAGCCGACATAATCGGATTTGGTCAAATCAGGCGCCAAGTTAACCCGATTGACTGGGTTGGTTAATGGTTGTATTTTAACACAAAAAAAGAGATTTGGCATTATTTCGCAAGACTGGTAAATCAAGACGGATTATGTTATAATTGATTGGTAAAATAATTTATTTTTTATGAAAAAAATTTTAAAACGAAAATGGCTTTGGCTGGTTTTAATTGTTCTAATGGTTATTGTTATTATTGTAATTAAAGTGGCTTTTAACGGTGGTCAGGAGATTACTTATACCACTGAAGAGGCGAGGGTCGGCCAATTGACGCAAACAGTTACCGCTACCGGTTCGGTCGAATCGGCTCAGGATATTAGTTTAAATTTTAAAACTGCCGGCAAGTTGGTTTTTTTAGGGGCAAAAGAAGGTGAAAAAGTGACTGCCGGAAAAGTATTGGCGCGAATTGATTCGGCCGGCCTAGCTGCTCAGACGGAGCAATATCGGGCTAATTTATACGCTGCCCAAGCCGATTTGGCCAGAGTTAAAGCAGGGTCTAGTGTCGAAGACATCCGAGTCAGTCAAGAACAAGTAGCCAAAGGAGAGAATGATTTGGCCAGTTTAAAAGCCGAACGCGAAATTCAAATTAAAATACTGAAAGAAAAAATTTTGGATGCGGTTAACAATGGCGCCTTTACTTCTCAAGTGGCTTTGGACAACATTTTTAATTATTTTATCAATGATGATAAGACAGCCAATTTAATAGTTCAGGATAATAATTTATTGAGTCAGGTGGAAAGTAATTATTATAAATTAGCCAATGATTGGCAGGCGGTTAAAAATTTGATCGATCAGGCCAATAGCGCTAAGGATAGTGAAGATATTATTGTCGCCGCCGATAAATTAAGGACCTTATTGTCTGATTTAACCGGCTTATTGAATAATTGTTTTCGGTTGGCAGAAACTATTGTTATCAATGCTAATTATTCTCAAACCGCTAAAGATAGTATCAAACTTGATATTAGTGGCCAGCAGTCAACTAATAATGCGTCATTAACCGCCCTCCAAACCGCTCGAGCTAATTTGACCAACAGTAGTAATAGTTATGATTCACAGATTGAAGCCGCGGAAAAAAACTTGAATATTTATCGGGCGCAATTGGATTTAAAACAGGCGGGGCCGCGCGATTTTGAACTTAGCGCCGCTCAAGCTCGGGTCGCCCAAGCCCAGGCCCAGCTTAATCAGGCCTTGGCCAATTTGGCCGATTATTCAATTATTGCGCCAATTGACGGGACGGTTACTCAGGTCAATTATAGTATTGGCGAACAAACGAACTTGTCGGCCGCGGTGGTCAAAATGTTGAGCACCGAGCAATATCAAATTAAGGTGGATATTGCCGAATCAGACATTACTAAAATAAAAATTGGCGATAAAACGATTATTGAATTGGATGCTTTTGGTAATGACCAAATTTTTACCGGCACGGTTTCTTTTGTCGATCCGGCCCAGACGATTATCCAAGACGTGATTTATTATCGGACCACGGTTAGTTTTGATTCTGATAGTCGCAATGAACAAATCAAACCGGGGATGACTGCCGATGTGACGGTTACCACGGCTAATAAAAACGATGTTTTATACATTCCTCAGCGGGCGGTTAAATTGCGTGAGGCCATTCTGGGTGAAGTGCCGGAAAAATATGTCGAAGTCTTAGTTGCTGGTAATCAAGTGGTGGAAAAAACCGTGGAAATCG
This sequence comes from bacterium, assembly GCA_029558735.1. Classification (GTDB taxonomy): domain Bacteria; phylum Patescibacteriota; class Patescibacteriia; order 2-01-FULL-39-33; family 2-01-FULL-39-33; genus JAKQDP01. The sequence goes on along the minus strand of JAKQDP010000063.1, from coordinate 5,275 downwards.
GTTTGCGCGGCGATGATGGCTTGGTGGAGATTATTTCTGGTTTGACGGTTGGTGACAAGGTGGTGACTTTTAAGAAAAACGGAGCGGCCAATTAATGTTTGGGTAGTGGTTAATTTATAAATTGTTAATTTTATGGCAAGTAAAACTTTAATAGAAGTCCAGGGGCTTAAAAAAGAATATGTCAATGATGAGATGGTGACCAAAGTGTTATACGGTCTTGATTTTAAAATCAATCAAGGTGAATTTGTGGCGATTATGGGTCCGTCTGGTTCGGGTAAATCAACTTTGATGCATATTCTTGGTTTTTTAGATACTTTGACCGAGGGCAAATATTTTTTTAAGGGCCGCGATGTCAGCAATTTGGCTGATGATGAATTAGCCAAGATTAGAAATGAAGAAGTCGGCTTTGTATTTCAGGCTTTTAACTTATTGCCGCGCACTTCTGTTTATAATAATGTCAAATTGCCCTTGCTTTATAGCAAGCAAAAAAATCACGATCAGTTGGTTAAGGCGGCGATTAAGGCCGTCGGCTTGCTTCATCGGATTAATAATTTTTCCAATCAGTTATCCGGCGGTGAGAAACAGCGGGTGGCAATTGCCCGGGCTCTGGTTACTGAGCCGAGCATTATTTTTGCTGATGAGCCAACGGGTAATTTGGATAGCCGATCCGGCAATGCGGTGATGAATATTTTGGAAGATTTGAATGATCAGGGACACACGATTATTTTGGTTACCCATGAAAGTGACACCGCTCGCCACGCGGAACGGATTATTAAATTGCGGGACGGTTTGGTAATTGAGGATGTTAGAGTTGATCATCGCCGTCGAGCCAAAGACGGCGAATTGATGAAGTAGGGATATTGGTCCGCAAGGCTATTGGATATTTTCATTTTAAGTCAGTGGCCAATCGCTATTATGAAAATTTTTGATAATATCAAACTTTCCCTTTTAGTATTGCGAGCCAATAAAGCTCGTAGTTTTTTAACCAGTCTTGGGATTATTATTGGCATTGCCTCGGTGATTGTAATTATGTCGGTCGGCGCTGGCGCTCAAAGCTTGATTGTCAATCAGCTCAACGCCATGGGTACGAATTTAATTGGAGTGTTGCCGGGTACTTCAGACGAAGAGGGTCCGCCCGCCTCGATTTTTGGGATCGCCTTAACCAGCCTTAAATACGAAGATGCTTTAGCAATTAAACGCCAGGTTAATAACGTGACAGCAGTGTCCAGTTATAATTCGGGCGTGGGTACTGTCAGCTATTTAAGCAACAGTTTAAGTGTTAATTTTTACGGCGTGATGGCTGACTATATCAATGTTGAAGATACTGAAGTTGTCTTGGGTCGATTTTTTACCGAAGAAGAAGAGATGGCCAATGCTCGAGTGGTAGTCTTGGGTTATCAGATTTGGCAAGATTTATTCAATGGCCAAGACCCGATTGGCCGGAGAATAAAAATCAAGAAAGAAATTTTTGAGGTGGTGGGAGTAATGAAACAACGAGGCGCTACGGGCTTCCAGAATCAGGATAATCAGGTACTTGTTCCGGTCTCGGCCGCTCAGAACATTATTTTAGGCATCAATCATGTCAATTCTATCCGAGTGAAAGTCAATCAGGCTGATAATTTAGACCAGGCGGTCGAGGAAATAACTATGTTATTGCGCGATCGCCACAATATTGACAATCCCAGTGAGGATGATTTTTCTGTTCGCAACACCAAGGAAGCGTTGGATATTTTGTTATCAGTCACTGATGCTCTTAAATTTTTTTTGGTGGCCATTGCCAGTATTTCTTTGCTGGTCGGCGGGATTGGCGTGATGAACATTATGTTGGCGGCGGTCAACGAAAGAATCAGAGAGGTGGGCCTGCGAAAAGCGGTTGGCGCTTGCTATAGTCATATTATGTGGCAATTCATTTCTGAAACAGTGGCCATTACCATTATGGGCGGGATTATCGGTATAGTTTTGGGCTGGTTAATATCGGCGGTTGTTGCTTTGATTGCCCGCTATCTGGGTTTTAGGTGGGATTTGGTGATAACCCCCAGCTCGATTTTATTGGGACTGGGTGTGGCGGTAATTGTCGGCTTAATTTTTGGCTTATATCCAGCCAGAAAGGCGGCCAGACTTGATCCGATATCGGCTCTAAGATACGAATAGAAAAGTTTTAAAAGTTTAGTGGTTGAGATTTTAAATTTATGATTTTAAATCCCCACCGCGGGAATGAGTTTTATTAATAATATAGCTTAGAAATTTTTTACTATGCGCCCTGCCTTAGAACAACTTATTTTGCCATTTCGCTTGGCCTGGCAATCGCTCCAAGTCTATAGAGTCAGGGCCAGTCTGACGGTATTGGGCATTGTTATTGGTATTGCCGCTGTGATTGTGGTGATGTCGGCCGGCGAGAGCATCAAGGGATTAATACTGGGAGAGTTTGAAGCTTTTGGCACTGATTTTGTTCAAATTGAAATAAAAGTACCGTCGACCGGCAGAAATTCAGTTTCCAGCGTCACTACCTTGGCTAGTGGTATAGAAATTACCAGCCTCACTTTGGCTGATGCCGAGAAAATAAATCAGCTGTCAACTGTCAAAGAATATGGCGCCGGCATAATGGGTCAGGGAGTTATTTCTTATCTTGATCGAAATCAGGTGGTTAATTATTTAGCTGGAACACAGTTGGCGCCAGTGATGATGGGAGTGGAAATTAGCCGGGGACGGCTTTATACCGATGAAGAAGATGATAATTTAGCCAAGGTAGTTATTTTGGGCAGCCAGGTGGCCAGTGATTTGTTTGGCAATCAAGACCCAATCGGCCAAAGTGTCAGATTGGGCCGGCTTAGACTCAAGGTAGTCGGCATTGCTAAAGAGCGAGGAGCCACTTTTGGTTTTGACTTTGACAGCATGATTTATTTGCCGTTGCAGACGGCCCAAAAATTAATATTGGGCATAGATCATTTAATGTTCATTAATGCCCGAGTGCACAATACTGCCAACCAGGAGGAAACGGCGGCGGAGATTGTGTCTTTGCTTCGGGAACGGCACGATACGGCCAATGAATTGGAAGATGATTTTGCAGTGACAACCGCCAAAGAAGCCATGGAGATGATTGATACGGTTTTTAACGGTATTACTTTGTTGTTGGTGGCAATTGTCGGTATTTCTTTGTTGGTGGGCGGGGTCGGCATTATGAATATTATGTATGTTTCGGTGACTGAGCGTACCTTTGAAATCGGCTTGCGGCAGGCTATTGGCGCCAGAAAAGGCCAAATTCTGTGGCAGTTTCTCTGGGAGGCGATTGTGGTAACGGTGTTTGGTGGTTTGATTGGTATTGTTATTGGTGTCAGCCTTTCTTTCTTAATCAGTTTAGTGGCCGGTCAGCTTGGCTTTGCGACATGGCGTTTTATTCTGCCGCCGGAATCGGTAATTATCGCCTTTTTCTTTTGTGCCAGTGTTGGCCTGATTTTTGGCTACTGGCCCGCTCGGCGCGCCGCCACGATGGATCCGATTAATGCTTTAAGATACGAACAATAAATTATTATGAAATTTGATCATTATTTCAATATCTTCAAGCGAATGGATTGGACGCTGATTGCTGCTGTCTTTTTTCTTGTTTGTTTTGGTCTAGCCGCCATTTACAGTGTTGCCCTGGGCCAAGGCCTGGGGGAGTTTCTTAATTTTAAAAAACAATTAGTCTGGTTGATGGTTGGCTTGGCAGGAATGTTTATATTCGCCAATCTAAATTATCACTATTGGCAGAAAATTTCTTGGCCGGGCTATATTCTGGGTTTGGTTTTATTGATTTTGGTGTTGACGCCATTAGGTTCCACTATTCGCGGCTCTCGCGGTTGGTTTGACTTGGGCTGGTTCAGTTTTCAGCCGGTGGAACTCATGAAGATATTTTTAATTACTGTTTTGGCCGGAGTTTACAGCCGATATTCGCGTTCAGTCGGCAATTTTTGGCAGTTGAGTTTTGTTGCCTTAGTGATGCTCGTGCCCTTGGCTCTAGTAATGCTTCAGCCTGATTTCGGTTCCGCCATGGTTTTATTTTTTACTTGGTTTATTTCTTTTTTGTTGGTGGCCAAGAAGAAGCGCCACGTATTACTGATTATTTTTTCAATTGCGGTTATGTTTACTGTGGCTTGGTTGTTTGTTTTTCAGGATTACCAAAAAGATCGGATTAAAACTTTTATCAATCCGTCGCTTGATCCGCTTGGCCGCGGTTATAATGTCCGTCAATCAATCATCGCCGTGGGCGCCGGCCGGATGTTAGGGCGGGGCTTGGGGTTTGGCAGTCAAAGCCAGCTCAAATTCATTCCCGAGAGTCAGACGGATTTTATCTTTGCCGTGATTGCCGAGGAGCTTGGTTTTATTGGAGTATTATTTGTGTTGGTTTTTTTTGGTCTGCTTTTTTGGCGGCTGTACAAAATCGCTGTTAATGCTCCTGATGATTTTGGTATGTTTTTTTCTTTGTTGGTGATGATTGTTTTATTTGTCCATGTTTTTATCAATATCGGCATGGGGGTTGGTTTATTGCCGGTCACGGGCATTTCTTTGCCCCTAGTGTCTTACGGCGGCAGTTTTTTGGTGACAACCATGATTTTATTGGGGGTCATCTTGAATATTAATAAGTTTGGTTTGATTGCCCAGCGTAGTTGAGTAGTTGGTGGCAATGGCCGATATTGACATAAGTTTTTTAGCCGATATAATTAAATTATCTATTACATTATTAAATTTTTAATCAATGAATGATATATTTCCGTCCGGCGCCGGTCAATTTCCCGGTGAGGGCTTAAAAATAATTTCCCGTTGCCCGGTTTGCCATTATCAGTATAATCCGGTTGAAGCCAAAGTTTTGGACGAGAATGATGGCGCCCACTTGATTTATGTCAAGTGCAAACGCTGTCAGTCGGCCGTGTTGGCCCTGGTGATGACCAATCATCTGGGTATTACTTCCATTGGTTTGATTACCGACTTAGATAGCTATGAAGTTATGAAGTTTGCCGACTTGTCAGCGGTCAATGAAGATGATGTTTTAAGCATTTATCAACTTTTGGCTGATGATGAAAATTTGGCTCAGCTGGCTTTAGGTTAGAAATAAGCGTCTCAATTAATTTAGTTAACGTCTTAAGTTGATTTTTTAAGACTGTTTAGTTAACAGTCAAGGGTGACACTTTTGGCTCGACCGATGACATATATTGATTTAGTTTCTGCATAGGGGTTAATCCGTTCATATTCTTGCCTAAATGGTATCTCTCATGATTGTACCAATGGACATATTCTCTTA